>NZ_JAXOVV010000027.1:0-52523 GCF_036663415.1 Salinicola sp. 4072 | reverse complement strand
AGGTGGATAGGCTTTCACCCATAGCGGATGGCTCTCTTGGTTCAGATTCTTGGCGGAACACACTGAATTTTCAAGAGAATACCATCCGCTATCTTCGTTTTCGGGCCGGCCTCATGAATAAGCCGGGATGATGTCAGTAGCGTTGAACAGAAACGTTTGGCTACCCGAGAGATGTCGAAGCGGTGCATCGAATGAAGTCGCCAGGCTGGCGAGATCCAGTAATGGCACCAACATGCCTTTACTGTAGGAGCGAGAGCCATCCCCAGAATCACGCAAGTCCATATCGTAGATGCCACCGGCTCTCGCCAGGTTTAAAGCCCGAAACTCTTCCTGATTGTAAGCTCGTGGGGTGGCCGCGCAGCCAACCAGGGCAGCGGCCAATATTGCTGTAGTTAAGGGTGCTAATCTTTTCATTATGTCCTCCTGCTTTTATTAAATATTCTCATGAGGTTGAGAATACGCAAGAGGAAAACTAAAAATAATTCTTTTAAATCAATAGTTTGTACTAACAGAACAAAGTTAAAAACCGGACGTAGCGAAAAGTTGGCGGGGCATGCATATCATTGGCTATAAAAGAAAATGCCACTTTTGATCAGCAGAGGTTACCTATGGAAAGCGTCGCCGCAATTACTCTGACGGCGGTGGCAGGTGCTATTCTGGATGACCCGAAACCAAGGTCGCGGGGCCATTCTTATTGACTCCGGCTGTTTACTGGTAAGAAAACGCGGTCATTTGTTTTACTGATTAGGAATCTATATCTGATAGGATCAGTCAAATATTCAAAGAAAGATCATTGTGGTTGACTGATTTAGCGTTGGGAGGCATATATCCAAATAGAAGAAGAGCTTGCGGCCATTGCATTGAGGTTATCTGAGCTTGAGAAGGAAAAAGTAGCCTTGCTTTCCCGGAGGAACGAGCTTCAGCGAGCTGCACAATCACCCACATCAATGCAATTGACTCCCAATCAAAAAGCTGAGTTATTCCGGGGGCTCTTTCGCGGCCGACAGGATGTCTATGCGGTTCGCTGGGAAAGTAGCTCGAATGGACGTTCCGGTTATGCTGTCGCCTGTGCAAATGAGTGGGTACAGGGCATCTGTCAGAAACCCCGGATCAAGTGCGGTGAGTGCCCTCACAAAAAGTTCAAGCCTCTGGATTTCAGTGCAGTGTATGACCACCTGTCCGGCAAGCATGTAGCAGGGTTATACCCATTGTTGCCGGACAGTTCCTGTTATCTGCTGGCTGTAGATTTTGATAAGGAGGACTGGAGAGCAGATGTTCGTGCGTTGGCCCAGGCTTGTCGTGATGAATGTGTCCCTTATCTTGTAGAGATCTCCCGGTCCGGTGCGGGTGCCCACCTATGGGTCTTCTTTTCGGACGCCGTTCCAGCCTGGTCCGCGAGGGCTTTGGGGTTCAAGCTGCTGGACAAAGCCATGGAACGCCACCCGGGCCTGTCCTTCGATTCTTATGACCGGCTATTCCCCAACCAAGATACGATGCCCGATGGTGGATTTGGCAATTTGATTGCCCTTCCGCTTCAGCATGAGGCGCGAAGTCGCGGATGTACTGTATTCGTCGACGATAAGCTAACCGCGTATCCGGATCAGTGGGCGCTACTTAGCCAGCAAAAGACCGTTTCGCTGGCTCAGCTTCGAGATATGGTTGGAAATGAGCCTGATTCTGATGCGATAGCAGAAGTTGCGTTGCCGTGGGAACAAGCTTTACCGGTCGATACAGGGATAATTTCAGGATGTCCCGAGAGCATCACGCTTACCCTGGCCAATCACATTTATATGAAGTTGTCAGACATACCCGGGACACTGGCGGCACGAATAAAGCGCATGGCGAGCTTTGCCAATCCAGTATTTTTCAAAACCCAGGCACTTCGATTTTCAACTCATGGCATCCCTCGTTACATATCATGTGCCCGGATTGAGCAAGGTTATATCTCGGTACCGAGAGGCTGTTTTGATGATCTCCAGGCACTGTTACACGAACAGGGAATAACGGTAGAAATCGATGACCGCAGAATGCCCGGCCAGTTGCTGCCGGAAGTGAGCCTGAAAGCAACGCTGCGTCGTAATCAGGAAAAGGCTGTGACGGCGCTTGCCGATCACGATACCGGAATACTTCATGCTCCGACCGCTTTCGGCAAAACCGTAACCGCTATTGGCATTGTCGCCAAGCGGCAGGTAAACACGCTGATCCTCACTCACAGTCGTCAGTTACTGGATCAATGGAAGGAGCGCCTGGAGACCTTTATTGAGGGTGCCTCCGTAGGTGTGATTGGCGGTGGCAAAAAGAAACCTACTGGTCAGATCGACGTTGCTACCTATCAAAGCCTGATCAACAAGAAAGATAATACGGTCTCAAGTAAAGTCCGGGAATACGGGCAGGTCATCATCGATGAATGCCATCACATTTCAGCTCCCCGTTATGAAATGCTGCTTAACGAAGTCAGCGCCCGATATGTTGTAGGCCTTACCGCAACGCCTGACCGTCAGGATGGCCACCAAAAAATCATGTTTATGGTCGCAGGACCCGTTCGTCACAAAGTCAGGGCTGAACATGGGTCTAAGTTTGTCCAGCGTGTCATCGTTCGAGAACGTCATGAAACGCCACCAACGGACATCTTTCAGAATAACGGTGAACGACCACACATTGCATCCGTCTACCGTTGGCTCTCCCATAGCACTACCCGGAATCAGGATATAGTTCGGGATGTCGTGCGCTGCGTTCAAAACGAGGCCAACTGTCTTTTGCTGACCGAACGAAGAGAGCATGCTGAGACGCTGGCAACATTGTTGGAAGCTGAGTCTATATCGTCGGTTGTTTTGCGCGGCGGGATGCGCGTCAAGGAACGCCGGGCTGCCGAATCGCAGTTGCATGAAACTCAAGTTATTGTTGCAACCGGGAAATACATTGGTGAAGGTTTTGACTTGCCTCGGCTGGACACTTTGTTTCTGGCTCTGCCCATCGCCTGGAAAGGAACACTGTCGCAGTATGCTGGCAGGATTCACCGGGATGCCGACGGTAAGCAGGAAGTTACTGTCTACGACTACCTGGACAACAGCCTGCCAATGCTTGAACGCATGTTCCGAAAGCGCGAGAAAGGTTACAAGGCGATGGGATACCAGTTTGCCCAATCCGAGCCGCAAACACGGCTACTGTAAACTTTCCAACGAAAGGGGAAACATGGCTGAAACGAAATGTGCTTCAGGCCTGCTTCAGAGGTAACTCGTGGGGCTTTACGCGTCTCACGTTCTTAGCTTCTTGTTCATAGGCACGATGACGAACATCCCATAACTCAACCGCGTGCTGAATATTCAGCCAGAACTCCGGCGTATTCCCCAAAGCCGCTGCGAGTTTGATTGCCATGGGTGCTGTCAGCGTGCCTTTGTCATGCGCAATCCGACTGAGTGTATTTCTGTGCACACCCATTGCTTCGGCCAGTTCACTGATTTCTATTTTCATCGGCTCCAGAAACTCGCTGACCAGCATTTCGCCAACTGTCACTGGACGACGTTTTGTATTCCTCATTACCATAACCTCCTCTAGCCCTTGTAAACATGCGGGTCTAGATATGTATCTTGGGCGGTGCCATCTTCCCAGCGAAAAATCAGGCGATACTGTTTGTTAACCCGAATGGAACACCATCCAGAAAGGTTTCCCTGCAAATGTTCAAAACGGTTACCCGGCGGAATCCTCAAGTCTGACTCCTGCGTCGCGGCATCCAGAATCTGAATCTTTCTGAACAGAGCGCCTTCAATAGTGCTGGGTATTTTCTTGTGGCTTTGGTCTTCGTCGTAGAAAGCCTCCAGCCATATATCCCTGAATTCAACCGCCATAGTTACCTGATCGCTTTTTAGTCATTTTATGCACAACAACGTTGTGCGTCAAGTCCGTTCAAAATGAGAACGGATCCGTTTAGAAAACGATGTTACTATAATTTTGTTTGGCAGAAGGGGCTGAAAGAGCGATCTCAAGGCACTGATTTCATAGAGATAAAAGCGTATACAAGGCTCCCAGTTTCCCACTTATCCCAGTTTAAAATGGGTCGTCAGGAGCCGACGCAGAGGAAATTTGCCAATATTTACACTTTTTTTCGCAAATTTCAGCACTCCAATAGTGCTCCACGAGTTTCATAAACTTATGTTTTTAAAGTATTTTATACATTCTGTATCGGTAAATAGAGCCGCAGGTTGGTCGAATACAGCTCGGAGCTGGCGGGAAGTCGGCCGATCCGCCTGACCGGGCATCGTCTCGAACGCTCCCCGCCCTCCTCCCAGAGCATCGACCCGTCACCCGGGCCCAACGTGAGATCCACCATCCTTCTGACGATGAGCGCCGATCACGGCAGGCGCTAGATACCTTATGGCTATACTGTCGTTAACAGTCTGGCCCAGGAGACGGAATGGCGCAGTCGGATAATGATCGCGAAGCAATCCTTCACGGTGAATACAAGGTACCGGGCGGTAAATTGCTGGTGGCGGACGTCACCGTCCGCGATGGGCGGCTGGCCTCGGTGCAGTTATCCGGCGATTTTTTCCTCGAGCCCGACGAGGCGCTGGAGGCGATCGACCAAGCCCTCGAGGGTGCGTCGATCGACGCCGATGCCAGCGCCCTGATCGCGCGAATCCAGCCCGCGCTGCCGCCGCAGACCGAGATGATCGGGCTGTCCGTGCCGGCCATCGCCACCGTGATCCGTCGTGCGCTCTCGCGAACCTCGGATTGGCGAGACCACCGCTTCGGCCTGATTCACCGCGAACCGGAATCACCGCTTCTCCACATGGCCCTGGACGAAGTGCTGACGCGCGAAGTGGCGGCGGGACGCCGCGGTCCGACACTGCGCGTGTGGGAATGGGACCGGGCGGCGATCATCATCGGCGTATTCCAGTCGCTGGCAAACGAAGTCGATCTCGATGCCGCCCGAGAGGCCGGTATCGAGATCGTTCGCCGTATCAGCGGCGGCGGCGCCATGTTCGTCGAGCCCGGTAATACGATCACCTGGTCGCTGATCGTGCCGGAAACGTTGGTCCAGGGGCTCACCTTCGTCGAAAGCTACGCCTTTCTCGACGACTGGGTGATTCAGGCGCTGGGCGACATGGGTATCAATGCCTGGTACGTGCCGATCAACGACATCACCTCGCCGGGCGGCAAGATCGCCGGGGCCGCCCAGAAGCGAATCAACGGTGCAGTACTGCACCACGTCACCATGGCCTACGACATCGACGCCGACAAACTTACCCGCGTCCTGCGGATCGGCCGCGAAAAGCTCTCCGACAAGGGCACTACCAGCGCTGGCAAGCGCGTCGATCCGCTCAAGCGCCAGACCGGTCTCGAGCGAGAGGAGATCATTCGGCGCATGATCGACTCGTTCGCCGCCCGTTTCACGCTGATGTCGGAATCGCTCACGCAGGATGAGCTGGATACGGCGCACACCTTGGCGAAGAACAAGTTCGCCAGCGAGGCGTGGATACGTCGCGTGCCTTGATTCGTCGCGGTCAGCACGGCGTCAGGCTGCTAAGCTGAATCGGGTCAGCTAGAACGCACCATCCAGGTGCACACCATCCAATAAAGCTGGTTATAGTTATAATCTCAAATCGATAATATCATCTTATAACAACAGCGATTTTCCCGAGCGCCCCCGTCCCCGGCACGCTTACTGCATGTAAGGACTCGAGCAATCGCAAGGAGAAAGCCATGTGGTCGTTGTTACGACCCATTCGTGCGTTGCTGGGTAGCGTAGCGTTACTGCTGCTCGGCAACGGCCTGATCAATACCCTGCTGACACTGCGCGGCGCCGACGAGGGCTTCTCGACCAGCCTGATCGGTCTCATCATGTCCGGTTACTTCGTCGGCTTCATTGGCGGCACCTGGATCAGCGGCCGCCTGATCAAGCGCATGGGCCACATCCGGACCTTTGCGTTCTGCGCCGGGCTCTGCGCCTCGGCCGCCCTGCTTCACCTCATATTCATCGATCCCTGGGTGTGGCTGGGCCTCCGGGTGGTCTACGGCCTCGCTTTCATCACCCTGATGACGGTGATCGAGAGCTGGCTCAACAGCCAGGCCGCCAGTCATCAGCGTGGGCGGGTGTTTGCCATCTACATGGTGGTCAACCTGGGCGCACTGGCCATCGCCCAGCAGATCCTGCGCCTGGACAGCCCCGATGGCTTCCTGCTGTTCGCGCTCACATCGATCCTGATCAGTTGGGCGCTGTTGCCGATCACGATCACCAAGCGCAGCCAGCCCGTCATCCCCGCCCGACCCAAGAGCAGTCTCAAGGCGCTGCTGGGGTTTGCCCCACTGGCCGTTGCCGCCTCGGCGATGTCCGGGCTTGCCATGGGCGCGTTCTGGACGCTGACGCCGGTCTACGCCCGCAGTGTCGGGTTCGACGTCACCGGTGTCGGCGTGGTGATGAGCTGCGCCATCGTCGGCGGCGCCCTGCTGCAGATACCGATCGGCCGGTTCTCCGATACCCATGATCGCCCCCGGGTCATGACCTGTGTGGTGATCCTGGCTGCGATCGCCGCTGCCGCCATGCCCTTCGCCCCCAACCAGATGGCGCTACTCGGGCTATATTTCATCTGGGGCGGGCTGTCGTTCTCGATCTACCCGATCGCCGTGGCCCAGTTGATCGATCAGCTGCATCCCGACGAAATCGTCGCCGGTTCAGCTGATATGCTGGTGGTACAAGGTGCCGGCAGTGCCGTCGCGCCGATTCTGGCCGGGGTGATCATGCATAACGTCGGCAATCAGGGATTGCCGCTCTATATCGCCGCCGTCATGGCGATGCTCGCGGGCTACGCCATCTATCGCCGACGTCGTGTCTCGGTGCTGGTCAGCGGCGATACGGCCCATTTCGAACCCATGACACCGACCAGTAGCCAGGCCCTGGAGATGATGTACGACGACATTCAGAAGGATCTGTTCGCCGACCCCAGTTTCTACGAAGAGCACGAACGCCAGCGAATCGTCGAGATGGCCGGCAAGGCCTGATCCTGAATCTGAGCCAAAATCATTCGACAAACGCGCAAGCCGCTCGCACAGGGAAAATCGCCCCGGCCCCGAAGGCTGGGCAGGAGGAAAAACATGCTACTTGCAACCGATCTCGACGGCACCTTTCTTGGCGGCAACTCTGAAGCCCGCCTGAGTCTCTACCAGACCATCGCCGCGCACCCGGATATCAAGCTGGCCTATATCAGCGGCCGCAGTCTGGAGGCGATTCTGCCGCTGTTGTCCGACCCCACGCTGCCGCAGCCGGACTATATCGTCGCCGACGTGGGTGCCAGCCTTTACTTCGGTGACAGCCTGCAACCGATCCAGCCGCTGCAGAACGAGATCGACTCCCGCTGGCCCGGCGAATCCCGGATCGCCAGCGCGATGCAACGCTTTCCCGACGTGGTGCGCCAGGACGAACCGCAGCTGCGGCGCTGCTCCTATTACTGCCCGCCAGAGCGGGCCACGGACGAGGCCCTGGCCGCCCTGGCCCGGGAACTGGACTGCGAGATGCTCTATTCGGCCGAGCGCTATCTCGATTTCCTGCCGAAAGGCGTCAACAAGGGCAGCAGCCTGCGCAAGCTGGTCGAATGGCTCGGGATCGACGAAGAGGAAGTGCTGGTGGCCGGCGATACCATGAACGATCTCGCCATGCTCACCGCCGGTTTCAAGTCCGTCTGCGTCGGCGGATCCGAACCCAAGCTGCTCGAACGGACCCAGAACCAGACGCGGGTGATGCACGCCGAGAACACTGGCTGCGCCGGCATCATCGAAGCGTTCGCCCATTTCGGTTTCCTCGGGGCTCACGGCATGGCGGCGGAGAATCGTCGCGACGAGACGCAGACCGGCAAGGCCGAACTGGTGATGGTCTATCACCGGCTGCCTTACGAAGAGTATCGAGTCGATGGCAAGATCCAGCGCCGTCGTCCGACTTCCCCCAATGGCATCATTCCGACGCTGCTGAGCTTCTTCGCCGACCAGCGGGGCTCGTGGATCGCATGGTCGATCCACGAGGAGGAGGACGAGGAGAAGTTCGTCACCCACACCAGCGTCGATGCCAAGCAGTACCCGCTGCTGACGGCTGCCCGCGTCCCGCTGACCAAGGTCCAGGTCGACACCTTCTACAAGCGCTTCTCCAAGGAGGCCTTCTGGCCGACCTTGCATACCTTCTGGGAGCGTGCGCATTTCCGCGAGGACGATTGGGAAGTCTACTGCGAGGTCAACCGCGCCTTCGCCGAACGCACCGCCGAGGAGGCCGCCGAGGGCGCGCTGATCTGGATCCACGACTACAACCTGTGGATGGTGCCGGCTTATCTGCGCGAGATGCGTCCCGATCTGCGCATCGCCTTCTTCCACCATACCTACTTTCCCTCGGCGGACGTCTTCAACGTGCTGCCGTGGCGCCGCGAGATCATTGGCAGCCTGCTGCAGTGCGACTATGTCGCGTTCCATATTCCGCGCCAAGTGGAGAACTTCGTCGATGTCGCCCGCGGTGTCGTCCCGCTGACCACGCTGTCCCGACAGAGCTGTGCGCCGCGGTTTCTGACCTACGGCTGCGCCGTCGGTCTCGAGACCATGACCACGGCCGTGGATACCGGCTCCCGCGTCGTCCGCCTGGGCGCGCATCCGGTCGGGCTGGATATCGATCGGATCAAGAATGCGCTGAACCAGGAAGGCGCCAGCTCGCGCATGGCCGAACTGCGGCAGGAGTTCGAGGGCGTCAAGCTGATCCTGTCGGTCGAACGGCTCGATTACACCAAGGGCATTCTCGAAAAGCTCCAGGCCTACGAACTCCTGCTCGACGAGAATCCCGAGCTGCGCGGCAAGGTCACCCTGGTCAGCATCTGCGTGCCCGCCGCACGCGAGATGACCATCTACAACGAGTTGCAGACCCAGATCGAGCAGACCATCGGTCATATCAACGGTCGCTTCGCCGACGTGGGCTGGACGCCGGTGCAGTTCTATTTCCGCGGCTTCCCCTTCGAGGAGGTGGTCGCCTGGTACGCCATGGCCGACGTGATGTGGATCACCCCGTTGCGTGACGGTCTCAACCTGGTAGCCAAGGAGTTCGCGGCGACCCAGGGGCTGACCCAGGGCTGTGGCGTGTTGGTGCTGTCGGAATTCGCCGGCGCGGCCGCTGAATTGAAAGGCGCCATTCTGACCAATCCGCACGACCTCCACGATCTGGCCCGGACCTGTTATCTGGGCCTCAACCTGCCTCGCGCGGAGGCGGAAGCGCGACTACGCCAGTTGAACGATGTCGTCAGCTACAACGATATCCGCCGCTGGGGCAACGAATTCATCGCTGCCATCAAGGGCGAAGAGCCGGCGGGCACCGAAAGCCCGGTCAACCCCACGGCCACCGGTCTGGTCTGACGCGCCGCGAGCCGGCAAACCACGACGATCGCCACTTGCTGCCAATGCAAGTGGCGCCCGTAGCCCGTAGCCCGTAGCCCGTAGCCCGTAGCCCGTAGCCCGTAGCCCGTAGCCCGTAGCCCGTAGCCCGTAGCCCGTAGCCCGTAGCCCGTAGCCCGTAGCTAGGGATTTTCGGTCGTCCACCACTCGCCATGATGTCTGGCACCATCGGCGAGCATCGGGGCCAGGTTGGCAAAGGCGTGATCGAGCTCCCGATCCAGCTGCCACGGCGGATTGAGCATCAACACGCCACTGCCGTACATGCCGCGGTCGGCGATCGGTTCCCGGATCTGCAGTTCGCTACGCCATAGTTTGGGAATACCGGCTTCTCGCAGCGTTGCCAGCATCGTCTGGTGGCGCCCCGCCGGCAATAGCGGATACCACACCAGTACCACCGCATGACGTACCTTGCGTACCACCTGGCGCAACGTCTCGGCGACCTCGTCATACTCTGCCTTGCGTTCGTAGCTGGGGTCGATCAGCACGCAGAGTCGCGGCGTGGAGACCGGCAATCCTTTCACTAGCCCCTTGAGACCATCCGCCTGCCGCCGCTGCACGGCGCTGTCGGTCGACAGGGCCTGCTCGGCCAGATGCTGGTGTTCGCCAGGATGCAGCTCGAACAGCGTCAGCCGATCCTGCGCACGTAGCGCCGAACCCAGCCACCAGGGCGAACCGGGGTATCGGCTCAGCTCGGCACCAGGCTGCAACGTCGCCAGCGCCGCCAGCCATTCACCCACCGGCGAATCGGCAGGTATACCGCGACGCCGCTGCCATAGCCGTTCGACGCCCTGGCGATATTCGCCCAGTTTCTGCGTCTCCGGTGCGGCCAGCGGATAGAGCCCCCGGCCGGCATGGGTATCGACGAAGCTGATGGCGGAAGATTTCTTCATCATGGCCTGGACGAGTTGCCGCAAGCCAAGGTGCTTGTGAACATCGGCGAAATTGCCGGCGTGATAGGCGTGCTGGTAGGCAAGCATGGGGATCCATCCATCAAAAAGGGCGCGGCTCTTGGCCGCGCCCGGATTCGAGACCGATCATCGGCCGTCTCGGGACGGCCTTGGGTCTCAGGACTGCTGTGTCGGCGTCAGCGTGATCTCGACGCGACGATTCTCAGCACGGCCCGCCTCGGAGTCGTTGCTGGCGACCGGGTTCGACTCGCCGTAGCCGACGGCATTGATTCGCCCGCCATCGACGCCACCCTGTTCGAGGTAGGTCGCCACCGACTGCGCACGCCGTTCGGAAAGCGTCTGGTTGTAGCTGTTCGAACCGGTGCTGTCGGTATAGCCGACCACGTTGATGCGCGTTTCCGGATAGGAGCGCAGCACCGCATTGACGTCGTTGAGCGCCTGACGTGCCGCCGTCTTGAGGTCACTGGCATCGACGTCGAAGGTCACGCTGCTCGGCATGTTGAGGATCAGGTCGTTGCCGTTACGCTCGACACCGATATCCGTGCCATCGAGGCGATTGCGCAATTCCTTCTCCTGGGAGTCCATATAGGCACCGACTCCGCCACCGATCGCCGCACCGGCCGCGGCACCGATCAAGGCGCGATCCCGGGTACTGCTGCCGCCATCGCCGGTCAGCGCGCCTGCAACCGCCCCGGCGACCGCCCCAATGCCGGCACCGCTCCAGGTCTTGGTGTTGCCGCTGCTCTGCTGCTGGCCATCGGTACCGGTGGAAGCACAGCCGGTCACACCAACCGCCATGGCGAGCGGAATGGACAACCAGAACGTCTTTTTCATCATCTTCATGCTTGAGGAGCTCCTTGCTGGCAAATCATCACGTCTTACCTGTCGCCAGAAACGTGACGACGAATCCATCACTGCTCGGCCCTCGTTCGAGGATCGACGCCGTTGGTCGAATGCGCTTCATCGAACAGCGCGAGCAGGTCGTTCAAGAATAACAGGCCTTGCGGGGTCGCTTGCAGACGCGACGGCGTCTCCATCAACAGTCCTTTCTGTCGCGCCGGCTCCAGGCGAGGCGTCAGTTCAAACAATGCCCGACCGGTATGGTTTATCCAATCCTCGGCGCTCACGCCTTCGGTCAGGCGCAAGGCGTTCATCAGAAACTCGAGCGGCAATGCCTGGTCGTCCACTTCCTGACCACCGGCCACGAAGCCGCGCGGGTCTTCGAGACGGCGCAGGTAGGCTTCGGGCTGGCGCGTTTTCCAGTAACGTTCGATACGCCATTTCCCCTTCGAGTCGATCCGGGAAAGTTTGCCGTGCGCACCGGCGCCGATGCCGAGATAGTCGCCGAAACGCCAGTAATTGAGGTTGTGGCGCGCCTGCCGCCCGGGCAGCGCGTAGGCGGATATCTCGTAGCGCGAGAAGCCGGCTGCCTCGATCCGTTCGTGACCGTCATCCTGGATATCCCACAGCCGTTCTTCATCGGGCAGCGTCGGCGGATGGGAGAAGAATTCGGTATTAGGCTCCAGCGTCAGCTGATACCACGACAGGTGAGTGGGCTCGAGTGACAGCGCCGTCTCGATATCCCGCAGCGCCGTCTCCAGCGTCTGACCGGGGAGGCCATGCATCAGGTCCAGGTTGACGTTGTCGAACCCGGCATCCCGAGCGCTGCGCATTGCCCGCGCCGCCTCGTCACCACTGTGGATGCGGCCCAGCGCTTCGAGCTGTGCGGCGGCGAAACTCTGCACACCGATGGATAACCGATTGATCCCCGCCCGGCGATAGCCCTCGAAGCGGCTCTGCTCCACCGTGCCAGGATTGGCTTCCAGAGTGATCTCGATATCCGGAGCGAAGGCCAGACGTGCACGCAGGCCATCGAAGAGACGCTGGTAGGCCGCCGGAGAGAACAGGCTCGGCGTACCGCCACCGATGAAGATACTGACGATCTCGCGGCCCCGAACCGCCGACAGGTCATGATCGAGATCCGCCAGCAGCGCTTCGACGTAACGGGACTCCGGCAGCTCCGCGCCGTGGCCGACACCATGCGAATTGAAATCGCAGTACGGACACTTGCGCACGCACCAGGGTACGTGGATGTAGAGCGCCAGCGGCGGCAACGCCATCATTCCGTGACCTGTCCCGAATCCTTGAGCTGCGTGATGAGCGATTGCAGTGCACGCCCTCGATGGCTCAAGCGGTTCTTCTCTTCGGCACTGAGCTCGGCGACGCTCATGCCGCATTCAGGTACCCAGAAAAGCGGATCGTAACCGAAACCACCGTCGCCACGCGGATACGCCAGAATATCGCCTTTCCAGTCGCACTGGACGATCAGCGGCACGGGATCGTCGGCATGCTGCAGGTAGACCAGTACGCACCAGTAACGCGCCGTGCGCTTCCCTTCGGGGACATCCTTGAGTGCCGCCAGCAGCTTGGCGTTGTTGGCCTTGTCCTTGGATTCGCCGTCGTTCGACTCCCCTGCATAGCGGGCCGAGTAGATCCCCGGTGCCCCGGCCAGCGCATCGACTGCCAGCCCGGAATCGTCGGCCAACGCCGGCAACCCGCTGGCACGGGCGGCGGCTCGCGCCTTGAGGATGGCATTCTCGACGAATGTCAGCCCGGTCTCTTCCACATCGGTCACGCCGAAATCCGACTGCGGCTGGACACGCAGACCAAGCGGGCCTAGTAGCTGCTGGAATTCAGCCAGTTTTCCACGGTTGCCACTGGCTACGACCAGGTTATCAATCTGCACGCTCATAGGCTCCTGTCAGAGTCTCCTGCCAAAAACGGTCATTCTACGGGGCGCGGCGATCGGGGCATAGCGCCCCTTATTATTGCCATTGAAGTTCCCACTACCGCCGGTGATGAGAAAACTCAAAAATTTGCCTGCTGGTCATTCCTGTTTTGTAGAGAGGAAAGCGTGCTTTTTCTGGGAATGGAAACAATGTTTTTTAACAAAACACCGTTAACCTATCCATAAATCCATGATTTTCAGAGGAAATATCAAAAAATTACAGGGTCCTTAATTGTCCCTGAGGTGTCACGGTTTGAAAAGTTAGATGCCCTATATTTACAACGCATGGGTTTTATTAACACTATTGGGCTCCAACAATCGCGGAAGGCAGTCGATTACCTAGCCAGGGATCACAACGAAAAGTGTAAAAGACTAATTAAAATCCTTCGAAGGGATCAGACCATGAACACAGAAAATACCGATATCGTACTTGTTACGGATTGTAACTCTCAATCTGTACTATTTTTGGACTACATCCACCAGAAAACCGGGTGCCGCGTCTCGGCACTCAGCCCTCAGGAGCGTTTTCCGGTGGCCGAGGGGCGCCACGTCCTCGTCCTGTTGGATGGAGATCACGTTCAGGAAAAGGACTTACTGGCCTGGAATACCAGAGCCGAAGAAAATAACGCGATCATTCTGTCGGCCTTCAATGTTCGCGATGACAAGCAGGTCATGGAACTGTTGATCGGTATCCACCTGCGTGGCGTGTTCTACCGGCAGGACAATCTTGAGCTTATTTGTAAAGGTATTGTCAAACTAATGGAAGGCGAGCTGTGGATTTCTCGGCCGCTCTCCGCGATGTTGATAGACTTTTACCGTCGCCAGCAGGTCAATACCTATCGACCGGTATGTGGCCTGACGCGACGTGAGCTGGAGATCGTTACCCTGCTGGTATCGGGTGCCAGCAATACGGAAATCGCAGAAAAACTGTTCGTGAGCGAACACACGGTCAAGTCGCATCTCTACAACTTGTTCCGCAAGATCAACGTTCACAACCGCATCCAGGCCACCAACTGGGCGCGACAGAATCTGGGCACGATTCCGGTCATGGCCTCACGTTACGCCAACGGACGCCGCTGAACGCAAGTAGCAATAGCAATAGCAATAACCCGATTTCAATCCACAGGGAAACCCCACCGGCTTCCCTGTGGATTTTTCAGTTCAGCCGCATGCGTTCCTGGATCAACGAAGCCAGCGTCAGATTGGCATCCGGCGCCGTCGTGTCGAGGTGTACGAGATGGGTCGTCTCGTTCCTGGCAAACGGCTCGAAGCGTTCCAGCTGCTGCTCCAGAATCGCAAGGCTGCTTTCCGAAGGTTCCCCGCTACGCCTGGCACGCTTGACGATGCGGGCTCGCAGTGTCGCCCGGTCCGCTTCGAAACTGACGATCAAGACGGGAAGCCCGCGCTTTTCGGCCTCGAACCGAAGCCGCTTGCGCTGCTCCAGCAGCAGGCAGGTGGCATCGATACACGCCGGCAAACCGGCTTCGAGTACCGTGCCCGTCAATTCGGCGAGACGCCGATAGGTCTGATCGGTGGCCTGCTCGCTATAGACTGCGTCGGCATCGTCGGGCGCCGCCGTAAAGTCGAATAGACGCTTGCGCTCGACATCGGACCGGATCCGTACCCCGCCCAGACGCCTCACGATCTCCTCGGTGAACCGGCTCTTGCCGCTGCCCGAGACACCGACCGCCAGGATCAGATAAGGGAAGCGGAACTCGCTGTACTCCTGAGCCATGGTCAGATAACGGCGGAAGACCTCTATGGGCTCGCCCCCAGGCAGATCGTCGATCATGCCGGCATCGTGATCCCTGACCAGCTCGATCCGTGCCCGCAACAGCGCCCGGTAGCGCTTGTAGAAGTTGAGCAGGCGGACCGCCTGATAATCCCCGGACAGCTCGAGATACCGATTGAGCGCATAGTGCGCGAACTCGTACTCGCCGCGGGCTTCCAGATCCATGATCAGAAAGGCGAGTTCGCAGGCGACGTCGCACCAGCGCAGGCGATCGTTGAACTCGATGCCATTGAACAGGATCGCCTTGCCCTCGAAACGCACCGCGTTGCCCAGGTGAATATCACCGTGGCTCTCGCGAATGAAACCGCCTTTCCAGCGTGACTCGAGAATGGGCTCGAGCCGGGCGAAACTCTCCAGCGTCAATGTCCTGACCCTGGCCAGTTGCTCCCGATCCCGAGACGATTCCAGAAGCGGCTCGATCGTCTCGAACTCGTTGACCAGCATGTCGTGAATGCTCGGCGGCGAGCCCAGCGGGTTATCGCCGGACACGCTGGGCGCCGACTCGTGCAACGCCACGAGCTGATCGATCAGGTCGTCGACCAGTTCCGCCGACAGTTCGCCACTGGCCTGCAGCGAGCTCAACAGATGGCGACTGCTGAACTGGCGCATCTTGACCGCGTACTCGATCGGCGCGCTGTTGTCGTTGACCCGCGGCGACGTCTCGGAACCTGAGATCGCGACGCAGCCGATATAGAGCGCAGGCGCCACGCGACGATTCAGCGTGACTTCCTGCTCGCAGAGGCGACGCCGCTTCTCCAAGGTCGAGAAATCGAGAAAACTGCCGTAATCCAGCGATTTCTTGATCTTGTAGGCGTAATCGCCCGTCGATACCACCCAGGAGATGGGGGTTTCGAACACTTCGACGGCGCCGATCGGATGATCGAAACAATCACTCTCCTTGAGCGCCTGTATCAGCGTTCGGCTCATGCGTCGTCTCCCTGTCAGTCGCGTTCGTGTCTCATGGCTGACGCATGGCGGCGAACGCCCGCTCGCTGGCCAATAAGGTCGTCTGAATATCGTCGTGCGTGTGCGCGCTCGACATGAATCCGGCCTCGAACGCGGAAGGAGCCAGATAAACGCCGGATTCCAGCATGTGCGCGAAGAAGTCGCGAAAGGCCTGCGCATCGCAAGCCATGGTCTGGCCGAAGTTGTCGACCCGCTGTTGCGCCGTGAAGAATAACCCGAACATGCCCCCGGCGCGCTGCGTGATCAGATCGATACCGGCATCGCGGGCACGCGCCTCGAGACCTTCACACAAGGTTTCCACGCGCGTGGAAAGCGCCTCGTGGAAGCCGGGCTGACGCACCTTGCCGAGCAGGGTGATACCGGCGGCCATCGCCAGCGGGTTGCCCGACAGCGTGCCGGCCTGATACACCGGCCCCAGCGGGGAGATCTGCTCCATGATGTCGCGCTTGCCGCCGAAGGCACCGACCGGCATGCCGCCGCCGACGATCTTGCCCAGACAGGTCAGATCCGGAGTGATGCCGTAATGGGCCTGAGCGCCGCCCAGCGCCACGCGGAACCCGGTCATGACCTCGTCGAAGATCAGCACGCTGCCGTGGTTGTTGCACACCTCGCGCAGCGCCTCCAGGAAGCCGGGCTGCGGCGGGATGCAGTTCATGTTGCCGGCCACCGGCTCGACGATGATCCCGGCGATCTGCTCGCCCATGGCCTCGAAGCACTCGTGCACGGCTTCGATATCGTTGTAGGCCAGCGTGATCGTATGCTCTGCCAGCGATGCCGGCACGCCCGGAGAGCTGGGCTCGCCGTGGGTCAGCGCACCGGATCCCGCCTTCACCAGCAGCGAATCCGAATGGCCGTGATAGTTGCCCTCGAACTTGACGATCTTGTCGCGCCCGGTGTAGCCCCGCGCCAAGCGGATCGCCGACATCGTCGCTTCGGTGCCGGAGTTGACCATTCGCACCATGTCGATGGAGGGAATGATCTCGCAGATCAGATCGGCCATGGTGGTCTCGATCGCCGTCGGCGTCCCGAAGGAAAGGCCGTTGTCCAGGCGTTCGCGAACCGCATTCAACACATCCGGATCGGCATGGCCCGTGATCATCGGCCCCCAGGAGCCCACGTAATCGATGTAACGCTTGCCCTCGACGTCGAACAGATAGGCGCCCTGGGCGCGCTCGACGAAGACCGGCGGCTGCGACATGCCCTTGAAGGCACGGACCGGGGAATTGACGCCGCCGGGGATATGCCGGCAGGCGCGTTCGAACAGTTCGGCGGATGTCGTCATGGTGTTCTCTCTAGCAAAGTTCTACCGACATCGATCGATGTCAGGCTTTCCATCGATGACGGAATTCGGTAAGGACGCGTCGGCGATAGTGGCATTGAGTTCACGCACCGCGCGGGCGATATCCGGCGCACCGAAAATAGCATGGACCACCGCCAGCATCTCGGCGCCCGCCGCACGGGCCCGACTCGCAGTACCCGCATCGATACCGCCGATCGCCACTCGTGGCAACCCCAGAGGCGCGACCTCGTCGAGTATCGACAGCGGCGCTGGCGCCGCTTCCGGCTTGGTCCGGGAAGCGAAGAACCGCCCGAAGGCCAGATAGCTGGCGCCGGCATCGGCTGCCGTACTCGCCAGCGCCGGCGAATCGTGGCAAGTCGCACCGATGATGGCGCACTCACCCAACCGCTGCCTGGCAGCCGCCAGCGAGACGTCCTCCTGACCGACGTGCAGGCCGACGACGTCTCCCCAGCGCTGCTGTAATCGCAACGCCAACTCGAGGTCGTCGTTGATGATCAGCGGCACCGCATGGTGTTCGCAGAGTGCCGCCAGCGCATCGCCCTGGCGCTGGCGGCGATGGGTGTCGGCGGACTTGTCGCGATACTGCAACAGCACGATACCGGCTTCCAGTGCCGCTTCGCAGCCAGCGAGCAGGGTTCGATCATCCGGCAGCAGATGGCTGTCGGTGATCGCGTAGAGCCCGTTCAGGGCCGATGGATTCGAGCGTGTCGGCATCATCATTCCAGCGTGGCATCGAAGTCGGGTGCGCGCCAGACCCGGTCCGGCAGATACTGGCCCTGGCCCAGCGCCAGGCCATTGTCCAGTGTATCCCAGGTGAACCGCTGGGCCTGGGCACAGGCCGCGGCCAGCCCCTCGCCGGCGGCCAGCCGGGTCGCCAGTGCCGAGGCCAGCGTACATCCCGACCCGTGATAGTCGGCCGGCAGACGGGGCCACTGCCATTGACGGTTGAGCTCTGGGGTGTGCAAGGTATGCACCACGTTGCCCGCCGTCGATTCCCCGTCCAGCGAGTCGGTGCCGGTCACGAGCACGGCGGCGCAGCCCAGCGACATCACCTCCACCACCCGCGCCACTTCGTCGGCAGCGGCGATGGCGGAGAGCAGCGTCAGCTCCCGCCGGTTGGGTGTCAAGATATCCACAAGGGGTAGTAGCCGGTGACGAATCGGTTCGAGCAGATCGGGTGTGGATAACTCGGAACCGCCGCCGCTGCGAATGACGGGATCGACGATCAGCGGCGTGCCGGGGCTCATCCTGGCGACATCGATTACCGCTTCCAGCACCTCGAGATTGGGAATCAGCCCCACCTTGATGGCCGCAATACGAAAGTCGTCGAACAGGGCGCGCGCTGCACGACGAATGAAATCGCCGCTGCAGGGCTCGACGCTGATCACGTCACGGGTCGACTGTACGGTCATCGCCGTGGGCACGGTCACCGGCCAGCCACCGCAGCCTCTCACGGCTTCTGCATCCGCGACCAACCCTGCGCCGCCGCTGGGATCGTGGCCCGCCAGAATCATCACCACAGGTTTATCGTCGTAGCGAATCATGATGCCCTCCTCGGGACCTCCGTCCCGCTACGTCAGCGTTTACGTCGATAATAGTTCTCGATCGCCTCGCGAGTGATGATACCGGAAATCTTGCGGATCATCGGCGCCGTGGTGTGCTCGACATAGAGTGCATCGACGCCGGATTCGTTGAGCGTGTCGTAGGCCTCGGACAGCGTCGCTTCCAGATGCACCGGCGCCAGATCGAGACGCTGACCGGGCACTTCCTCGAGATCGATCTGCTCATGCTCCGCGAGCCATGCCTCATCGTGCAGCACCCGCGCCAGATGGGCGGCCTTCATCGCCAGGGGTGGCTTGTCCCTGTCCTCCTGCATGATCACCAGCCAGGTCGGCTTGGAATCGAGCAGCGCCTTGGCCCGGTCGTGATCGATGATCCGAGGCGTGCGCACCAGGTTACGCTCCATTACGGCCGGCACGGCGACCCGCGACAGCGCCTGCATCAACGGCTGCTGCAGCGGGTGAAGCCCCTGCTGGTTGAGACTGGACAGGAAGAATCCCTGGCAGCGGCAGAGCTGGCGCGCCGTGAGCACCGCCACCACCACCGCCAGCATGCCGGGCAGCATGATCGCCGAATTGCGGGTCAGCTCCAGCAGTGCCAGCAAGGCGGCCAGCGGGGCCTGCAGCGCCGCCGCCATCATCGCCGCCATGCCGAGAACGGCATAAAGCGTCGGCGTCGTGACCACGCTCGGCAACAGGGTACCGCCGATCATCCCCATTACCGCGCCCACGGCAGCGCCGGACACCAGCATCGGCCCGATCACGCCCACCGGCACGCCGCCCGCCAGGCAGATGCCCGTCAATGCCAGCTTGATCACCGCCAGCACCAGCAGCACATCCAGCGCCATCGGCCCGTTGAGCATCTGTTCCAGGCTGTCGTAGCCGATCCCCTGAACCTGGGGATACCACCACGCCACGGCGCCGGTCAGCAGACCGACGATGGCCAGACGCAGGGCAAACGGGATTCGGGCAATCGACGCGTGCCCCTGCGCCAGACGCACGAAGCCGCCTGCCAGTACGCCCACGACCAGCGCCGTCAGTACGATCCAGGGCAGATCCAGCAGCGAATTGAGCTGCAACGCCGGCACGCTGAACGCCGGTTCGGCGCCGTAGACCGTCCAGGAGACCAGCGCGCCCATGGTGGCGGCGAGGATCACCGGCATGAAACCGGCGATGGTGTACTCCATCATCACCACTTCCATGGCGAAGATGACGCCGGCAATTGGCGTGTTGAACGAGGCGGAAATCCCCGCCGCCGTGCCGCACGCCACCAGCACGCGAAGGCTGTTGTGAGGCAGGCGCAGCCGCGAGCCGATCCAGCTCGAGGCTGCGGAACCGAGATGGATCGCCGGACCTTCACGGCCGGCCGACAGCCCGCCGATGACCGAAATGACACCGACCCACCACTGATTGATCCAGTTGCGCAGCGGCATCTTGCCCTGATGGTAGGCGAGGCGCTCGATGACGTGCCCGATCCCCATCTTCAGCGCCCGATTGGGCTGCGGCCACAGCCAGACGCCGATCAGGGCGACAGCGATCAGCGGCAAGGCGGCACGGAATGCGGGTGACAGGGTTTCGAAGGCTTCCGGGTCGTCGCCGGGTATGAAGAACAGCGCGCCGAATTCCAGCAACAGCCGGAACACGACCATGACGGTACCGGTCAGAATACCGGCGAGCGTCCCCAGCAGGCAGAGTTGCGGCATGGCATCGACGCTTGCCAGCTGGCGCCGAAAACGCTCGAGATTGAGGCGTGGGACGAACCGCGGCACGCGTGACAAACTCATCTCCTTGCCCGATCCGGATCGCTCGACTTTCGTGCGCGATACCTGTCCAGGCCGACAGCCACGCCGTGCGAGCGGTTAACGGGAATGACATCATACACCTATCGGCCCCGAGCCGAGAGAACATCGACGCCACTATAGTTGACCCTTTTACTCGGTATTAACGATAATGGACGCCAATCGGGCGAATTCCGCCCCACGTCATTTTCGATAAGCCGGTCTCGGCCCATGACCGGCACGCACGGGAGCGTGACGATGAGCACAGTGGAGTCTTTCGCTCCAACCCCGATGTTCTTCACCGATGCCGCTGCCAAGCGGGTCAAGGCGCTGATCGCCGAAGAGAACAATCCAGCCCTGAAACTGCGGGTCTACGTGACCGGCGGCGGCTGCTCGGGGTTTCAATACGGCTTCGATCTCGGCGACCAGACCGCCGAGGACGACACCGTGATCGACAACGATGGTGTCAGCCTGGTGGTGGATGCCCTTTCCTACCAGTACCTGGTCGGCTCGACGGTGGATTTCGAGGAAGGCCTGGCCGGCGCCCGCTTCATCATCAAGAACCCCAACGCCCAGTCCACCTGCGGCTGCGGTGCCTCGTTCTCGGTCTAGCAGACCAAGAGGAAGCACCGGATCTGCACCGGAAGCCGGTGTTTTCCCGCTTGGTCGAGTGCGAATATCTGCGCCGAGGTTACCTAGGTCGACTTGACGTTTAGTAACAACCTTCCTCAAGGTAGTTATCGATTGCTCCAATCGATAACTACCTTGAGGAAACCATGAAAAACAACATCACTCTGGGCCACTGGCTCGCCGTTCCCGCCTTCGCCCTCTCCCTAGGTGCCTCCAACCTGGCCTCGGCTCAGGACACCACGCTCAAGGCCGTCACCGACCCCAGCTTCGTGCCGTTCGAGATGATGGATCAGGACAGCGGCGAGATGGTCGGCTTCGATATGGATATCCTCCACGAGATCGCCGACCGCGCCGGCTTCAAGGTCGATCTCAATACCATGGACTTCAACGGCATCATCCCCGCCGTGCAGACCGGCAACGTCGATCTGGCCATCGCCGGCATCACCATTACCGACGAACGCCAGGAGATCGTCGATTTCAGCGACCCGTACTATGATTCCGGCCTGCGAATCCTGGTATCCGACGGCAGCGACATCGACTCACTGGACGACCTGGAAGGCAAGCGGGTTGCTACCAAGATCGGCTCCACCAGCTATGACTACCTGCAGGAAAACCTCGGCGACGATGCCGAGATCACGCCCTATCCGGGCAGTTCCGACATGTACATGGCGCTCATGGGCGGCAGTGCCGACGCCGTCTTCTATGACGCGCCCAATGTCGGCTATTTCGCCCAGACCAAGGGCAAGGGCAAGGTCAAGACCGCCGGCCCGCTCTACGAAGGCCAGCAGTACGGCATCGCTTTCGCCAAGGGCAGCCAGTGGGTCGAGCCCGCCAACAAGGCGCTGAAAGCCATGCATGAAGACGGCACTTACGACGAGATCCACGAGAAGTGGTTCGGCGCGGCACCGGACGCCAAATGATCGACCAACCCTGACCGGGGGCCGTCGCCTTGGGCGTCGGCCCCCGATCGTTGCCAGGACTCGCTTTCTACCCATCCCAAAAAAAAGAGAAACGGTCCTGAAAGACCTCGCCGCCCGGCGGTGGGGTCTTCTCTCGTTGCCGATGGAGACGCTCCGTGGAGTTCAATTTTCAGTTCGACTGGCAGGCGGCAATCGCTTCTCTGCCGTTTCTACTCAAGGGTCTCCCCTACACCCTGCTCATTTCCTTCGCCGGTCTGGCTATCGGCTTTCTTATCGGGATCCTCTTCGGGTTGATGCGAATCGGCCCCACGCGCTGGCTCCGCTGGCCCGCCGTGGTCTATGTCGAGGTGTTCCGCGGCACGCCAGTACTGGTCCAGGTGCTGTTCATCTTCTATGGCTTGCCCACGCTGCTAGGCGGCCCCATCAACGCGCTGACCGCCGGTATCGCTGCCATTGCGCTCAACGCCGGTGCCTACATCTCGGAGATCGTGCGCGGCGGCGTGCAATCGATCGAGCGAGGCCAGCGCGAAGCCGGGCTGTCGCTAGGGCTGTCGCCACCCCAGACCTTCCGCTACGTGATCTGGCCTCAGGCACTGCGCCGCATGATCCCGGCGCTGGGCAATCAGGGCATCGTCAGCATCAAGGACACCTCGCTGTTCTCGGTCATCGGTGTCGGCGAGCTGGTGCGCCAGGGTCAGGTCTATATCGCCAATACCTTCACCGCGCTGGAGGTCTATTTCATGATCGCCCTGCTCTACCTGGCGATCACCCTGAGTCTGTCGTTGGCTCTGAGTCTGCTCGAACGCAAGGGGTTGGTGGGATGAACGATAGCGTAACCAGTCAAGACGCCGACCGGACGGCGGATGCGTCGCCGATCGTACGGCTCGACAAGGTCGACAAGCACTTCGGTAAACTGCACGTGATGCAGGAGATCGATCTCAGCGTGGCCCACGGCGAAGTCGTGGTGATCATCGGCGCCAGCGGCTCGGGAAAATCGACCCTGATTCGCTGCGTCAACGGGCTCGAACCGTTCCAGTCCGGGCGTATCGAAGTCGACGGCAAGACCCTGATGCCCAACGGCGCCAGCGGCAAGTCCCTGCAGGCAGTACGCACCGAAGTCGGCATGGTGTTCCAGCAGTTCAACCTGTTCCCGCATCTGTCGATCCGCGACAACGTCACGCTGGCGCCACGCAAGGTCCGCGGCGTGACACGCGAGCAGGCCAACGCCATCGCCGACAGACTGCTTGAACGGGTCGGCATTGCCGATCAGGCCGACAAGTATCCGACCCAGCTCTCCGGCGGCCAGCAGCAACGCGTGGCGCTCGCCCGGGCGCTGGCCATGGAACCGCGGCTGATGCTGTTCGACGAGCCCACCTCCGCCCTGGATCCGGAGATGATCGGCGAGGTGCTCGACGCCATGCGCGAACTGGCCAACGACGGCATGACCATGATGATCGTCACTCACGAGATGGGCTTCGCGCGCGAGGTCGCCGATCGTGTGGTCTTCGTCCACGGCGGCCAGATTGTCGAGCAGGGCCCGCCAGAACAGCTCTTCGATCATCCCCGCCACGAACGTACGCAAGCGTTCCTTTCACGGGTGCTCAAGCACTAGCCCGGACGCGGGTTTGAGCGTTCCGAAAACCGCGGGCACTGGAGTCATTACCGGTGTCCGCCTTCCTCGAGGTACGCTCTACCCTCCTCAGTACGCTCAGCCCTTCCTGCACCGCACTTCTTCATTCCCATCGTAATTCCGCCTGTCCTCTTCGCCGCGTCTTACCATTTCGTCTCTTGACTCGAGCGATAAACGGCCGAGCCATCGGTTCGCCTCAGAATCGAAAAATCGGGTCGACCAAGGCCGATTTCGTCATTCATGGTTATCCCAGGCGCGTTTTTCCGCCTGTGGATAGTTTTTTTGCCTATCTGGCTGTAACCCTGATTCATCCGGCGCTGGTGGAGAATCCGTGGTTTGTTGACCACCGCGGTAACAGTTGGCGTATGCGCCGGTGGACAACCCGTGTGCGGATGGCGATGTGTACAAAGCGATCTTCTGTCCACAGGAAACAACGCCGTTGTCAGCAGCCTCCCCAGTGCTTTTCAAACAATCGAATAACAATGCAAGTGGTTATCACCCATAGGGTAATTCGACTTATCCACTGAAAACATCCACACCATTAGTTACTACCACAA
Organism: Salinicola sp. 4072; assembly: GCF_036663415.1. Taxonomy (NCBI): domain Bacteria; kingdom Pseudomonadati; phylum Pseudomonadota; class Gammaproteobacteria; order Oceanospirillales; family Halomonadaceae; genus Salinicola; species Salinicola sp. 4072. The sequence goes on along the minus strand of NZ_JAXOVV010000027.1, from coordinate 28,284 downwards.
CAGAACTTCTTTATATATTTCTCTTTATTTAGTAATGACTCTGCTGGCTGGTGGGCTGAAGACAATCGGGTGTGGAAAACCCCTGACGGTTACCCACAGGAGGTTTATACTGGGCGGCTTTTCGAGATTCATTCACTGTCGGGTGCCTGTTCGAGCTACTCGTTTTCAGCACCTCGTGAGGTAAACCGTGGAGTATCCCGACCGTTTTCAGGTCATCGTGATCGGCGGTGGCCATGCCGGTACCGAAGCCGCTCTGGCAGCGGCACGTGGCGGTGCCCGCACCCTGCTGCTGACGCACAACATCGAGACGCTGGGCCAGATGTCCTGCAATCCCGCCATCGGCGGGATTGGCAAGAGCCATCTGGTCAAGGAGATCGATGCCCTGGGTGGTGCCATGGCACAGGCAACCGACCTGGCCGGCATCCAGTTTCGCGTGCTCAATTCCCGCAAGGGGCCGGCGGTTCGCGCCACCCGAGCCCAGGCCGATCGCGTGCGCTACAAGGCCGCCATTCGCGGCATCCTGGAGAACCAGGCGAATCTCACGCTGTTCCAGCAGGGTGTCGACGATCTGATTGTGGAAAACGACACCGTCGTCGGTGTCCAGACCCAGACCGGTATCCGCTTCATGGCAGATACCGTGGTGCTGTGTACCGGTACTTTCCTGGGTGGCGTGATTCACATCGGGCTGGATCATCATGCCGGCGGTCGCGCCGGCGATCCGCCGGCCAACGCGTTGGCGGAACGTCTGCGCGCGCTGCCGTTCCGGGTCGATCGGCTGAAAACCGGGACACCACCGCGGATCGATGCCAAGAGCGTCGATTTCTCCAGGCTCGAACCACAGCCCGGCGACACGCCGTTGCCGGTAATGTCGTATCTGGGCAGCCGCGAACAGCATCCGCGCCAGGTCGATTGTCATATCGCGCATACCAACGAGCGAACCCACGAGATCATCTTCGCCAATCTCGACCGTTCGCCGATGTATTCCGGCGTGATCGAAGGCGTGGGGCCGCGCTACTGCCCGTCGATCGAGGACAAGGTCCACCGCTTCGCCGACAAGTCCAGCCACCAGGTGTTCATCGAACCCGAAGGTCTGGATACCCACGAGCTCTATCCGAACGGGATCTCCACGTCTCTGCCGTTCGACGTGCAACTGCAGGTCGTGCGCTCGATCACCGGACTCGAAAACGCGCATATCACCCGGCCCGGCTACGCCATCGAGTACGATTTCTTCGATCCGCGTGATCTCAAGCACTCGCTGGAAACCAAATTTATCCACAACCTGTTCTTCGCCGGTCAGATCAACGGTACGACGGGTTACGAGGAAGCCGGCGCCCAGGGGCTGCTGGCGGGCATCAACGCCGCTCGCCGTGCCCAGGGGGAATCCGCCTGGTGGCCGCGGCGCGACGAGGCCTATCTCGGCGTGCTGGTCGACGATCTGATCACCATGGGCACGCAAGAGCCCTATCGGATGTTCACGTCGCGCGCCGAATACCGGCTGCTGCTGCGCGAAGACAATGCCGACCTGCGGCTGACGCCGGTCGGACGGGAGCTGGGCCTGGTCGACGATCATCGCTGGTCGGCGTTCGCCACCAAGCGTGACCGGATCGAGCAGGAGAGCGCCCGGCTGCGTTCGACCTGGGTCCAGCCGAAAACGCCGGCGGCCGAGCGCGTGGCAGAGAAACTCGGGCAACCGTTGGCGCGTGAATACAGCCTGATGGATCTGCTCAAGCGGCCCGAGCTCACCTACGCCGACGTGGCCTCGCTCAAGGGCGAGGCCGTCAGCGAGGAGCCCGTCGCTGAGCAGGTGCAGATCGAGGCCAAATACGAAGGCTATATCGCGCGCCAGCAGGACGAGATCGATCGGATGCGGCGTCACGAAGCGACACCGCTGCCGGAATCGCTGGACTACGCCAAGGTCGAGGGTCTCTCCAACGAGATTCGCCAGAAACTCGAGCAGGCGCGGCCGCAGACGCTGGGCCACGCCGGTCGCATTTCCGGCGTGACCCCGGCCGCCGTCTCGATTCTGCTGATCCATCTCAAGAAGCGTCGACTGATCGACGACAGCCGGGCATTGAGCGCATGACGCCAGCGTGTGAACGACTGCTGGACGAGGGTCTGGCGGCACTGAATGTTGAGATCGACCACCGACAGCGCGAGCGGTTGCTAACGCTGCTCGCGTTGTTGCACAAGTGGAATCGCGCCTATAACCTCACCGCAGTGCGCTCGCCCGAGGCGATGGTCAGCCGCCATCTGCTGGACAGCGCCAGCGTGGCCTTTGCCGTGAGCGGCCCCACCTTGCTGGACGTGGGTTCCGGGCCCGGGTTCCCGGGACTGGTACTGGCCATCCTGGATCCCGGACTTCAAGTCACGCTGCTGGACAGCAACGGCAAGAAAGTGCGCTTCCAGCGTCAGGCGGTGATGGAACTCGGGCTCGATAACGTGCGCTGCGAGCAGGTTCGGGTCGAAGCCTTCGACGCCACGTTCGACCAGGTCATCTCGCGCGCTTTCGCCTCGCTGGGCGATTTCATCGGGCTCACCGAGCCCTTGCTGGCCGAAGGCGGAGAATGGCTGGCGATGAAAGGGGGGCTCGAACCCCAAGAGCTCGAATCCGTGCCGGCCCATGTCGCGGTGCACGAGCGTCTCGCCCTGTCGGTGCCCGGTGTCGACGACGCCGAACGGCAACTGCTTCGTCTCGGGCGGGTCGATGATGCAGGCCATCGTCGATAAGCGTCTCTTGAGATCGATGGACGCGTCATGAGCCGGGCATGGGGACAGCGGCCTCGACGCCAATGCCGATTTAGCGTTAGCGGATCGCAAGCGATCCACAGGATCAGTTTCGACGAAGGGAGTCGCCAGTGACCAGAATCATCGCATTGACCAATCAGAAGGGCGGTGTCGGCAAGACCACGACCGCGGTCAATCTGGCGGCTTGCCTGGCGGCACTCGATCGTCGTGTGTTGTTGATCGATCTGGATCCCCAGGGTCACGCCACCATGGGCAGCGGGGTCGACAAGCACGATCTCGACGGCAGCGTCCTCGAGGTGCTGCTAGGCGACAAGAGCGCCGCCGAGGTGATTGTCGACTGTGCCGTGGCCGGTTATGCGCTGCTGCCGGGCAACGGCGACCTGACCGCTGCCGAGGTCGATCTACTCGACCGCGATGGCCGCGAGCGGGTGCTGCAAACGGCCATCGAGAGCGTCGCCGAAGATTACGACGTGGTGATGATCGACTGCCCGCCATCGCTCAACATGCTGACGGTCAACGCCCTTACCGCCGCCCACGGCGTGCTGATTCCGGTGCAGTGCGAATTCTACGCGTTAGAAGGCCTTTCGGCGCTGCTCGATACCGTCGAACAGATCCAGGAGAGTGTGAACCCCGCGCTCGAGATATTCGGCATCGTGCGAACCATGTACGACCCCCGCAACAGCCTGACTCGAGACGTCAGCAAGCAGCTCGGCCAGTATTTCGGCGATTCCCTGCTCAAGGCCACGATTCCGCGCAACGTCCGCGTGGCGGAAGCGCCCAGTCATGGCGTGCCGGTCACCAAATATGCGCGGCTGTCGCGTGGCAGCCAGGCCCACCGGGTCCTGGCCAAGGAACTGATTCGCCGGCTGGCGCTGTAATGACGATGACTGCTGCGAGGAATACCCCATGACGACGCGAAAACGCCCCCTGGGTCGCGGTCTCGACGCCCTGATCGGATCCAGCGCCCGCCGCCGCGACGGTTTGTCGCAGGCCGATTCGGATACGCCGTCACCCGCACAGGCGCCGCCGGAATCCCAGTCTGTCGAAGAAAGACTCGAGCGGTTGCCGCTGCGCCAGTTGACCCGAGGCAAGTATCAGCCACGACGTGACATCCAGCCCGAAGCCCTGGAAGAACTGGCGGATTCGATCCGTGCACAAGGCGTCATGCAGCCGATCGTGGTGCGACAAATTGGCGCAGAGCGCTACGAGATCATCGCCGGCGAACGTCGCTGGCGGGCTTCTCAACTGGCCGAGCTCGATACCATTCCGGCAGTCATTCGCGAAGTCAGCGACGAGGTCGCGCTGGCGCTGGCGCTGATCGAGAACATTCAGCGCGAGAACCTCAACCCGGTCGAGGAGTCGATGGCGCTCAAGCGTCTGCTCGACGAGTTCGAACTGACCCAGCAGCAGGTCGCCGATGCGGTAGGGCGCTCCCGTGCCCAGGTCGCCAACTTGCTGCGTCTGCTGGCGCTGGAACCGCAGGTGTTGACGCTGCTCGAACGTGGCGATCTGGACATGGGACACGCCCGCGCCCTGCTCAGCCTGCCGGCCGCCAAGCAGCGGCACGCCGCGCACGAAGTCGTGGCGCGGGAGCTTACCGTGCGCCAGACCGAAGCCTTGGTGAAACAGATCGCCAGCGGCCAGAAAAAGGCCGAGGACAAGCGGCCACCGGCGGATGTCGGGCGGCTCGAGAATCGCCTGGCCGACCTGCTGGGTGCACCGGTCAAGATTCATCACAACAGTTCCGGGAAGGGGCGAGTCACCATTCGTTACACCAGCCTCGACGAACTGGATGGCATACTCGGCCACATCCGCTGAAGAGTGATGAATCGTCAACGCTTTCAGAGATTGAAAAAACGTTTAGCGCGTTAACGGAAATTGCGCACTTTTCGTGATCGTTTTCTCCAAAAGACGCCTCAGATCGGTGCAGGTTCGGTTGAAGCGGCATTGCCGCTTCTCTATAATCCGCCGAGATTTGCCAGGCTGATGCCGACGCAGACATCGAACATAGAAACAAGACCATTCCAGGATTCAAGGCGAGACCGACGCCATGCAACCAGCGGCACCGGCCAAGCTTCCAAGACCGCGAATCGCGGCGTTGATCCTGCTACAGTGCGGCGTGGTGATGGGGCTGGCTCTCATTGCCTGGGGGGGCTGGGATCGCGGAACGGCGGTTTCCGCCTTGAGCGGTGGCCTCGTTGCTGCCATCCCCAACGCCTTTTTTGCCTGGCGTGCCTTTCGCTATCAGGGCGCAGCGCAGGCAAGATACATCGTCAAGAGTTTCTACCACGCCGAGGCCGGCAAGTTCGGTTTGACGGCGGCACTGTTCACGCTGGTGTTCGTGGCAGTGCCCCCCTCAAACCCCGCTTTCTTCTTTGGCGCTTATGTGGTGACGCTGCTGGCGCATTGGTTGGGGCCCTGGCTCCTGCGCCGACCGTCACACATTCAATCTCGAGGCTGAACCATGGCTGGCAACAACATGACGAGTACGGAGTACATCCAGCACCATTTGCAGAACATGACGTTTGGTCTGCATCCGGAAAACGGCTGGTCCATGGCTCATTCCGCTGCCGACGCCAAGGCAATGGGGTTCTGGGCCATTCATGTCGATACCATGCTGTGGTCGATCGGACTCGGGGTACTGTTTCTCTACCTGTTCCGCCTGGTCGCCAAGCGCGCTTCCACGGGCGTGCCGACCGGGCTGCAGAATTTCGTCGAGATGATGGTCGAATTCGTCGATGGTTCCGTACGAGAGACGTTCCACGGCAAGAGCCGGCTGATCGCGCCGCTGTCGCTGACGATCTTCTGCTGGATCTTCCTGATGAATATCATGGACCTGGTGCCGGTGGACTTCCTGCCGATGCTGGCCCAGAAGGTGGGTGCCTGGTTCGGTGCCGACCCGGCGCACGTCTATTTCAAGGTCGTACCCACGACCGACGTCAATGCCACGCTCGGCATGTCGCTTTCGGTCTTCGCGCTGATCATTTTCTATTCCATTCGTTCCAAAGGGCTGTCCGGTTTCGTCGCAGAATTGACGCTGCACCCGTTCAACACGCCCAACAAACTTGCCCAGATCTTGTTGATTCCGGTCAACTTCCTGCTTGAAATCGTTACCTTGTTGGCCAAACCGGTTTCACTGGCGCTGCGACTGTTCGGTAACCTCTACGCCGGTGAACTGATCTTCATCCTGATAGCCATGGTCGGACTGTGGCAGCTTCCGCTGCACTTCCCGTGGGCGGTCTTCCACATCCTGATCATCACGCTGCAGGCCTTCATCTTCATGATGCTTACCATCGTCTATCTGAGCATGGCGACGGAAGAGCAGCATTGAGTAGCGTTTCCCGTTAACCCCTGACCCTTAGTAAAACTCGACTGAGCAAGACTCGACTGAAACTGGAGAGAACCATGGAAGCACAAGTTCTGGGCATGACCGCAATTGCCGTTTCTCTGTTGATCGGCCTGGGTGCCCTCGGCACCGCCATCGGCTTCGGCATCCTCGGTGGCAAATTCCTGGAAGGCGCCGCGCGTCAGCCGGAAATGATTCCGCAACTGCAGGTCAAGATGTTCATCGTCGCCGGCCTGCTCGACGCCGTGACCATGATCGGTGTCGGTATCGCCCTGTTCTTCACCTTCGCCAATCCGTTTGTCGGTTAACGGCACCGTTCGTGGCCCACGAGGCCTCCGGTGACCCTAACCCCAAACCCGTGACGCGAGAGGTGCTGGCGTGAATCTGAACCTTACACTGATTGGTCAGGCCATTGCCTTTGCAGTCTTCGTCTGGTTCTGCATGAAGTATGTATGGCCCCCGGTCATGCAGGCCCTGCAGGAGCGACAGAAGAAGATTGCCGATGGACTGGATGCAGCCAGCCGTGCGACCCGTGATCTCGAACTGGCTCAGGAAAAGGCCGACGAGACTCTGCGGGAAAGCAAGGAACAGGCGCAGCAGATCCTGGAACAGGCCAACAAGCGGGCCAATCAGATCGTCGAAGAAGCCCGCGACAACGCGCGGGCCGAAGGCGAGCGCATCATTGCAGGCGCTCGCAGCGAAATCGATCAGGAGATCAATCGCGCGAAGGAAGAGCTGCGTGCCCAGGTATCGCTGCTGGCCGTAGCCGGTGCAGAGCGCATCCTGGAGTCCTCCATCGACGAAGCCAAGCATCGTGAGCTCGTCGACAAGCTCGCTGCCGAGCTCTAAGGAGGCGCACCATGGCTGAATCGTCTACCGTCGCTCGACCCTACGCCAAGGCGGCGTTCGAGTTCGCGCGCGATAACAAGGCGCTCCAAGCGTGGTCCCAGAGTCTGTCACTGGTCGCTCAGGCGGCCGGTGATTCCGATGTCCGTGAACGCATTCTCGGCAACCCGCGGCTGACCGCTGACGACAAGACGCGTCTGCTGCTGGAAGTCTGCGGTGACGAACCTCTCGACGAAAGTGTAGGCAACTTCCTGCACCTCGTCGGTGAAAAGGGGCGTCTGGCTGCGTTGCCCGACATCCACGCCGAGTTCGAGGCGCTGCGCGCCCAGCAGGAAAAGCGGGTCGATGTCACCATCGTCTCCGCCTTCGAGCTGGATGACGCGCAGCAGTCCGTGCTCGCCGAGGCTCTGAAGAAGCGCCTGAATCGTGAAATCTCCATTACCACTCAGGTGGACCGCGAGCTGCTAGGCGGCGTGATCCTGCGTACCGGCGATACCGTCATCGACGGTTCGGTACGCGGTCGATTGCAACGTCTGCGCGAAGCGCTCACCGCCTGAGTTCGAGGGACATGGCATGCAGCAACTGAATCCTTCCGAGATCAGCGACATCATCAAACAGCGTATCGAAAAGCTGGATGTCGCGTCCGAAGCCCGTAATCAGGGCACCGTCGTCAGCGTCGCTGACGGCATCGTTCGCATCCACGGCCTGGCCGATGCGATGCTGGGCGAAATGATCGAATTCCCCGGTGGCATCTTCGGCATGGCGCTCAACCTTGAGCGCGACAGTGTCGGTGCCGTGGTCCTGGGCGACTACTTGGAACTCGAAGAGGGCATGACCGCGCAGTGTACCGGTCGTATTCTCGAAGTGCCGGTAGGTCCGGAACTGGTCGGCCGCGTGGTCGATGCGCTGGGCAACCCGATCGATGGCAAGGGCGACATCGACGCCAAGATGACCGACGCGATCGAGAAGGTCGCGCCGGGCGTCATCACGCGTCAGTCCGTCGACGAGCCGATCCAGACCGGCCTCAAATCGATCGACGCCATGGTGCCGATCGGCCGCGGTCAGCGTGAGTTGATCATCGGCGACCGTCAGATTGGTAAATCGGCGGTAGCGCTCGACGCGATCATCAACCAGAAGGGCAAGGGCGTCACCTGTATCTACGTCGCCATTGGCCAGAAGCAGTCGACCATCGCCAACGTGGTGCGCAAGCTCGAAGAGCATGGTGCCATGGACCACACCATCGTGGTCGCGGCCGGCGCTGCCGATCCGGCAGCCATGCAGTATCTGGCGCCGTATGCCGGTTGCACCATGGGCGAATACTTCCGCGATCGCGGTCAGGACGCCCTGATCGTCTACGACGACCTCTCCAAGCAGGCCGTCGCCTATCGTCAGATCTCGCTGCTGCTGCGTCGTCCGCCGGGCCGTGAAGCCTATCCGGGTGACGTCTTCTATCTCCACTCGCGTCTGCTCGAGCGTGCAGCCCGCGTCAACACCGACTACGTCGAGAAGTTCACCAACGGTGAAGTGAAAGGCAAGACCGGTTCGCTGACCGCACTGCCGATCATCGAGACCCAGGGCGGCGACGTCTCCGCGTTCGTACCGACCAACGTGATCTCGATCACCGACGGCCAGATCTTCCTCGAGACCGGCCTGTTCAACTCCGGTATCCGTCCGGCGATCAACGCCGGTCTCTCGGTATCGCGTGTCGGTGGTTCGGCCCAGACCAAGATCATCAAGAAGCTCGGCGGCGGCGTGCGTCTGGCACTCGCGCAGTATCGCGAGCTGGCGGCGTTCTCGCAGTTCGCTTCCGATCTGGACGAGGCGACCCGCAAGCAGCTCGAGCACGGTCAGCGTGTCACCGAACTGATGAAGCAGAAGCAGTACTCGCCGTTGTCCGTGGCCGAGATGGGCGTCACGCTGTACGCCGCCAACGAAGGCTTTCTGGACGACGTCGCGGTCGACAAGGTGCTGGACTTCGAACGTGCCCTGCACGACTACATGAAGTCCGAGCATGCCGATCTGCTCGACAAGATCAACCAGAGCGGCGGATACGACGACGAGATCCAGCAAGGTCTCAAGTCGGGTCTCGAGTCGTTCAAGTCCACTCAGACCTGGTAAGCGGCGCGGCTCGCTCCATCGCGTGATGTGAGCGAGCCGGCTTGCCCGGCTGAGCGGCATGAATCAGGTGATCCGCGATGGCAGCTGCAAAAGAGATCAAATCCCAGATCGGGAGCATCAAGAACACGCAGAAAATCACCAGCGCCATGGAAATGGTCGCTGCGTCGAAGATGCGTCGGGCTCAGGAACGCATGGCGGCCAGCCAGCCCTATGCCAAACTGATCCGCCGGGTGGTCGGCCACGTCGCCGAGGCCAATCCGGAATACCGGCACGAGTACATGGTCGAGCGCGAGGTCAAGCGCGTCGGTTATATCGTCGTTTCCAGTGACCGCGGTCTGGCCGGTGGCTTGAACGTCAACCTGTTCAAGGCGGTGGTCAACCATGCCCGTAGCTGGGACCAGAAAGGCGTTGGCGCGGATTTCGCGGCTATCGGCAGCAAGGCCGGCGGCTTCTTCCGCAAGCGCGGCGGCAACCTGCTGGCGGCCAAGAAAGGCCTCGGCGATGCCCCGGAAGCCCAGGATCTGGTCGGTAGCGTCAAGGTGATGCTCGATGCCTTCGACGAAGGCAGTCTGGATCGGCTCTATGTGGTGTACAACGAATTCGTCAACACCATGAGCCAGAAACCCGTGGTTCGTCAGTTGCTGCCACTGGCGGCGTTCGACGAGGGCGAGGACGGGGAAGAACAAACCGGTCCCGGTGCGACACAGAACTGGGACTACCTGTATGAGCCGGATGCCAAGACCCTGCTCGATCACCTGCTGGTTCGCTATGTCGAATCCCAGGTGTATCAGGCCGTGGTCGAGAACGTGGCCTGCGAACAGGCTGCGCGCATGATCGCGATGAAGAACGCGACCGACAACGCCGGCAATCTGATTGACGATCTTCAACTGGTGTACAACAAGGCGCGTCAGGCGGCCATTACCCAGGAGATTTCGGAAATCGTCGGCGGTGCCGCGGCGGTATGACGGTATCGTCGCCTGCGAGGCGGCGATCTCGAGTACGGCTTGGCCTAACAGGTTTCATTTGCAGGTTTACGAGGAACCACTATGAGCGGACGTATCGTACAAATCATCGGCGCGGTGATTGACGTAGAGTTTCCGCGGGACGACGTTCCCAAGGTCTACGACGCGCTGACGGTCTCGGGTAAAGAGGCCGTTCTCGAAGTGCAACAGCAGCTCGGCGACGGCGTGGTTCGCGCTATCGTCATGGGCTCCAGTGAAGGTCTCCAGCGGGGCATCGAGGTAGTCAACACCGGTGCGCCGATTTCGGTGCCGGTCGGTAAGCAGACGCTGGGCCGCATCATGAACGTGCTGGGCGAGCCGATCGACGAAGCCGGCGAGATCGATGCCGAGCGCATGCCGATCCACCGTCAGGCACCCGGCTATGCGGATCAGGCCGCATCCAGCGACCTGCTGGAAACCGGCATCAAGGTCATCGACCTGGTATGCCCGTTCGCCAAGGGCGGCAAGGTCGGCCTGTTCGGCGGCGCCGGTGTCGGCAAGACCGTCAACATGATGGAGCTGATCCGTAACATCGCCACCGAGCACAGCGGTTATTCCGTGTTCGCCGGTGTCGGCGAGCGTACTCGTGAAGGTAACGACTTCTATCACGAGATGCAGGAATCCAACGTTCTCGACAAGGTCGCCCTGGTCTACGGCCAGATGAACGAGCCGCCGGGCAACCGTCTGCGTGTCGCCCTGACCGGCCTGACCATCGCCGAGAACTTCCGTGACGAAGGTCGCGACGTCCTGCTGTTCGTCGACAACATCTACCGCTACACCCTGGCCGGTACCGAAGTGTCGGCACTGCTGGGTCGTATGCCGTCGGCGGTGGGTTACCAGCCGACTCTGGCCGAAGAGATGGGCGCCCTGCAGGAGCGTATCACCTCGACCAAGACCGGCTCGATCACCTCCGTCCAGGCCGTCTACGTGCCGGCGGACGACTTGACCGACCCGTCTCCGGCAACCACCTTCGCCCACCTGGATTCGACCGTGACCCTGTCGCGCTCCATCGCCGAGCTGGGTATCTATCCGGCCGTCGATCCGCTCGACTCCACCTCGCGCCAGCTCGATCCGCTGGTCGTCGGCGAAGAGCACTACAACACCGCTCGCGGTGTGCAGAACGTGCTTCAGCGCTACAAGGAGCTCAAGGACATCATCGCCATCCTGGGGATGGACGAGCTGTCCGACGAAGACAAGCTGGCCGTGGCACGGGCGCGTAAGATCCAGCGCTTCCTGTCGCAGCCGTTCTTCGTCGCCGAGGTCTTCACCGGTGCGCCCGGCAAGTACGTGTCGCTGCAGGAAACCATTCGTGGCTTCCAGGGCATCCTCAACGGCGACTACGACGACATGCCGGAACAGGCGTTCTACATGGTCGGCACCATCGACGAAGCCGTCGAGAAAGCCAAGAGCATGAAGTAAGCCTGCAGACTCCCGGGAGATATCGCTATGGCCACATTTCAGTGTGACATCGTCAGTGCCGAGAAGGAGATCTTCTCGGGCAACGTCGAGCAGCTCATCGCTGCCGGCGTGGCCGGCGATCTGGGTATCCTGCGCGGTCACGCGCCGCTGCTGACCGAGCTCAAGCCCGGTCCGGTGCGCGTGATTCAGGAAAGCGGTGAAGAAGAGCTCTACTACGTCACCGGCGGCTTCCTCGAAGTGCAGCCGAACGTGGTTTCGGTACTGGCGGATACCGCCACCCGAGCCAGCGATCTCGATGAAGCGGAAGCCGAGCAGGCGCGTCAGCATGCGCTGGCCTCGCTCAACGAGAAGCAGACCGAGCTCGACTACGCGCGTGCCGCTGCCGAGCTGGCGGAAGCCACCGCTCAGCTGCGCACGCTGCAACAGCTGCGTCGCAAGGGTGGTCGCGGCTGACGGCAATCGCCGTGCACCGGCGCAAGTACCCGTGCAGTACACGCTAGTGCGGTACCTGAAGGCGACTCCCCGGAGTCGCCTTTTTCGTGGCCGCACGGTTCTTCCCGGATCCTCTGTCAGGGCGCGTCTTAAACGCTAGAATGACGCCCGGTTTCCATTGAACAGCGAAGGACTAACGCCATGACCCTCGACGTCGTGATTCTGGCCGCCGGCCAAGGTACCCGCATGCGCTCGAAGACACCCAAGGTGCTGCACGAGCTGGCGGGCCGTCCCCTGGTTCAGCACGTCGTCGATACCGCCGCGGGGCTGGAGAGCGCCAGGCTGCATGTAGTGGTCGGCCACGGTGGCAAGGCGGTGCGCGAGGCGCTGTCGAAAGCCGGGCCGACACCCGACGATCGCGAACTCGCCTTCTGCGAGCAGGCCGAGCAGAAGGGCACCGGGCATGCGGTAGCCCAGGCGCTGGATGGCCTCGGCGATGGCAAGGTGCTGGTGCTCTACGGTGACGTGCCGCTGATCCAGGCCAGGACCCTCGAAAGCCTGCTCGACGGCGTCGACGAGCAGCACATGGCGCTGTTGACGGTGACGCTCGACGATCCCGCCGGCTATGGCCGGATCGTGCGCAACGACAAGGACGCGGTCGTCGCCATCGTCGAACACAAGGATGCCGATGCCGGCCAGCGCGCCATCCGTGAGTGCAACACCGGCATCATGGCGATGACCAGCGCACAGCTGCGTCGCTGGCTGCCGCAGCTCTCCGCCGAGAACGCCCAGGGCGAGTACTACCTGACCGACGTGATCGCCATGGCCGCGGCGGATGGCGTCGAGGTCAAGGCGACCCAGCCGAGCTCGCCGGTCGAAGTCGAGGGTATCAACGATCGCCGTCAGCTGGCGGCACTGGAGCGCGCCTATCAGCGTCGCCAGGCGGATCGCCTGATGGCGGCAGGAGTCAGTCTCGCGGACCCGCAGCGTTTCGATCTGCGGGGAGAGGTCACCATCGGCCGGGATATCCGGATCGACGTCAACGTGATCCTGGAAGGTCAGGTGACGCTGGAAGACGACGTGGTCATCGGTCCCAACTGCGTGATCAAGGACAGCATCCTGCGGCGCGGCGCGGTGGTGAAGGCCAACAGCCATCTGGAAGGCGCCGAAATGGGCGAAGGCAGCGACTGCGGCCCGTTCGCCCGGCTGCGCCCCGGCACTCGTCTCGGCGCCAAGGCGCATGTGGGTAACTTCGTCGAGACCAAGAACGCCACGCTGGGCGACGGCGTCAAGGCCGGGCACCTGAGCTACCTGGGCGACGCCGAGATCGGCCGCGACACCAACATTGGCGCCGGTACCATCACCTGCAACTACGACGGCGCCAACAAGCACCTCACCCGGATCGGCGAGCGGGTCTTCGTCGGCTCCAACACTGCCCTGGTCGCGCCGCTGGCGATCGCCGACGACGCCACCATCGCCGCCGGCTCCACCATCACCCGCGAGGTGGCGCAGGGCGAACTGGCGCTGGCCCGCAGCCGTCAGGTGGCCAAGCCTGGCTGGCAGCGGCCGGTGAAGACGCCGAAGACTTGATATGTTCGGGTCCTCGCTCGGGACTTATTCAATTCAAACGAGATCACTACTGACGAGAGCTTTACGACTGTCGTCGTCGTTATTGCGAGGGGCAAGCCCCTCGCGCTCCCCTTTTTCGCGCCACAGGCTCAGGAAACCCCGAGTCGATCTTCGTCTGTGCTTCGGGTCGGCGCGTAAGGACATCTGACCGCCATGGATGGCGGAAATGCAGAAAATGCAGGAGCTATTTTCTGCTCTGTCCCGGCGCGCCTCTAGCGTCCTGCTTCGCTAAAACATCCTGTCCCGCTTGCAGGGCCGGGGTTGGCCATCCATGGCCAACCCGTTCGGCGAACCAGACATCACTCAGATATCTGGTTCGCCTCACCCATGTCGCTAGACCCGGCTCGCCGAAGGTCGCTCGGGCTGAGCCTGGAAGGCGCTATAGGGCGGTTTCTTTCCAGCAACTGGGGAAACTTGCTGTTCAGCCTTCAATATTGGACATCACCGCCTCATGCACTGCTGCCAGCGGTCGTCGACCCGATTGGCGAACCATGCCGTGGTCAGGTTGCGGGTGATCTTGGGGCTTTCGAGCTTGATACCCGGTAGCCGTGCGTAGGGGATCGGCTGGTTTTCCTGTCGGGCCGCCAGCGAATAGACCTTTTCATAGAGCTCGGTCTGCTCGAATTCGAGGGAGTTCTCCTGCTCGAGCGCGTCGCGGATCTCGCCGTCGTCCATCTCCAGCTGGCGTTTCAGCGTGCGAACCGCCAGTTCGGTCTGCCCGGCCTGGCGGGAGCCGGGAATGATCAGGTCGCCGTCGAGCGCCAGCGGAATGCCGGAAAGCTGGCTCACCGCGGCCTGGAATGCGGCGTTGCGGCTGGCGTACCAGCCGGCGTTGAAGTCGGCGAAATGATAGATCGGCTCGTCGTAATTCGCGGGATAGTCGAGCAGGTGGGCAATCCCGAAATAGAGCCCGCCGCGCCGCGTGAACACCTCGTGACGAATCGAGTCGTCGATCGGGTACGGGTAGTGCTCGGCGTCGTTTTTGAGATAGTCCTCGGCGAAATCGACGCTGACCTGCATCGGGCCGCCGGTATGCACCGGGTTGAGGCTACCGAAGAGCTGGCGGCCCAGCGGCGCCATGCCGATGAAATCCTCGAAGATCTCGCTCATCTCCCGCTCGGTGGTGATGTGGTCGAGCCGCTCGCTGTAGGTCTCGCCGGTGGGCGACTCGAGATTCAGGCCCGCCTCGACCAGAAAGCCGGGAATGTGCAGCGCGCTGGCGCGACGCTCGATCTCTTCCCGGGCGATGGTCGAAAGATTGGGCACGCTGGGGTCGGCCGTATAGGTCGACTCCTGCTCGATCACCGCCAGCACCGAGCAGAGATTGTCCCGGGTCGCGGGCAGATTCTGAGCCGAGAACGCGGCGGTAATGTCCGTCGCCCAGCCATCGCGATCCTCGGCGGAGGCGGGAATCAGCGAGACCAGTTCGTTCTTCACGCTCGCCGGGCGCTGCTCGAAGCCGGGCTGAGGCGCCTGGGTGCTACAGCCGGCCAGCAGGGTCAGAGCAAACGCCGGCGCCCAGCGAAGCCTGGAAAGGCGTGTGAATCCCTTCATGCGCTCAAATGCTCCTTCAGTCTCTGCATCATCGCATCGCAGCGATCGAGCTGCTCGATAGCGATGAACTCGTCCGGCTTGTGGCCCTGATCCATGCAACCGGGGCCGCAGACCACGGTGGGAATGCCGGCTTCGTGGAACAGCCCGCCCTCGGTGCCGTAGGCGACGGTGCCGAAGTCATCGCGGCCCGACAGGGCGGCGATCAAGCGCGCCACCTCGCTCGAGGCCTCGGTGGTCAGCCCCGGGTAGGCCTGCAGCGGTTCGAACACGATATCGGTGTTCGGCTCGACCGCACGCATCCGGGGGAGCAGCTCGTTATCGGCGTAGCTGCGCATCTCGCGCTCCACCTCGCCGGCATCGAAGCCCGGCAGCGAGCGCACTTCCCAGTCGAAGCGGCATTCCGACGGCACGATGTTGAGCGCGCGGCCACCCTCGATCACGCCGGTCTGAATGGTGGAAAAAGGCGGGTAGAAGCGGTTGTCGTGACGCGCCGGATCGGCCAGCCGCTCGCCAATCTGGTTGAGCCGAGTAATCATCCTGGCGGCGTACTCGATGGCGTTGACGCCTTCCGGCGCGTAGGCGGAGTGGCAGGGCGCGCCATGCACCCGACAGCGCACGCCGAGCTTGCCCTTATGGCCCAGCACCGGCCTGAGCTCGGTGGGCTCGCCGATGATGCAGGCCAGCGGCTTGTGCGGTCTGCCTTCCAGCATCGAAATGATCGAACGCACGCCGAGACAGCCCACTTCTTCGTCATACGAAAACGCCAGATGGATCGGCGTCTTCAGCTCGGTCGCTTTGAGGCTTGGTACGGCCGCCAGCACGCAGGCGAGATAGCCTTTCATATCGGCGGTGCCACGGCCGTAGAGCTTGCCGTCGTGCTCGGTCATCTCGAACGCCGGCACCGTCCACGGCTGGCCATCCACCGGTACCACGTCGGTATGGCCGGAAAGCACCACGCCGCCGCGATCGGTCGGGCCGATCGTCGCCCACAGGTTGGCCTTGCTGCCATCGTCGTTGTGAATCAGCTCGCTATCGACGCCGTTTTGGGCGAGATAATCACGCACGAATTCGATCAGCGCGAGGTTGGACTCGCGGCTGACGGTATCGAAGCCGATGAGTTTCCCGAGGAGTTCCTGACTGGTCATGTCTGGAGGCCTTTTATGGTTGTTTCCGATGGCGACCATGATGCCGAGCCTGCCCAATGGTGGCTACCTCGTCATCCCGAGTATCGCAGGACTTGACGAGTTTGCCTCAATAAGCTTTGATTCGAACCTGTTAACTTTCGAATCGAAAGATAAAGGCCGAGTCTCGAAACCTGAATCATGCCCAAACGCGATACTGCCCAGCGCCGTCATGCCATTCTTGCCTACGTCAACGAACATGGGGAAACCCCGGTCGAGACGTTGGCGAGCCGCTTCGCGATCTCCGAAGTCACCGTCCGCAAGGATCTCAACACGCTCGAGCGCAGCGGCCTGCTGCTACGGCGCTACGGCGGCGCGGCGCCACTGCCCCAGGAGATGCTGAGCGAGCCGGCGCAGATGCTGTCACCGTACAAGCAGGCTATCGCCCAGGCGGCGCGAGCGCGCATTCGCGAGCACAACCGAATCATCGTCGACAGCGGCACCACCACCGCCGCGCTGATCGGCGAGCTGGGCGGCCTGCGCGGGCTGGTAGTGATGACTAACTCGCTCGCCGTGGCCGGTGCGCTGCGCGAGCTGGAGTCGGAACCCGCGCTG
The DNA here is from genome assembly GCF_036663415.1 of Salinicola sp. 4072. Taxonomy (NCBI): domain Bacteria; kingdom Pseudomonadati; phylum Pseudomonadota; class Gammaproteobacteria; order Oceanospirillales; family Halomonadaceae; genus Salinicola; species Salinicola sp. 4072. The sequence goes on along the minus strand of NZ_JAXOVV010000027.1, from coordinate 11,458 downwards.
CTGATGACCGGCGGCACCTGGGACCCGCATTCGGAATCCTTCCAGGGCCAGGTCGCCGAACAGGTACTGCGAGCCTACGACTTCGACCAACTCTTCGTCGGGGCCGACGGCATCGATCTCGAACGCGGCACCACCACCTACAACGAACTGTTCGGCCTGACCCGCGTCATGGCCGAGGTCGCCCGCGAGGTGGTGGTGATGGTGGAGGCCGACAAGATCGGCCGCCGTATCCCCAATCTGGAACTGCCCTGGGCGCGCATCGACACGCTGGTCACCGACTGGCGAATCGGCGATGACGCGGCGGCGGCCATCGAACGCCAGGACGTGACGCTGGTGGTCGCCGAATCGCCCGCCGAGCGGTAAGACAAAACGGACTCAGAAAGGAATCGACTATGTGTGGAATCGTCGCCGCGCTGGCTGCGCGCAACGTACAGGGCATCCTGCTGGAAGGGCTGAAGCGACTCGAATATCGCGGCTACGATAGCGCCGGCATGGCCGTGCTGAACGCCGACGGCGAGCTGGCCCGCCAGCGTGCCAAGGGCAAGGTCGCCGCGCTCGAGGAGAAGCTCGAACAGGGTGCACTGACGGGCAGGATCGGCATCGCGCACACTCGCTGGGCGACCCACGGCAAACCGTCCGAAGTGAACGCTCACCCACACTTGGCACGCGAGCGGCTGGCGATCGTCCACAACGGCATCATCGAAAACTTCGAGCCGCTCAAGCGCGAACTGGAAGCTGACGGCGTGGTGTTCGAATCGGAGACCGATACCGAAGTCGTCGCCCACCTGATCGACCGCGCCTTTCGACATCGGGACAGCGCCAATCAGGACGGTGGCGAGACCAGCGACCTGCTGGCGGCAGTCCGGGCGACGCTCGACAGGATCGACGGCGCCTATGCGCTGGCGGTGATGCATGCCGATGCACCGCGGGAGATCGTCGGCGCCCGCAAGGGTAGCCCGTTGGTGGTCGGCGTCGGCATCGACGAGAACTTCCTGGCCTCCGATGCGCTGGCGCTGCTGCAGGTCACCGACCGCTTCATCTATCTGCAGGAAGGCGACGTGGTGCGCCTGTCTGATGTCAACGGCATCGAGATCTTCGCCGCCGATGGTCAGCCGGCCGAACGCCCGGTGCATACCTACGAACATGGCGACAGTGCCGCCAGTCGTGGCGAGTATCGTCACTTCATGCTCAAGGAGATTCACGAGCAGCCCGCCGTGATCGCCGCCACGCTGGAGGGCCGGTTGAGCGGTTCCCACGTGCTCGAAAGCAGCTTCGGCGTCGGCGCCAGGGCGCTGTTCGACCAGGTCAAGCAGGTGCATATCGTCGCCTGTGGTACCAGTTACCATGCCGGCATGGTGGCACGCTACTGGCTCGAGAAGCTGGCGGGCCTGCCGACCCAAGTCGAGGTCGCCTCCGAGTATCGCTACCGCGAAGTCGTCGTGCCGGAAAACACCCTGTTCGTCACGCTCTCCCAGTCCGGCGAGACCGCCGACACGCTGGCGGCACTGCGCTACGCGAAGAGCCGCGCCGACAGTCTCGACGAGCACGGCGGCCAGGGTTATCTCGGCTCGCTGGCGATCTGCAACGTGCCCGGCAGCTCGCTGACCCGGGAATCCGACCTGTCGCTGATGACCCAGGCCGGGCCCGAGATCGGCGTCGCCTCCACCAAGGCCTTCACCACCCAGCTCGTCGGGCTGATGCTGTTGACGCTCTCGCTGCGTAAACAGCGGGGTGACGAACGGGAAACGGCGCTGGTCCAGGCGCTGCGCGGCCTGCCGGCGGTTCTCGACAGCGCGCTGGCCATGGACGGGCCGATTGCCGAGCTGTCGGAAGCGTTCGCCGAGAAGCACCATGCGCTGTTCCTGGGTCGCGGCACCCAGTTCCCGATTGCCCTGGAAGGCGCGCTCAAGTTGAAGGAAATCTCCTACATCCACGCCGAGGCGTACCCCGCAGGCGAGCTCAAGCACGGCCCGCTGGCGCTGGTCGACGCCGACATGCCGGTGGTCGCCGTCGCCCCCAACGACGAACTGCTGGAGAAGCTCAAATCCAACCTGCAGGAAGTTCGCGCCCGGGGCGGCGAGCTGTTCGTATTCGCCGACGAAGGCGTCGCGTTGACCGCCGCCGACAACCTGCGCGTGCTCCACGTACCGCCTGTGGATGAATTGCTCGCCCCCATCGTCTACACCCTCCCGCTGCAGCTGCTCTCCTATCACGTCGCCGTGCTCAAGGGCACCGACGTCGACCAGCCGCGCAACCTGGCCAAAAGCGTCACGGTGGAATAGCAAGTCACGGTGGAAGAATGCGTTGCGAATAACGCGTGGTGATGGAATGCCGCGAGCGATGAAGACCCGCCAAGAGCGGCGGTCTTCATCCGGCAAGGCGTTAGCCGTATCGGTTGTATCGGTCGTTCAACCGGCCGCCGCCGACCACACCGCGCCGGTCAACTCACACGATACTGTCCACAGCCGGTCTTCCACTGCCTGATCCTTGGCCGTCTTGCTGCGATGGGCGCGCTTGGGTTCGCCGCGGGTTTCGCTGAAGCCGTCGGGGCCGAAGTAATCGCCGCCATTGACGCCGTCGGCGAGCGCCGCATGAAGGGTGGGTTTGGCGCCTTCGGTGGCGGATTGGCTGAGCAGCGGCATTACCAGCTTGAAGACCTGGCCGGCCAGTGCGCGGCTCTTCACGCCGGCATCGAACAGCGCGGTGCGTGAAAGCCCCGGATGCGCGGCGAGGCTCGACAGCCCCCAGCCGTGGCGGTCGCTCTGCTTCTGCAGCGCCTGGGCAAACAGCAGCATGGCGAGCTTGGACTGCCGATAGGCGCGCCACGGGTCGTAGTGCGTGTCGGCTTTGGAGTCAGAACCGAGATCGTCGAAATCGATCCTGCCGCTGCGATGGGCGAGGCTGGAAAGCTGGACGACGCGTGGCGCTCGACCGTGGCGGGAAGAGGCCACCAGCAGCGGCAGCAGCAGGCTCGTCAGCAGAAAGTGGCCGAGATAGTTGACGCCGAACTGGCGCTCGAAGCCGTCTTCGGTACGCTCCAGCTTCGGCGGCGCCATGATGCCGGCATTGTTGATCAGCCGTTCCAGCGTGGTTTCGCTTTTCCATAGACGGGCCGCGAACTGACGCACGGACTCGAGACTATCGAGATCGAGCAGCTCGAAGCGAACGGCGGCACCGGACCGATGCTGGCGAACCGCGTGACAGGCGAGCTTGCCCTTGTCGGGGTGGCGGCCGGCGATGACGACCCGATATCCCGCGCTTGCCAGACCCTTGGCGGTTTCCAGGCCGAGGCCGGCGGTGGCGCCAGTGACAATGGCCAGCGGCGGCGATTCAGCGTCACTCATGGAACCTCTCATCAACGTTTGCTCACCAAGCCTTTCATCAAGCTTGTCATCAAGCTCTTCACCCAGGCCTCTCATCGGTCTTCTCATGACTCTTATTCCCGTCCCCCGTCTGCCTCGGCTGGCCAGGGCAACTGCCGGCGGCGGATCGCGATGAAGAGAAGCTGTTCATCGAAGCGGTCCACCCAGGATAGCGGATAAAGACAAGACAGCCAGATTATTAATTGAAATTAAATATTATCACCAATCGTGGTTTTTACTTTTATATATATAGTCTATGCGGCTTTATCTTCAATCGGGTTACATTCGACATTAATAATTTAATTGACGTCGAGTCGGTGGGGGCTACTTTGAGAATACGCGTTTCCAATGCGTCAAAGGTTAAAATGTTATTTAACTTTGATCAAATCAGGGAGTCACCTGTCATGGCCAATTCAGAAGAGCAGACGAACCCTCGCACGGCATCCGGTGTGTCCTTGTCGGGCAGCGAGCCGGGTGCCACGACGGGTTCCGCCGATCGTTCGCCGCAGGATGACATGCGCGACAAAGGTCGCGAAACGGCTGACGAGATCCGGCAGACGGCGCAGCACAAGGCCGAGGGCGTCTTCGACCAGCAGAAGGGTGTCGCCGCCGATCAGGCGAAGAGCCTGTCTTCAGCCTTCCGCAAGATGGCGCAGGAGCTGGACGATCAGAATCAGGGCTATCTGTCCGGTTACGCCAAGCGCATGGCCGACTGTACCGATACCGCCTCCGAGCGCTTGCGAGACCAGGACATGAACGGGTTGATGGGGCAGGTGCGGGACTACAGCCGCCAGCAGCCGGCACTCTTCATGGGGGGCGCGGTCGCGGCGGGGTTCGTGCTGGCGCGGTTTCTGAACAGCTCCCAGAAGCGTGACGAGACGCCATCGCCGCAAGGCAGCGGAAACACCACGTCGGCGAGCATGTCCTCCACGACCGACTCGAGACATTCGAGCGATCGTGCCGACAAAGGGCTTTATTGATTATCGAATGGATACTTCGACTCATTGCAGCGTCTTTTAACGCAACCGAAAGTAATCCTGAAGTTGGCGGGCAGCCGATATTTCTCGCCAGCGGTTTTCACTGATGGATAACCATCGAGCGTGATTCGCAGGAAGCGGCTGTTGGAAGTGCTTCATTTGGAAGCGCTCATTGAAAGTGATCCATTGGATGCGCTCCTTGAATGAGCGCACGCAGATCAATTCGACACGCCTTGATTCCTTCAAAAGCCAGGGAGGCTAAGTATGGATACTGATAATCGTAATTCGGGAGAAAGCGGCTCGTTCGGCTCGCTGATTTCCAGCCTGACGCACGAAGTGACGGCGCTCGTCCGCGATGAGGTCGAACTCGCCAAGGCGGAAATGCGGGAGAAGGTGTCGCAGGTAACGACGAGCGTCACCTCGATGGCGGTAGCGGGCGGCGTATTGCTGAGCGGCTTTCTCGTCCTGCTGGCCGCGGCCGTGTTCGGGCTGGATACCTTCCTGCAACGGCCCTGGCTTTCCGCGCTGATCGTCGGTGCCATCGTGGTCGTCATCGGCTTCATCATGCTGCAGAGCGCCAAGAAGAAGCTGAAGAGCGCCAATCTGGCACCCAACCGCACCATGGCCAGTTTCAGGAAGGATCAGGACATGGCGAAGAAGCATGAAGGTCAGGTCAAGGAGGAGTTGAAATGAGCGACCAACACGAACAGCGCAAACCCGAAGAGATCGAATCCGACATCAAGCAGCATCGTGAACGTCTCGACGATACGCTGGGGCAGATGGAAGAGCGTTTCTCCCCCGAGAAGCTGGTCAACAGCGCCTTCGACTACGTTCGCCACGGCGGCGCCAACGAGTTCGCGTCCAACCTGAGCAGCACGATCAAGAACAACCCGACGCCGTTTCTCGTCACCAGCATCGGGCTCGGCTGGCTCTTCTGGTCCCAGCGCAACGGCGGCCAGCACGCCTCGTCATTGAACATGCCCAACCGCCGTTACGATCCCTATGCGACGTCGACGGCCGGCGAAGCGATGGCGGCCGACGACCTGACATCCGGCATGCCGAACGGTACCCAGGGCACCGATCAGTCTTACGCCCATACCCAGCCCCACACCTCGGGGCACACCGCTGGCGCTGGCGGAAAGGCGCGCCATATGTCGGATAGCGTGAAGGATCGAACCCACGCCATGTCCCACGGGCTGCACGACCAGGCCTCGCGCTTCGGCCACGGCTCCCGTAACGCCATGCATGGCGCTTCCGACCGCGCGCAGAGCTTCAGTCACCAGACTGCGGAGTTCGTCAGGGATCATCCGGTGATGGCCGGTGCGATCGGCATCGCCATTGGCGCCGCGCTGGGCGGGATTCTCCCGTCGACCCGTACCGAGGATCAGCGCCTCGGCGGGCTGCGCGACAAGGCCATCGACCGCGCCTCGCGAGAGGGCGAGCGTTACGCCGACGAAGCGCGTGGCAAGATCCACGAGAAGACCGAGCACCAGAGCGGCGCCGGCCAGGATTCGCGCCAGGGTGGCACGGGCTCGCACGAGACGGATTCACACGAAACAGGTTCACGCGGAACGGGCCCGCACGGAGCGGCCTCGCACGGAGCGGGTTCGCCCGGATCGAACTCTCATGAAGCGGGCTCGCACGAGACGTCCGGATCCCGCGGCACCCTGGGTTCGGCGGCGACCGGCATGCCCGGCGTCACCGCGGAGGAGATCGACAAGGGGCAGACCGCCGTGCCGCCCACGGCCACGACGCCCGGCTCCGCGAAAGAAGCCACCGATTCGAATCCTCGCCCCACGCCCCTCAAGGGCGGCGGAATGCACAGCGACGATCCGCGTTCGGACGGCAACGACCGTTGATGCACGAGTTCGACACGTCTCGATAGGGTGCGCCTTCGTGCCTGAATCGAGGCGGTGAATCGCAAATTCGCTGGCAGAACCAGAACCGGGAGCCCGTTGGCTCCCGGTTTTTTTGCGATCTCGAGGCCGGCAAATCCCGCCGGGCTCAGTCCGTTTTCGGCATCAATACCCACATTTCGCCGCGCTGCTTCATCCGGCTGGCGGCTTCCCCGGCGGCATCGCCGTGGCCCCAGTAGAAGTCCGCCCTGACCGCGCCCTTTACCGCGCTGCCGGTGTCCTGCGCCACCATCAGGCGTTGTAGCGGCTGGTTGGAGAGCGGCTGAGTCGTGGAGAGGAACACCGGCGCGCCCAGCGGAATCTCGTCGGGATCGACCGCGATGCTGCGCTCGGAGGTCAGCGGCACGCCCAGCGCCCCCACCGGACCGCTGGTATCGGCCAGCGCCTCGTCGCCCTTGAGTTCGCGGAAGAACACCATGCGCGGGTTGACGTTGAGCATCGCCTCGACCTCGCCCGGATGCCGGCGCGCCCAGTCACGCACGCCGGGCAGCGTGGCCTGGGCCGGGGTGATCTCGCCTCGGTCGATCAGACGTCTGGCGAAAGACTTGAACGGCTGGTTGTTGGTGCCGGCATAGGCCACGCGCATGGTGGTGCCATCGGTCAGCTCCACGCGGCCGGAGCCCTGGATCTGCAGGTAGGCCGCCTCCACCGGATCGTCGACCCACACCAGCTCCGTGCCGTCGAGATCGCCGCTGCGCATCAGCTCGGCGCGGGTGGGGCCGACGTGGGTGTGCTTCTTCCAGTACTTCGGATACTGATAGAGCGGCGTCTGGTACGGCCCGCCACGCACGCGGGAACCGCGCAGGATCGGCTCGTAGTAGCCGGTGATCAGCCCGGTGGCGCTGCCGTCGCTGTTGGTCACCCGGTAGGGCACGAAGCGGGATTCGAAGAAGTTCTGAATCGCCTGGGCGTTGAGCGGATCCACCGATTGCGAATCGCGGCATACGCCCGCCCACACCGGCTTGCGCTCGAGCCGCTTGCAGCTCTCCCGGAATGCGCTCCACGCCGCCATCGGCTGGTCACGGCTCCAGCCCGGCAGGTTGTGCCAGTTGGTCTTGCGCGCCGGCTGTTCCACTCGCGCCTCCGGGCTGCCGCTCGGGGCGGTGGTTACCACCGGGCCGCTGGAACAGCCGGCCACGAGCACGGCGAAAAAGAGACAGGCCAGCAGCGAAGGGAAGTGGCGTGATGACGCGAACGGGCGCGGAACGCTGGAGAGCATGCAGATTCGATCCTTGAACACGATGCAGTCGGAAAGAGTGACAAACCGTCGAGTGAAAACTGAAGCGAGCATATCGCCGCCGCTCGATGGCGTCGAGTCGGCGGTTCGATCCGCCAAATCCCTGCAAGTTCGCTCGCCGGCGCATTACACTGTGCCCTTTGCCTTCGCCGCAGGATCGTCCCATGACCCACGTCATCTCCATTCAGAGCCACGTCGCCTATGGCTACGTCGGCAATCGTGCCGCAGTGTTCCCGCTGCAGCGGCTGGGGCTGGAAGTCACCGCCATCAACACCGTCCAGTTCTCCAACCACACCGGCTACGGCGCCTTCACCGGCGATGTCTTCAGCCCCGATCACCTCAGGAACGTGCTGGACGGCGTCGCATCGCTGGTCGGGCTCGATGGCGTCGATGCCGTGCTTTCCGGCTACATGGGTGACGAAGGCATCGGCCGCGCCGTGCTGGATAGCGTCGACCGCGTCAAGCAGGCCAACCCGGAAGCGCTCTACTGCTGCGACCCGGTGATGGGCGATATCGGCCGCGGTTTCTTCGTCCGCGAAGGCATTCCCGAATGGATGCGCGACCACGCCATCGCTCGTGCCGATATCGTCACCCCCAACCAGTTCGAGCTCGCCTTCCTCGCCGGGCGCCAGATCGACACGCTGGAAGACGCGCTCGATGCCGCCGCCGCCCTGCGCGCCAAGGGCCCCAAGGTCGTGTTGATCACCTCGCTGGAGGTCGCCGGGGACGACGAGGGCCATATCGGCATGCTGGTCGACGCCCCCAGCGGCAGCTGGCGGATCGCCACCCCCAAGGTCGATTTCGCCATTCCGCCCAACGGCGCCGGCGACTTCACTGCCGCCATGTTTCTCGCCCACAGCCTGCGCGCCGGCCTCACCGAAGAAGGCCCCGCCCGCGCCCTGGAGCAGACCGCCGCCGCCGTGCAGATGCTGTTCGAACACACCCGCCGCGCCGGCACCCGCGAACTGGCCGTGATCTCCGCGCAGCAGGATATTGTTTCGCCGACGGTGACCTTGCATGCCGAACGCCTCCGCTAAACCGAAAACTGGCTGTGCTCAGTCATACGGCGTTAAAAATCGGCTCAAAGTACTCATTTGCACCGCGTAAACTGGTACGCCAGCCCGGTCCGTTTTCGCCGATTTTTGCCTTGTCTGACCATCGCTCGCCGACTTTTCGGAGTCTATGACTGCATGGAAGCAAAACTATGTTGATTGATGAGTCTGCACCGTCGCTCTACCTGGGCATGGCAATGTGGGCCAACGCCGACTGGCAAGGCTCCCTGCTGCCCGCTCATGGCGATGTGGAGCTGCGCGACTACGCCAGCGTGTTCAACGCCGTGGAGGGCAACACCACCTTCTACAGCGGCATTCCCAAGGCGGAAACCGTCGCCGCCTGGGCCGAACAGGCGCCGGAAACGTTCCGCTTCTGCTTCAAGCTGCCCAGCCAGTTGACCCACGCCAAGCGCCTGCGCGATATCATTGAGGAGTTCGAACGCTTCATCGAACGGCTCTCGCCCCTGAAGAATCGGCTCGGCCCGATCATGATTCAGCTACCGCGGGATTTCGGCCAGGCAGAGCTGCCCGCGCTGGAGCGATTGCTCACTCACTGGCCACGGGAGATACCCCGCGCAGTCGAGGTCCGGCACAGTGATTTTTTCCACAAAGGGGCACCGGAACAGGCATTCAACCGCTTGTTGATAAGTCAAGACGCCAATCGTGTAATGCTCGACGTGCGTGCCCTCTTTGCCACACCCCCAGGACTTGACAACCGGCTCGCCAAGGCGCAGGGCGAAAAGCCCAAAGTCCCATTACACGTGCTCTGCACGGCGGTCAATCCCGTTATTCGCTTTATCGGACACTTCGACGAAGCCATTAATCACGCCCGTTTCGAACCGTGGATAGAACGCCTCATCCTGTGGATAAAACAGGGGAAAACCCCTTTTCTCTTTGTGCATACACCGGATAACCGACAGGCGCCGGAACTGGCACGAAACTTCTACAACCGGATCGCCGAACGGATCGAATTGCCGCCGTTGGCGGAGTTTCCCGGTGAGCGACAGGAATCGCTGTTTTAGCCAAATCTGAAACAGGCTGTTGATAAACCGTTCGGTATGTTTCGCTCCCAACCGGATCTCGACACGCGCCGTCGCCAATCTTCACGACCGCCAAAAACCGCGAATAAAGTTGATCTTCACGTAAAGGTCAAATAGCGCTAGGGTGGGGAAAATCAGAAAAGAGAATAATGCCGTGTCCGGCCAGACTTACGCCATTGGCGAACTTGCGCAACACTTCGATGTGACCACCCGCACCATCCGCTTCTACGAGCAGGAAGGCCTGCTCTCCCCCGAGCGGCGCGGCAAGACCCGCGTCTACCACGAGAAGGACCGCGTCCGCCTCAAGCTCGCCCTGCGCGGCAAGCGTCTCGGCTTCTCGCTGATCGAAATCCGTGAAGTGCTCGATCTCTATGACACCCGCCACGACGGCAGTGTTCGCCAACTTGAGCGCCTGCTCGAGATCCTCGCCGACAAACGCGCCAACCTCGAACGCCAGCTCGAAGACATCCGCATCATGCAGCGCGAACTCGACCAGGTCGAAGAGCGGTGCAAGGGTGCGCTGGGAGAGTTGAAGGCGGCTGAAAAGCGCTCTTGAGCACGGCTTACACCTGAAATCTCACCATCAAGACCGTCGATTTTCCTCGACATCGTCAGCCAACCAGGCCTTGATCAGCGACTGATACGGCATATCCCGCTTGTTGGCTTCGATCTTGATGCGATCCAGCAACGATTCCGGCAACCTCAGCGAGATCGTCTTGGTCGATGGCTTCAGATTGGGGAGCGCGGCACGCTTGGCCTGGTTCCAGTCCACATAGTCCGTGGAGTCATGGCTTTCCCAGAACGCGCGCTCTTCCGCTTCACTCTTGAATTCAGGCGTCGTCTTGGTTTTGCTCATAAATCCTCCGCTCCTTACGGTGCATGTCTCGGGCCGAGATAACTCGGATCAACGTACCGGCCGCGCGTAAGGTGAACGTGATGTGTAGCTGCCGATGATCGTCCGCGATGCCGAGGGCATGATATCGAGGTTCATCCTGGCTGTGCTTAATGTCTTCGATCAGCAGCAGTGGCTGATTAAAAAACACCTGTTCGGCCTCGGATTGGCGCACGCCGTGCTTATCCGCACTTTTGCGGGCATTGCCCTTGTCCCAGTCGAAACCGGTTATCTGCGCCAAATCGATCATATTTTGTATATTGCCATAATATACATCTCACGCAAGTGGCGTTCCCTTTAACGGAGCAGCAAAAAGACCCGCGTCTACCACGAGAAGGACCGCGTTCGCCTCAAGCTAGCCCTGCGCGGCAAACGGCTGGGTTTCTCGCTGATCGAGATCCGTGAAGTGCTCGGCCTCTACGCCACCCGCCATGACGGCAGCGTCCGCCAACTTGAGCGCCTGCTCGAGATCCTCGCCGACAAACGCGCCAACCTCGAACGCCAACTGGAAGACATCCGCATCATGCAGCGTGAACTCGACCAGGTCGAAGAGCGGTGCAAGGGCGCGTTGGGAGAGTTGAAGGCGGCGGAAACGCGGTTCTCAGCATGGTGCGCACCGCGTCCGGCCCGACACAGCCTTCATCTGCCGACCCCTACGAGATAGAACCTTTAAGGCACAACTGCCTGGCTGATGCTTTCGTTGGCGTTGCCTGCCATGTAACGGTTGGTTACTGTGAATGAGACGTCACAACAGATGGGTTACCTGGTCAAAAAGGCTCAGAAACTGCCCGCGGAGATGATGCGAACCCGCATCATGCTGCATGGCGGGCGGTAGCGTGCCTGTTTGACCGTTAGCCCGCCTCATTCACGAGGGTGCTGATTGAGCGGTCTGAAGGTACTGACTGGTGGCATCGCTTATCAGGATCGGCTTCTTCAGCGCGAATAGCTGTTGAGTAATGCCAAAACGCTGAAATTTCCCCGC
>NZ_JAXOVV010000026.1:0-54748 GCF_036663415.1 Salinicola sp. 4072 | reverse complement strand
GCATCTGCCGGTCATCGCGGCGTGGGCGTCCACGCCCAGCGGGCGTGCCAGGCGAAACGATATCTTCAATCAATGTCCAACCCTGATCGGAAATCTCGTAACGTCCTGCCATGACAATACCTCCAAGCCTGAGGGAGGAAAGGCTAGCAAGACATCATTTTTCAGACAAAGCGTAGAATCGCGTTGCGATGCGGATAGCGGCCGAAGCGTTCGACGATCGCACGATGTCGGTGCTCGTAGTCCAGCTGTTCCTCCATGCCGGGCCGGTCGAACAGCGTGACCGCCTGGTCGTGAATCGCCAGCGACTCGCTGTGCATGAACGGCATGTAGGCGAAGATGCGCCGGGTCAGCGGCAGTGCGTCATCCTCGCCTCGCGAGATCAGCTCCTGGGCGAGTGCCAGCGCCAGCGGGTCCTGCGTGAAGGAACCCGGAGTATCGCGATGGACGTTGCGCGAAAACTGGTCGAGCACCACGATCTCCGCCACCCGGCCCGCGGGCGTCTCGCGCCACTGCCAGCACTCGCAGCGGGCCGCGGCGGCCAGCGTCTCGCCGAAGCGTTCGGTGATGGTGCGGTCGAGGTCGTCGCTCTTGATAAACCACTGTTTCGGTGTCAGCTCCTCGAACCAGAAGTCGAGTACCTGCTGCGAGGTGGCGAGGGTCATGAGTCGGTCTCCCGGTTGGCGATCGGTTTCATCGAGTCTGGCAGCATCCTGGCGCGCGGTCTCGCTTCGGCGTTGCCGGCCGCCCTGAACCCTCGACAAAGGGAAGATTCGAAGACGGCACCGCTACGCTGGCACCAGCGCCCGGTCACGGCGGCGGATCTGCCAGGCGAAGCCGAAGCCGACCGGCAGCACGGCGACGGTGGCCAGCGCCAGGGTCGGTGTCGTACCCGAGAAGGCGATGATGGCGCCGCCAATGCCGGTGCCGAGAGACTGGCCGGTGAAAAACGCGGTCGAGAACAGCGAGACGGCGGCGCCGCGTCGCTCCGGTGCCATCTGCGTCGCGGTGGTCTGCAGCGTGTTGTGGAGCATGTAGAACCCCAGCCCGAACAGATAGCAGCCAACGACGGCGACACCGGGCGTCGGCCAGCGGCAGATGGCGGCCAGCGCGATCGCGATCAGCACGCAGCCCAGCTGGCACAGGCCGGTTTCGCCCAGTTTAGGAACCAGCCGCCGCGCCAGCAGCGCGAAACTCAAGCCACCGACGGCGAACACCGCCAGGATCAGCCCGGCCTGCGTCAACGGTAGCCCGCCGGCGACGTGCAGATGGCTGGCCACGAACGCGAACCCGCAGAAGACCGCCGCGCCTTCGAAGAACACACTGATCAGCACTACGCGCGGCCACGGCTTCTGCAGTACGTGGCGCAGGCTCACGCCGAGCGATTCCCTCTCCCGCTTTCGAGGCCGTTCATGACGGCCGGCGCGATACCACAGCAGCCCGGCAGCGGCGGCGAACAGCACGGTGTAGACCAGAAACGGCCACTGCCACCAGTCCTGTTCCGCGGCCAGGCCGCCGAAGGTCTGGCCGCAGGCGAGCCCGCAGATCTGCCCGATCAGAAAGCGCGCCAGCACCGCCTGTCGCTGCTCGTAGGGCACGTTGTCGCCGATCCATGCCATCGCCAGCGGAATCACCGCCGCGCATCCTACTCCCGCCAGCATGCGCGCCGCGATCAGTGTCGCCAGGCTGCCCGAGAAAACGCACAGCAGGCTGGCGACGGCAGCGAGCAGGAGAACAGCGAGATCACGCGCAGCTTGCCGTAACGGTCGCCGCTCGGCCCCAGCACCAGTTGCAGGCAGCCATAGACGATGGCGAACGCCGTGATCGCCCAGGAGGCGGCGCTCAGCGTGGTGGTGTAGACCTCGGCGAGACGCGGCAGCATCGGGTCGAGGATTCGCTGGGTGGCGGCGGCGCAGAACGCGGTCATCGCCAGCAGTATGATGGTGGGCCAGGGCGTGGGCGTATCGGTGTGTGGCGTGGATTTGTCGGTGCGAGAGTCGATGGCGGGCACGGGCAGTCGGTTCCGGATGGCGGATAGCAAGGGATATTAGCACGCTAACGCCTCCCGTTACCCAAGGCGATCAGGAGCGTGGCCATCACGACTTCCCTGGACATAACGATCCAAGGCCGCAAAAGAGGCCTCGGATCTTCACTTGGGTTGCGATGCGAGATCACACTTCGACGTTCAGGGTCACATCGATGTTGCCGCGAGTGGCGTTGGAGTACGGGCAGACCTGATGGGCCTTCTCGACCAGCGCTTCGGCCTGTTCCCGATCCATGCCCGGAAGCTTCACCGTCAGCGTCGCTTCGATGCCGAAACCCTCGCCCTTGGGGCCGATGCCGACTTCGCCCTGGATCCGGGTGTCGTCGGGCAGCTTGGCCTTCTCTTTCGAGGCGACCAGTTTCAGTGCGCCGATGAAACAGGCGGAGTAGCCGGCCGCGAACAGCTGCTCCGGGTTGGTGCCGTCACCGCCGGCGCCACCCAGTTCCTTGGGCGTCGACAGTTTGAGATCGATGGCACCGTCGGCGGCGGTGGCACGGCCGTCGCGGCCACCAGTGACAGTTGCTTCGGCGCGGTAGAGGACTTTATCGAGTGACATGGTGAATCTCCTTTCGGGTTTATGATCGTGGTCTATTAAACCGCGCGCGATCTATTTGGGTAAAAATGGTCTTCGCCAATCGTGCGAACGCTTCACTGCCTGTCGAGCCGCTGACGCAGTCCATGCAGCGCATCACGCAGTTCGGCGGCCTCCTCGGGCGTGCACTGCCCCGCACAGCCGGCGGCGTGGGGGATCGCCTTGGCCTGCTCGCGCAGCGAACGGCCCTTATCGGTCAAGGCGATCTCGACCTGGCGTTCATCCTGGCGTGAGCGCTGCCGGGTGATGAGCGCCGCCGCTTCCAGCCGTTTCAACAGCGGCGTCAGCGTGGCCGAATCCAGAGTGAGCTGTTCGCCGATCTCCGATACCGTCTGCCGGTCCCGCTGCCACAGCACCAGCATGGTCAGGTACTGGGGATAGGTCAGATCGAGCTCGCGCAGCAGGCCGCGGTAGAGCTTGTTCATCGCCAGCTGGGTCGAATAGAGCGCGAAGCAGAGCTGCGATTCCAGGGCCAGCGTGTCGTCGGTATCGTTGCGTGTCGTCATGCGGTCAATCTATATCGCGCACGATTCAATCGCTAATTAGGTTTTGCTATGAAGGTGATCACGAGGAGGATCGCGTCAACAGACGCTGGCGGGTCGATCGATCTCGCGGGAGCAACCCCACGCTAAGTCCGAAAGGTCGAAAGGCACGATTGAGAGAACCCAGCGATTGGGTCCCGCTGTCGTTCTCGATGGCCGAGAGCGTCCGGCGGCTCACCGACGCCAGCGCGGCATAGCGGGTCTGGTTCATCTCCAGAACCTCCCGGCGCAGTCGTTTCAATAGCGCGCCTGTCGTGATTTCCTCATCGAACAGCTGGTCGAGCAGATCGAACAGCAGCGCTTCGCGTTCCTGGGGAGAAAGACGACTCATGTCAGCCTCCAGGCATCGAGTTTGTCGTCGAGATAGTCGAACCCTAGCGCGGGCAGATCGAGAATCGAATTCGGCACGCCTCGCTGCCGCAGGCGAGCCTTCAGGCCTTTCAATCGTCTTCCCAGCTGGCGAAGCTCGGCGAGCAGGTCGTCGGCGGGAACCAGCGGATCGAGCCGTTGAGCGATCCCTTGCCAGTCGAAACGGCCGCCTTCTTCGTACGGCGCGCCCCATTGCGTGGTGCGCATGATGCCTTCGGGGTCCGCCTTCATGGGCGCGAAGTCATAGACCGGCGCCAGCCACAGGCCATCGGGCCGCTTGATCATCGCGGTATTGCGACCATGATTGTCCGAGTTGCCGAAAGCGACGTTGAGGAGATCCCGCTTGACCCATTCCACGACGAAACGGGAACCGTCGAAGGACTCGCCCATTTCTCTGACGCGATATTGCTGCTGACACCTGGCAACCAGTGTGTCGATCGCTTCGAAATGATTGAGGAAAGTGCCCGGAGGCTTCTCCAGCAGCGAATAGAGCGACTCCAGACCGTAAAGCGTGCGTTCTCCTTCGATGAAATCGACATCGAATCGAGGCAGCCAGAGGCTGGGGTAGCGTGCCCCTTCGATGAGTTCCATACCGCGGATATCGATGGTGTCGAAGCCCAGTGCCTGCAGCTCGTGATAGTAGTGGTACTCCGCGCGCAGAATGTCGCAATCCATGTCCGAGCGTGGCCCACGGGGGAATTTCACCAGGTAATGCGCATCGGTATTGCGGGGTTCGTCCTGCCAGGTATCGATCCAGATTTCATCCTGCGCGCCGCGACGCAGCAGCAGTTTGGGGGCTTCGCCGCCCGCGCCGGTCGCACCACCACCGGCGGCGCCTACCTGCTGGGCATATTCCAGAAAGTCGGTATGGCGTTCCACGACATCGTCCAGCGTGAATCGATGGTGTTTCAGCTGACTGCCCGTCGGCAGTTGGGGCAGCGCCTGCTTGATTCGCAGATTGCCGACGGGCGCTATCGTGCCCTGGGCCAGCAAGGCGTGGTCCTGCTCGTACGGGGGCAGTGACTGAAGTCCCTGTCGATTGACCCAGTAACGTCGGCTGGCCCCCGACGGCATGATGTCGTCGAGCATGGCGAACCAGTTCGTCCGGCGATACAGCAGCATCAGCTCGACCGGCAAGTTCAGACTGCAGGCGTGCTCGTCATCCCGGCCCATCCAGTCGATGGCGTAATCGGTCGAGTAGCCCAGCGCAATCGTGCCGCGTCGACCCGCCTTCGGATCGTCGATCTGAAGTTCTGCGGCATCGTGCCATTGGCCATGATGGAACAACTGTATCGTCAGTGACATATTGAGTGTACTGGGTAAATTATTGCTCAAATTTATCATGTCCGACGGTGGATGAGCTATTTTTTGCTCATCAAACGCTTTTCTCGCCATTAATGAGCAATAAATTGCTCAAAATAGCGACATCATCGCCACCGATCCCAGGCCGGCTGTGGCGCCAGCGATTCCCGCAGATAGTCTAGAAACGCCCGCACCTTACGCGTTCGCAGGCGGCGTTCGGTGGTCAGCACGTGAATGTCGCGGCGGCCGGGCATGACCTCGCCGCGCCACGCCTTGAGCAGCGGTACCAGCTCCCCCCGCGAGAGCGCATCGCCGATCAGCCAAGTGGGAAACAGCACCAGCCCCTGGCCCAGCAGCGCCGCGGCGACCACGTAATTCATCGGCACCAGTCGACGTGCCACCAGCGAGGAGTCGGCCAGATTGCCGACGCGAAAGGTGATGTCCTGGCCTTCTCGGCGCCGGTTTTCGTCGTCATGGAGTGTTAATGGCGGCCAGGTCACTATGCTCTGCTTGAAAAGTCGATGAGCGAAGGCAAGGCCGGGGCGCGTAGCTAAGGTAAAAATTGGCGAAAACGGACCGGACTGGCGCCCCAGTTTACGGGATGTAAATGAGCACGTGACTCGCTCCGCTCGCCCTTCGGGCCGTCCTTCGGACGTTCTGAACTGAAGTTCAGTGAGCCAATTTTTAACGCCGCTTGGGCGAGCGCAGGTACTTTTCAGACCAGAAAGCTGAACTTCTCGCGTAACTGCTCCCAATGCGCCCGCGAGCTGGCGGCGAGCACCGTGCCCTGGTGAATCGTCGGCTGGTAGAGTGTGCCGTCGAGCAGCGCCGAATAGCCGCCCGCTTCGGCGTGGATCATCAGCCCCGCGGCGTGATCCCAAGGCATCAGCTTGCCGGTCAGCATGAAGTCGACGAAGCCGAACGCCATGGTGCGGTACTCATGACAGGCGCAACCGAAGGCCATCATGCGCTGGAAGTCGGGGAAGGTCGCGGAGAGCTGATACTGCTGCGCCTTGGCGAACAGCCGGATCGAGGTGGAGCCGACCATCTCGTCGAACCTGTCGGTATCCGAGACCTGCAGCTGGCGCTCGGTGCCGTCGGGGCGGCCGAACCAGGCGCCTTCGCCGTGACGGGCGACGATCCAGTCGTCCGCCAGCGGATCGTAGAGCAGGCCGAAGATCGTCTCGCCGAAGCTGGTCGCCGCCAGAATCACCCCGAACTGGTTGAGCCCGCGGGCGAAGTTCCAGGTGCCGTCGACCGGGTCGATGATCAGCGCCAGCTCGGCGCCGGCGATATCGTCGAGATTGGCGCTGGCGTCCGCCACCGCTTCCTCGCCGATCACCGTCGCCTCCGGCAGCAGCTCGCGGATCGCCGCCGTCACCATCCGCTCCGCGCCCTGGTCGGCGTCGGTCACCAGATCGTCCGGCGCGCTTTTCGAGCGGATCGCGTCTTCGGAGAGATTGCGAAAGCGCGGCAGGATCTCGGTTTTGGCGGCATCGCGCACGATCTCGATCAGGCGCTGCTGTTGCTCGAGGCTAATGGCTCTGGCTGGCATGCGAGTCTCCGGGGTCGTTGGTTGCTCTTCTAGAGTAACCGATTCCGGCGCCCGGGTTCGTCAGGCCAAACCTTCAATCCGCGCCGTCAATCCACACCAGAGGTCGACGCCACCTGCCGATCGCGCCCGGCACCCAGCGCCATGACCAGCGCGCCGAGGGCAATCGCGCTCACCAGAACGCCCACCACGTTCCAGCCGCCGCTCCAGTCGTGCAGCACGCCGACCAGCAGCGGCCCCATCGCCGCCAGGGTATAGCCGATGCCCTGGGCCATCGCCGAGAGGCTGGCCGCCGTTGTCGCATCCGGCGCGCGCAGTGCCAGTAGGGTCAGCGCCATGCTGAAGGTGCCGCCCTGGCCCAGACCCAAGATCACGATCCACAGCCATATGCTGCCGATCGGCGCATAGAGACAGCCCAGCAGCCCGATCAGGGTAAGCCCCATGACGCCGATCAGCACCGCCCGCTGGTCACGCATGCGGCTGCCGATCAACGGCGCCAGGATCGCCGTCGTCACCTGCAGCAGGATCGACACCGACAGCGCCAGCCCCGCGGTGACCGCCGCCAACCCGCGATCCTGCAGGATCGTCGGCAGCCAGCCGAACACGATGTACGCCAGCGACGACTGCAGCCCCATGAACAACGATACCTGCCACGCCAGCGGATCGTGACGCAGCCGCGCCCCGCGACGGATGGGCACGCGGGTGGGCTTGGTGCCCTTGAGTTGCGGCAGCCAGAACAGCGCCGCGATCAGCGCCGGCAGCAGCCAGAACGCCAGCGCGCCCTGCCAGGAACTGTGAGAAGCCCCTTGTGACGCGTCTTGCCAAAGCCCGCCCAACGCCTGACGCAGCGGCTCCGTGGTCCCCGCGGCCGCAGAAGCGCCGAGGTTGAGCGCCACGGTGTAGAGCCCCGTCATGATGCTGACGCGCCGGGGGAAGTCCCGCTTGACGATGCCCGGCAGCAACACCCCGATGACCCCGATGCAGCCCCCGGCGATAGCCGTACCCAGAAACAGCCCCGCCGTGCCGATATAAGGCCGCACCAGCAGTGCCACCGCCAACACCACAAGCGCGGCAAACACGCTGCGCTCCGGCCCGATACGACGCACCAGCTTGGGCGCCAGCGGCGCCGCGAGACCCAGGAACAGCACCGGCAGGGTTGTCAGAATGCCCTGCCAGCTGGGGGAGAGCGCCAGCGCCTCGGCAATGCTGCCGAGCACCGGCGACACGCTGGTCAGCGCCGGGCGAAGGTTGAGCGCCACCAGCAGCAGCGCAACGAGAGTCAGAACGCCCCGGCGGGGCATCGCGGAAGTCGACAAGAGAGCCATCCTTGGAGATCGAAAGATATTGCTTCACGGCGGCAAAGCCAGGGACGCAAGGGTAGCCGATCGCGGCCAAAATCGGGATGGTTCTACGCCAATGGTCGAGGGTGAGTAGTGGTTTTGACTTCAGGAACGGGGGTTGGATGTTGTGATGTGCTGTTGGCCTTGTGGCGGCAGGAGCAGGGGTGGATGGTCTGAATGAGCTATTCAGAATTTCTGCAAGAAAGGATAATTAACAGAATAGTTAGTTTGCCCTGATAAACGTTATCTCAAAGGACTTGATCGCACGAAACTGCTGCAACCGGTTGGCAAATGCGAAGGCTTCATTCATCTCGTAGTGCTGGAAGATGTCCAACCCCCGATCCAGCGATATCTTCCAGCCGTGGTCCGTAACGATATGACGGGCGTGAATGGTGCCGCTTTCGTCAAACTCCCAGGTGAAGTCGATACCCACGGTGCGAGCGGATTCCTGGATCTTTTCAAAACTCTCGTCTTGCAGGTCACCCTTGAACTCGTCCCGGACGGTGACGAGGTGAACCGCCACTTCATCTTCTTCGGCCTTGTTCTTCACGATGGCTTCTAGAAACTCCATGAAATTGCGGATCTGGTAGAAAAGCCGAATGTAGGGGTCTGTAACGGTGATCTCACTGGCTCCTTTCAGGTATGCGCCAAACAAACCGTCGAATGAGATGCCTTTTTGATTTTCCTGGAAGGTCAGGTGCTTTTCCTCCAGTACGGGTTCAGAGGCGCGGGGCTCTTTGGGCTCGCCAACTTTAACGTCTGCTGCTGGCTCGGGCGCTTCCCCCCCGTCATCAGGGGTGGACACCGTCTGGTGGTAGTAACCCGGGTACTCTTCTTCCTCAAGTGTCGTGACCAGTATTTCCTGGCGTTGTTGATCCTGATAAGAAAATCGGACTTCGCCGTAGGTGGTGTCAATCCGCTGTAACTGGTCCTTGACCCGCTTGCGCCCCTCGATGGCAAAACGCAGCACTTCTTCAACCTCTTCCTTGGTTGCTCCGCCCTGGGGGAACAGGATCTTCATCAAGCCAGAAAAGGTCTTATTGATACCGTCCCGGTCTCGGGTCGAGATATCCGAAGAAAGAGCAAAGTGCTCGCGGTACTGATCGGAATAATCATAGTTCCGCATCGAGCGCAGGATTTCTGCAAGATAGTCCACCACGAAGCCATAGCCGTCAGAGAACATCTCGCCCCGGATGATGTCGACCTCCCACCCGGGGATGTAGAAGTGGATACGGTCCAGAAAGGCAGAATCGTAGAACTTGTCAGGCAGCTCATCGAACAGGTCCGAATGCTTCAGCATATACGGCACGGTGTGCCGGGTGTTCCCCACGAACACCATGGACGCTTCGGCGCCCAGGGTTTCCACGCCCCGGGAGAAGGACTTGTTGGCCATGTAGTTCTTCATGATGTCGACCAGAGCCTTGTCGACTCGCTTCTGCTTACCAGCAAATTCGTCAAAGGCCACGCAATCCCAGTACCCCACCAGGCCGATCTTGCCGCTGGAGTTATTCACAAATAGCTTGGGTACAGTGACTTCACCACCCGATACCAGGATCCCATGGGGCGAAAACTCGGAGTAAACGTGGGATTTACCCGTCCCCTTGGGGCCAAGTTCGATCAGGTTGTAGTTCCGCTCGCAGAACGGAATCAAGCGGACCAGCTGGGTTAGCTTGCTGCGCCGTCCGAACATATCCGGGTTAAAGCCGATACTCTGGATCAGCAGGTCAATCCACTCATCGGTGCTGAACTGCTGCCGCGCGGCAACGTAGGTGTCGTAGTCGAAGTGAGATAGCTGAATCGGCTTGAGGGTGGACAGAATCCAGGGGCTGACGTTCTGGTCTTCAGAAAATACGTATTCGATATCCGCAATGCACCAGACGCCGCTTACCAGCAGTTTGGGGTGGGCCTTCACGGTTCCCGAGTCCACCAATACCTTCTTAATGCCCAGGTTGGAAAACTGCGCCTCGTAGGCATCCGTCTTCTCATTCAGGGCCACGCTGATCTTGTCGATGACCTTGTAGCGCCCCTTTTCCTTGATATTCGAGCGCACCAACCCGGCCTCGTTGCGGTGGACATAGTGCTTGGCCAGAATCTCCTTGACCGTCTCGATACCGGTCTGAATCGTAGCCTCGTCGTTAGTGGCGCAGTACTGGCCGAGCAGATATTCCAGCACGTATGAGGGGACGATGGCGTTGCCCTTGACCGTTTTCACCAGGTCTTTGCGCACCACCAGCCCTGGGAAGTGTTCGTTGATCTTTTGGTCAAGCGTACTCATTGGCTATAACCCTCAGAAATCAAAATCGCTGGTAAAGGACCGCCGCATCAAATACCTGAGCGACTTGTATTCCTTGTAATGGGAGGTACCAGCGTGCTGTTCTTCCAGCTTTAGGAAAACCTCCTGGCCGTTGGCCTCATCCGCCTTACGGCTCAGCACAAAGCGCACCTGAAGCTCCCGCTCGCGGGGGTTCTCAGAGGTCAGGTCAAACGACAGCTCGTGACTATCCGAAATCAACTCGCCTGCCTGGGTGTAAATCCCGGCCCGCAGGTGGCGAGGCTGCACTTTCTCGGTAACCGGCCCGGACTGATACAAGGTGACAGCCAGTTGGCCGGAAGTGATCACCGAGCTTGCCCCACGCAGGATGTCCACCTCAACGGCACTGACGTCGCTCTGGCGCTTCTTGTTGACCTTCAAGACCGGAATCACCACTTCCTGAAGGGATGCGCCACCATGCACAAATCGGCTGCCGGAGCCTTTAAGGCGCAGCCGGTTGATGGACTTGGGAACCTGCACTTCCATATCGCCATTCAGCCCAAGCTGCTCAGACGAGAAGTGATGGAACGCCGGAGAGGCGGACAGGCCCTTACCCAGCACAAAACGACGGTCCCGGTAGCGAATATCATCGCCAGAAACGACGTCACCCAGGAAATCACTCTCATCCAGCTCACGGTTCTGGTAAATAAAACCATGATCAGCGGTGATCAGCAGGTTGTTGGCGTTGGCCGCCGTGAGCTTCTTGATCAGACGAATCAGATCCCCCAGGGTCTGTTCCGCAGCTTCAAAGGCCTGCCCCTCTGAGTGCATCTTGTCGCCGGTGTGATCGATGCGGTTGTGGTAGATGTACAGCACATCATTACCCTTGAGCAGCTCACGGCTGTCTTCCCGGTTGAGCTGCATAAAATCCTCCGCCTTGACGGCTTGGCCCCGACCATCCAAGGCGGCCCGCAGGATTTTGGTACGATTGACCGTACCCTGTGAGCTTTGGCCATCCACCAGTACCGTGCCGGTGTCATTGTCGGCGATCGCCAAGGACTTGTTGGGCAGCAGCGCCGCCATACCGAGCTGGGTATAGCTGGGCAGGGTCGAGAGAGCCGGTTCGAGCTCCGCGCTGTAGCGATCTTCCTGCCGGATAAGACCCAGCAGCTCGTCACCAATCTCGTAGCGCATGGCGTCGGAAATGATCACACAGATCCGTTTGTCCTTGCGCAGGTACGGGCGAACCCAGTGCTCGAAAAAGGCCTTTTGCTGAACGACCGGATAGGCCTCCCAGCGCGGCGCGGCGTCCACATGAACCTGGAAGCCATCGCCCAGCTTGAGCAGGTAGTTATTGGAATACAGGTTCTCCACCTGCTCACTGAGCTCGCCCATCAACGATGCCTGGCCGGACATGCGCACATGGTAGGTAAACTTGCGGTAGAGCTGATCCAATTGGAACCAGGAACGGCTGTATCGCTGGACGCCGTCGGAGAGGCTGTCCATGGTGAGACGAGCCTCTCCCAGCATCTGGACAAAGCGCGCCGCGAACTCAATGGCTTCATACAGGTGTCGGAACTCCCCGTACCAGTGGCCCTGGCGCCGCTGCCGCACCCACAGTGCCACATCGCCGCTGGTGACCGTGCGGCCAACCACCGCCCGTACCAGGTCACTGATAATCTTCTGGTCGATTAGCCGGAAGTAATCGAGCTCAACCAGGTCCCGGAAGTCCCGTTTACCGAGATCCTGCTCAATGCCCAGCACCTCGGCACACTCGGCAGACAGGGTTTCAAACCCCTGCTCGAACTGCCGGCTGTCTTTCCAGCGTTTGAGGAACACCAGGGCATCGCCGGTCAACTTAACGTCGCCATCGGTGCCCATGGCATAGCAGGACTTGAACAGCTCAATCACGAAGTCGCGCAGGCTGGGGTCACTGGCCTCGTAGCCGTAGAAACGTGTCAGTTGCTCCCACAGGAAGCTATCCAGACCACAACGCTCAATCAGCCGAATGCCATCATCACGCTCTTCCGCCAGTTGCTGCAGCAGGGTTTCCACCACCGAGTCCATACGCGGCTCGCTACCGGCACAGACAGCCAGCATCTTCAGGCGCAGCTGGCCGGCAGTGTCGTCTGGCTTCAGCAGCTTCTTCAACGCATCCTTGCGTTTTATTGCCTGGAAAAATTCCGCGTGGGCCTGGGCCACCTCGGCAAACTCCAGGCCCAATTCCAATTCGGACAGCCAGATAGCCACCTGGTCGGTCCGGAACTCACCGTGGGCCAGCTGTACGTCCAGCAACCAGTTGTCCAGGTCCTCTGGTTGTGGCCCATCCTTGTACAGCAAGAATTTCTGTTCCGGTGACTCCCGCAGGATGCGATATTTCAGGCCGTACTCGTTGTTGGCGATCTCCAGCTTCTCCACGTCCGAAATGGAAACCGCCTCGAAGTCACTGCGCAGCTCTTGCTTGGTGTCGTACCAGAACACAACCCGGTGCTTATCGAAAAGTCTGCTCAGCGCATGAGTGATTTGCTGGCTCATTCTTTGCCCCCGAGCTTCTCCAGGCGCGACACCCACTCATCAAAGTGTTTGCAAGAGGCCCGTAGAGTATCAAGGCCGATATGAGCCGCAACCGAAACCCCCGATGTCACCTTGTCGTACTCCGGTATCTCTTTGAGAATTCGTTTCGATGGCGCTGTTTCTCGACCGTCATTGATGAGCTCCGGATTTTGGGTACCGACCATCTTCACCAGATTCCCAATTGGCTGGTCGTGCTCCAGATACTCCCAATCCAGCTTGGCCGGGTCAGCTAGAATCAGGCTTTCAAATTCATGCAACTGGATATAGGGAATAAAGTTTGGCTTGTTCATTTCATTGCCAAAAGCAGCTTCGAGCCGTTCGATCCTTTGATAAGGCTCCAGCCGTTTCGCCTCGTCAAATCCTGGGAAATCGTCTGGCAAGGCATATAAATCGAACATGCTGGTAAACCAGCATTCCTGGTTGGCGTCTTCCTTCATCCAGGTTTCGATGTCTGCTTTTGCCTTCTGGTAACTGATCAGGCCACCCCGGTATTCTTTGGCCGCCCGTTTGTCCTTGCTCGTTAGCACGCAGCGCGCGTCAGTGTAGACATCAAAGTGCGCCAGATGGGGCGTCAGAACCTGGTCGACAAAGGCTTTTTCGGTCTGGCCCTCGGCGGTTATGTGCAGTCGAATCACGGCTGCCCTCCCAACACATTTTTCTCCCAAAGCTCCGATAGGCTGTACCGTTGCAACCATTCACCCAGCGCCTCCGGTTCCAGAAGGTGGAACGAGCTGGCGCCGGTCTTAGAATCGCGCTCCACGATCACAATCTGCTCCGGAAGGAATTCATCGACCAGACGTGTGGACTGGGTGGCCAGGACCACCTGCGTTTTCTGGGATGCACGTTTGATCATACCGGCAAGCTCAAGCGTGGCAGCCGGATGCAGACCCAACTCCGGCTCATCCAGAACGATCACTTTTGGAAGCAACGCCGGTGGCTGCAACAGCAGCGTGGTCAGCGCCATGAAGCGAAGAGATCCGTCGGAAATCTGATCCGGACCAAAGAGATAATCCTGGCGGTAGGTATCAGACCAGTTCAGTCGCACGAAACGGTCATTGCCAGGAAGGGTATCCAGCACGAAGTCGTTGAACTGCGGCATGATCTTGCGAATATGCCGGACAATTCGTTCGTAGTAAGGACGATAGCTATCCGACTCCTTCAACATCTTGAGAAAGGCCGCGAGGTTGCCCCCATCGCTGCGCAGGTAGGACACATCATCAACGTACACCCGGTCCTTGATTCGGGCGGTGTCGGATGTGTCGTGAAACTGGAAGGTTTGTATGCCTCTGAGCAGACCGGTAAGCACTTTACTGGTGGGCCGATCATCCTGCCCCAGCTCCGCTTCAGGGCCACCACTGGACAGAAAGTATTCTTGCGGCCTGGGGTGACCGGCTTTGTGATAGCTTACCTGTTCACCGCTGACGAACAGCCGGTCCGGCAACCCATAGGATAGCTTTACATCGTAGGAGTCGGTGGTGCTGTCATCTTCCAGTTTCACGCTGAAACTCAGCGATTCGGTCACCTTTGGGCCATAGAACAGAAGCTGGCTGACACCCTGCCTACCAACGTACTGTTGCAATGCTCCGGTGGTCATAAACCCCAGCAGCCGGAACAGTGAAATCAGGTTGCTTTTCCCGGAGCCATTTGCCCCCAAAAGCACCGTGACATCGTTAAAGGCAATAAGCTCGTAGTCGTGGTTGCTGATAGATTTAAAGCCTTTAACGGCAATTTCTTTCAATTTCATAGTTAGCCCTCCTTCATGAGAGGCCAGGAATCTTCTTCAAGGCTTCGCCAAATTTCGGATAGTTCGCTTTCACCCCATCATCGAGATCGATTTCCACCTGCTCGGTAGCCAGGGGATAAAGTACATCCCGCTCGTAGTCATCCAGCTCGGCTAGGATTTTGTTGATCTTCTCGATCTCTTTCAGGGCCTTGGTCTTATCACCTTGGGAGGCCCCGGCGCTGATACTGACGGCCTCCAGATGGTTTTTCCGGGCTTTTAGCTTCTCGTCTTTGAAATCCCGAAGATACTCCAGCACCGTGCCCACGGTGTGAGGCTGGTAGCGGTGCATGTAGATCAGCGCGTTGAATGAGCCCTTTGGTGAGGAGAACAACCAGTAAATGGGGCGTTTCTTGTAACGGCGCACGTGGTCGTTGTAGAAGTCCTTCAGGAAGTACTTGCGGATATCCTTACCCAGTGCCTGCTCGACAAAGCGGAGATTTTCCTCATAGTGCTCTTCGCCAAAGGCGATGCGCAGGAATTCACGGAAACGCTCGGTAATGTCGTCGGTGAACCAGTCGCCATCGAGCATGGGGATAACATTGTCATCATCCGCCGGGAAGCTCGGCTCCGGAACCCGCTTCAGGTAGTCCTCGATGGTCTCTCCCTGGTTGGCCAAGATCAGCCCCGGCTTGTCCAGTGCGTATCGGCCCAACATACAGCCCACGGCATAGGAGACCAGCTCGCGCATGGTGTCAGCCAGCAGAAGCGCCTCCAGCTCCTCCTCGCTTTTGTTGTTGCCGTAGCGGTAGTGAGGGTTGCAGGTCAGGGTGATTTCGTTAAGCGGCACCTCGGGCGTCAGCTCATCCTGCAGGCCGTAGGCCTCGATGAAAATGCGGTTGTTCTCTTCTTCCAGCCGCAGCATCTCGTTCACCATGCCCTGCCAATGGTCGCGGAGCCGGGAGTAGGTGGTCTCCAGCGTTTCGCCGTCATGCTTCGAGAGCAGCGGGAGTGTGGTGAAATCCCAAGAAGTTTCGTAGGAATCCCAATCGGAACGCGCAAGGCCGACGGCCTTGCCCGCGATATCTTCCGCCCTAGTGCGATTGCTCTCTATCAGAGGAAACTCCGCGAAGTCACCTGCCTTGAAGTGCATTGTCGGATTGAGGATGGAAGCAACATAGGTGCCCACGTGAGAATTGCATATGGATGCACAAAGCCAACGGTAGTCCTCGTCGGTTCTGTTAAAAGCACTCAAACCAGTAGCATCGAAGATGAAACCTTCAGGGAAAAGCCGTGCAGAGAGTCCTTTTGTTGTGATATCGGACCACGAAATTGAGGGGCGAAAAATGAAATTAAGATTAAAGTTGTGCGCCCAAATCCGGTCACCTGATGGATGTTTTAGCGTTTGAAGTCGTTGACCGTCATTTTCCCAGTTGACGACAAATTCGTCATTCCCAAACCATTTTCGCTTTTCGCCGCCCTTATTGTAGGGAAACCACTTTGCTCCGGAGTCCGAAGCTGCTTCCCTGGTAGCCGCAGCTCTACACACACGCGAAGCAGATACTTCAAATGAATACCTAACGTAGTCCTCATTTTTGCCAGTGGTTAACCCCTCTCGAGCTTCCAGAACGCTATCAAAATCAGTGGCAGACTCGAAAACTTGTCTCAACTCGGGAGAGACCCAGTAGGCAAGAGGATCTCCTGGTATTTTTTTGAAGTCATTTTCATTAGCTGAGTAACGAATGGGCGATGCAGTGTCAGATGCTGCCTTTTTCAATGCCGCAGATTTCTCTGCTTCAGAATTCCCATCCGTGAGGCGAACAAATGTTGCGAGACGCTCAGAGTTTCTGGATGACACAAGGACAAACGCCGTTGTTGACACGACTTCGCCGCCGATTGAGTCAAAGGCTCGCTCTCCAAGATGGGCCATAGATGAGATATGAGAGCGATCATAGAGCATATCCCGGAATGACTGGAATCGGCTGATAAACATCCAATTCTGCATGGTTATCATGGCGACAGCCCCAGAAGGGCGACACAATGTCAGATTTCGATCAATAAACGCTGAAAACAGGTCCCTTTTTGAGCTTGGATAGTTGTTACCCAACCACGACTTAAGCTGAGTGTTTGCATTACTCGCCCCCATATAGGGAGGATTAGCCACTACAACATGGTATCTTGAGGACAGCGCTTCAGCCATGCGCAACGCAGCCACTGTGCGTGCCTGCAACTCTTTAAGAAGCAAATCGTCGCGAAAGGCTCCCTCCTCTAACACACGCAGCGGCTGAGCAGGGTCGGATAGCTTCGGTATGATCAGCGAGCCGAAGTTTTTGGCATGCTCGAACTGGCCCAACATTTCGCGCAGCTCGTCCGTGAAAAGGTCCTTGCCCACCAGAGCAGCCACGTCCTGCATCTCGGCGTCAGTAAAGACCAGGTTCTCTAGGACGACAATATTAGGCTGCACCGGCTTTCGAAAGAACCGGCGCTGCTTGGCCCGTGCCTTCATGATCAGCGCAAAGGCTGCCAACTCGCCGGCGCGCTCGTCGATCTCAATGCCGTAAAGATTATGAGTCAGAATCTTGGCCGGAATATCGGTAGGTTCGTAGCCTTCCTCCTCGTAAATGGCATAAAGAAGATCGAATGCATAAGTCAGCATATGCCCCGAACCGCAGGCCGGGTCACAGATCTTGATCTCTTCCGGGCTATTGATCCGCAGGAAGTCGGTCTCAGGCTCTTCCGGCTTAATGTAGTAATCCATCCGTTCAATCAGGCCTGAGTCTGGCCGGTTGAGCATCCAGAGACGGCCCAGCGAGTTTTCCACTAAGTAACGAACAATCCAGTGCGGCGTGAATAGCTGGGTCGCCGCTGGGATATTCTCGGGAGTAACCTTCTTGTTCTTCTTGAGATCAGAAAATACCTGGTCTTTCTTCTCGGAGATATAGAACTGATACAGCCAGCCGATCACCTCGACATCTTCACAGGCATCCGGCGTCATGGCTTCGCGGGTATAGGCCAGGATCGAGTTGCCTGAAAGCAGATCATTCGGCATCAAAAGCTCGGTGTAATCGTCAATGCGCTCGAACAGGAACGGCATTGCGCTGTACCAGTAGTTACAGGCAGCTACGACCAACAGGCGATAGGCTTCCCCCTGCGGATCCTGACTGGGTGTTTTGCCGTCCAGAAGAGCGAAGATCTTTTGGCGGGTTAGCTCCGAAACCATGTCTTCATCGATATGGCCCATCTTGGCATCCGCCAGGATCTCTGGTTGGAACTGCCCCTCGGCGGGCGAGACCACGCCGATGCGGTTATATCGGTTCACGTCCATAAACCGCAGGGCTACGAGCCGGTTGAACCAGATATACGCCACCCGCTCGACAACCTGCTCTTTACCCTGCTCGGCTATCGCCTCTTCCAGCTTTTTGATGGCCAATGGGCTTTCCCGCCGGGCGGGGCTTTCTTCGGCCAATACCAGCTTTAGCTTGGCGCCGACCTGTTCAATCAGGCTGCGGCGGGCGAACTGGGCGAATTTTCTGAGTTTTGCGGTTTCCATCGATTCATGCCTTGGTTTTGATCGTGACCGAGCGATATACGCTGACGCATAAATGAGCGCATATATTTACGCTGAGCGCATAAATTAACGCGCGCGCTTGTAAATAGCCCCTTTACGCTCGCCTATTTGCTCGATTTCGCCCTTTTTCTTCAATCTGGCCAACAACTTGTAGGCTTGATCCGGGCTGATATGGCACAGCTCAACCACGTCAGCACGCTTGATGCTGCCGTGCGTATCAATAAAGCTCATGACCATCTGCTCTTGCTGGATAGGATCAAACCCCGCCTGGCGCACATAGGCGGCCTTTTGCCCCGCTCCCCGGTACACCTTGGCGCTCAGGGTGTAGGTACGGCCTTTGCCGGTGCCGTGGGCTTCCACCATGCCGGCTTCCACCAGTTTCTCCAGGGTGCCCCGGACCACGGTTTCGGGCTTTTGCACGGATTTGGCCAGGTCCGCCGTTCTTAAGCGCCGCTCATTGCGCAGCCGGGACAGGATGATCAGGCTGTCGATGGGCATGGCGGCGCCAGTCTGTTCCTCGCGCTTGACGATCATGCGCAGGAATTCGGCGTCCGCGTCCGCTGCGCTCATGCGCACGGAGACGGTGTGAGCGGACGACATGGAGTAGTCGGGGGCGGTACGTCCGTAGCGGAGCATGCCCTCGAAGATGCGGTCGATACCCCGGCCCGTGCGTTCGGCCAAACCGATACGCTTGATGATGTCAGCCAGTAGTGGATTGCGGGAGCGGGGGTCGGCTACCAGCAGGTTGTCCAGGTTGACGCCTTCCACAAACCCGCCCGGATTACTGATGCTCAAGCCGTCATCGTCCAGTTTGACGTGCACGGCGCCCAGGGCGCTGTAGTCGCGGTGAACCAGGGCGTTTACGAAAGCTTCCCGAAAGGCCCGACGGTCGAAGTTGGGGATAGGCACGCGAAACAGGCCGACTTGAATTTCCTCTTCCTCCACTCGGGCGCGAAACAGCACTTCGACCTCTTCAAAGGTCTCCAGCAGCGGTTTGCGGTAGAACTCATTGACCAGGACATCGGTACCGCGCAACACCTGGAAGGCTACCTCGTGGGAGGGTAGGTGTTGCCGGAGCTGCATGTCGTTCCCCAGCAGCAACAGGCCTGCAACCGTGGGGCGGCGCATGCCACCCACGCTCACAGTCAGCCCCAGGGCGCCGTCCAGCTCATCGTCCGCCAGGGGCGTCAGGCTCTGGTCGCCGCCGTATTTCTTGATGGCGTTGCGGATGCGGATGCGCTGAATCGGGTCCAGGTCTTCAACCGCCAGGTTTTCCAGCGGCAAGGCAGAGGGGTCCGTTACTCCCAGGCTGGACTGGCGCTGAACAAACTCATGGGGGTAGAAGGGCACGGCCTCCGGAGTGCCGTCCATTCTCAGGCGCCGACGTTGCAGCAGGCCATCCGAGGTCGACACCAGCTGCCGGGACTTGGGCACCTGGATCCTGGCAATGGGTTGCCCCTCCAGCTCCAGGGCCTCAACGCGCACGGCCAGCGAGGGAATGGTCTTGTTGGCGATCAGTGCGGGCAGGCCAGCGAGGTTGCGGTGGTTGGCATGCAGCCCAGTCGGGGTGCCATCGTCTTCTACGCCCAGGAAAAGGTCGCCGCCCTCGGTGTTGGCCAGGGCCACCACCGCGGCCACCAGATCCCGGTCCGGCAGGCTTTTGACGTCGCTCTTGAACTCGACGGCGAGGCTTTCGCCGCCTCGAATGAGCGCCTGGATTTCCTGTTCGGCTTCGTGCATGGCTATCCCCAACTTTGACCGGTCAGACGGTTCGGCACGCTTAGATCTGGACCTTGCGCCCTTGCTGGACTTCAACCAGCAGGGCCTCGCGCAGGGCATTCAGGTACCGGTCGACATCCCCCTCGTCGGCCAACCAGGCCTTGTCGAACGCGACACGGAGGTTGCGAGTGTGAACGTAGTCGGCTGCCGATTCCTTGACCTCGTGAGGGCCCCCTTCATTCTGGTCTTCACTCTGGCCACCTGGGGGCTGATCGGGGTCGTCTGCCGGTGCTGATTTCTGATTGGCCAGCGCCACCATTTTGCCCAGCAGCTTCTGGTAGCCCTCTTCTTCAAAGTATCGGGTCCGGTCCTTGATCACGGCAATCAGGCGCTCCTGTGCGATGTAATCGACCAGATCCCGGAACGGTTTGTTGAGTTCACCCTGGCGCGGCTCCGGCAGGGACTGATATTCGTCCATGCTTTGCATGCGCTCCTGCATGGTCTTCAGGGAGGTTTCTGCCTGAGTTCGGGTTTGCTGCACTTTCTCGTCGATGCGCTCCTGCAGGCTATCCAATTGGCCCTTGAGCTGCTGAATGCGATTCCCTTTGTAGCAGTTGGGGTCGTTCAGGATGGTGCGGATCTGCTCGATCTCGTCCCCGGACACATAGATGAAGTTGGGCTCCTGGCTCTGCAGGAAGGACCGAGCCTGGTTGTAGATGTCTTTTTGTGAACCGCCCATAAACTTGCGGATGGGGTCGATGACATCCTCTTTCAGGTCCAGCAGCTGGTCTTCCTGCTTGCCCAATTCCGTCAGGTGCCAGGTGTAGGGCTTTCCGGCGACCTCTTTCAGCGTCTCCAGGGCAGGTTTCAAGGCATTGAGAAACGGGTACTGATCGACCTGCGCTATCCGCCGATCGAGGTCGTGGTACATGTCCTGGAAGGCTTCGCCGGCCTCTTTACCCAGGGCCTTGGCTTCGCTGCTGCGGGGCGGGCTGTCGAAGAAGTCCTCGTAGAACGACTTGAGCGCTCGGACCTGAGAGGCGGTGAACTCAATCTGTGGTTCCAGCACCACGTTGCCGTGGCCGTGAGTGTTACGCAGGGCGCGCTCCAACCCGCTGTCCTCCAGGATGTTACCGTCGAGACGAACTTCCACCTTGCCACGGGCACACAGGTTGGCCAGCGTGCAGAGAATCGCGGCGTAATACCAGCCGTAGGGTTTGCGTTCGAACTTTTCCAGCAGGCTCTTGAGGGTGGTGCGGACACCGCCCCGATTGTTGCTCTGAATGAATGCCAGCACCTCCTGCTCGGATTCCGCCAGGGCCGTGGCGTCATTACCGAAAAGGCCATCGTCTGTGCGGTTGAGGCAATTGCTGATGTCGTTTTCCGTGTAGGAAACGCCGCGCAACATGCGGAGGTTGGGGTAAGCCCGTGAAATCAGCTCATGGAAGCCCCGAATAATGCGGGTCTGGGGGTCCTCATTCGCCACTTCCACATCGGCGCCGCCAATGAGCAACTTGGACTTGCCAATGAGGGTCTGAACCTGCTGCCGGAGCCTGGCCTCGCGCTCACGGTTCTGAAAGCCCTTGTCATTCAGGATCCGCTTAACGGCTTCCTGCTGGGTAACGGAAATATTCTGCTTTATATACTTCTCGGTGCGCTTGAACATGAGCAGATCGCGCACCAGGCGCTCGTCCGACGGCATGAGCACGAACAACTCGTCCGCCTTGTAGGTCGAGGCTGTGCGTAGCATCTGCTCGTTGTCAGTATGCTCGTGGAACGGGCTGATGACATTGATCGAGAGCTCGTATTCACGCCCATGCAGACGATCATCCAGTTTGCGCGAATAGGAGTAGTCCTGCCCCTGATTCTGGGAAGAGCCGGCGTCATAGCGGATCTTGCGCTGCTTGATGACAAAATCGAAAACGATCTTTTCCAGCTCGTCCGCAACGTCCGATGACTCAACCTCTGTGTTTTTGATCTCCTGCTCGACGTCCTTTTCCTCGTCCGTCAGGTACTCGTACTGGTCCCCGTTGCGCTGTATGTAGGTCTGTTGCTCCAGAAGGCTCAGGGCTTCCTCCACCTTAGCGCGAAGTGCCGGCAAGTCCTGATCGAAGGCATCCAGCATCAGCACGCATAGGTTGCGCACCGTGGGCTTGAATTCCTTGACATATTTGACCAGGAACAGGGCTTTCAGCAACCGAATGGCGAAGGCATTATCGAGATGGTTCTCGGCCTGAATAATCGCCCGCTGTATTTGTGATTTCAGTGCGGAGCGGATGCCTTCAAACATCAGGTCAAAGGTGGCCAGTTGGCCCACCTGATGGTTGCCGATGTGGATGGCCACCTGCTGGAAAACCCCCAGCATGGAGCGCTCACCGACAGAACTGTGTTTACCCTCGAAGGCGTTGTGCTGCGACAGGTTTTGAATCGCCGATTGAAACAGCGCGAACTGGTAGGGGACGAAGGGGTAGCTGTGGATGAAGTGGTCCCTGTCTCGGAAGTTCCGGTAGGTGGCCGATCCATCCGCGAAGTCAAACAGGGTTTTGAAGTTGTTTGCCTGCGCGTGATAGACGTCCGACAACTGATTGACGCCTTCTTCGGTCTTGGTCAGAAGGCGCTTCTGGATGACCTCCGCCACGTCCGCGCTGGACAGCTTCATACGGTTATTGAACCGCGCCTGAATTTTCGAGAAATCGTGGCCCTGCTGCTTGCCCATTTCGCCCACCACGTTTTTCATTTCTTCCTGGGCGGTGACGATAATCCAGGCCCGGCCCCGACATTTGGTGGCGAGGCTCTCGGCAATGGTTTGCAGGTTGGTCATCAGCTTGGTGTTGTCGGCAATGTACTGGCCAACCTCGTCCACAAAGAAGTTCAGGCGGAATTCTTTATGGCCTCCTTCTTTTGCCTGCTTCTCGATATAGGCATTCACATTGTCCGCGAAGTCCTCTATCGAAACTCGGTATTCGCTGCGGTACTTGTCGAGGATGCCCGCTGCCGACTGCGGGTCGCTACCGGTCACAGCGGCATAGGCTTTGGCGATATTAGCGCCTTCCAGAAGGGCCTGCTCCCGGCCTTTCTGCCAGGAGCGACCGGCAATGGCCTCGTACTCGGCTTTGAACTGCTTGTACAGGCCACGACCGTCCAGATCGCGTTCAAACTGGGCAATGTGCCCTTGTTTGCCGTAGTAGCCGCACATTTCGTCGAAGACTTTAACGAACACGGCCAGAAGCGCATCGATCTGGGTTTTGCTGATGACATCGGCTTTCTGGTCGATGTTGAACAGAATGCTCTTCGCCGGAATTGAGACAGCTCGCTTCAGGTCGCCCCGGAGAATTTCATTCTCACTGCACTTGGGAAGGAACAGATCCAGTGTCGTAGCACCGTCCATCTCCCGGTTTTCAAGCAGAAGGGCCAGCATCTTGAGGAGGTGCGACTTACCTGAGCCGAAGAAGCCGGATACCCAGACCCCGTTCGCCCCTTCGTAGTTATTGTAGGCGTCCAGGAACTCTTCGAGGCGTTTCTCGACTTCGTTGGTCAGTACGTATTCTTCAATTTCGAGGCGAAGACTGGCTTCATCGTCGGCTTTGATAACACCTTCAATGGGGCGGTCAACGGGCTTTAGAAAAATATTCTTCAATGTCATTGTACTTTCCCTTAATGATTACGCCTCGAATCGTATCGTCCGCTCAGGCTTCGTAATGAAAGATGTTGAACGCACGGTAGTACTTGTCGTCATGCAGCCTGCCGAACAGATCCAGCGATGCACCGGTTTCCAGCGAGTGGGTATAGGAGCCCGGGAAGAACATCACCGTTGGCTGGTCTTTGGCGGTGCTCTGCAAGTTGTTGAGCACGTTGTGGGAGCGTATGTAGGGGAAGACCTCCCCCACCCCTGAGAGAAACAGCACGTCAAACTCAACGGACTGGAGCTTTGCCGCAATAGCGGGCACCAAATGGGCTTCCGGGTCCAGCACTCCCTGTAGCAGTTCTTTCAGCTGATCCTTTGAGACCGTGGGCTCGAGCTCCAACACCTGCTCCCAGATGTCTCTTTCTTTCAAAATATCGACGGCCAGGTCGTACAGATTGATACTCAGGATCCGGATGCCCGCCTGCTCCAGCCGGTTAACCAACTGCCGCTGAAGACGCTCCATCTCGACCGCTTCTTCAGGCCGGTAGGGGCAGATGAAGAAAGGCACTTCATTACCCAGTCCCTGTTTGTTCAGGAACCGCTGGCCGGAAACCACGCTGAACAGGTGCTGTAGTCGCTCCTGCATCGGCATTTTGGCAATGTCCTTTTTCAAGCTGACATCCCCCTGATATCGGATTCATAGACTGGGAAGTAGAAAAACTCGTCAGGATTGTTCTGACGCAGCAACTCAATCAGCCTGGGGCTTAGCAGTACTGCGTTTATGGTTTTGTCCTTAGCTAACAACCCTGCCTCCCGCAGCATTCTGAACAGGACCTGCCGCAATTTATCGCGCGTTGAGGCGCTGGCATTATCAAGCTCGTCATGCCACTCCGATTTACGGTTGTAGAAGGCATCGAAATCCTCAAAACTGAGATCCAGCTTCATCGCGACAAACCGTTCGTGTAGCACTTCCACCGCAAAGTCCGCGATAAAGCGGTACAGGCGGCACACGGCAACCCACAGAAGGTGAGCCTGGTCCTGGTGGTTTGCCTCGGCCAGGAAAGTCAGTTCGCTTTCGGTCAACGTCTTCAGGCGTGCAATCGCCTCTCTACAGGTGCGCTTTGCCGTACTTTCTGTCCTGGCCTGCAACAGGTTGTCACGCAGCGCTTGAGCACGCACCTCATCCCAGTCCCGGAGTGATAGGTACAGCTCGGCTAGCTTCACCGATTCGCGGTGATATAGGCTGCCAGAGGTGAAGGAGATGCGATATCGTCTATTACCCATTGCGTTTAGACCTTGCCTGTATTGCGGGCCTTTGATCATCGTGATATCCGATTCCCTCACTACGCCATGTCTAGCGAATCTTAAACCCGCCGAATCGGCCCCCGGTAACGCGCGACCAGTTCATCCGCCGTCAGCAGCAGAAAGCCCTCGGACTCGGCCTGGGCGACCAAGATGCGATCGAAAGGATCCTTGTGAATATCCGGCAAATGGCTGACCGCCAAGGTGTGGTGAGAGGTGATGGGTAGCTCAAGGTAGCCGTTCTCGATCAAGCCGCGGCGTAGAAGATGCGGATCTACTTGGAAGTCAGGTCGATCCAGGCCGGCTTTGATGACGATCTCCCAAAGACTCGCGGCGCTGAAATAGACCTTGTTACCCTGATCGTTGATGAGCCCGGTCGTCTCATCGGAGAGCCGCTCGGGCTCTGCCGCTGCCCAGAGCAGAACATGGGTGTCGAGGAGAAGGTTCATATCAGCCCCCGAACATGTCGGCGATTTCGTCTTGGCCCATGCGGTCGAAGTCTTCGGGAACCTTGAACTGGCCTTTCATGAAGCCAATTCGCTTCTGCTGCCCGGCATCCGGACTATCGATGGCCGTGACCTTGGCGATCGGCTTGCCGGCCTTGGCGATGACAAAACCTTCTCCCTGCGCGGCTTTGGCGAGGAGCTGGGAGAGCCGAGTCTTGGCTTCGTGAATGTTGACGGATTCCATTGGATATTCCGGTGGCTTAGTTCATTGGGCTTAGTCTAATTGAAGCTGGCAATTCTGTCCCTATCGAGATTGGCATCGTCACTCCAAATTCTGAATCTGTTCCCGCATCTGCTCGATCAGCACCTTCAGCTCCACGGCGCAGCGGGTGGTGTCGGCGACGATGGCCTTGGAGGAGAGGGTATTGGCTTCGCGGTTGAGTTCCTGCATCAGGAAGTCGAGACGCCGGCCGATGGGGCCTTTTTGTTTGAGCTGGCGTTCGACCTCGGTGACGTGGGTCTCCAGCCGGTCGAGTTCTTCGGCAACGTCAGCCTTATGCGCGAGCATCACCATCTCCGCTTCCAGGCGCTGCGGGTCGAGTTCGGTCTTGGCGCTTTCCAGCCTTTCCAGTAGCTGGGTGCGCTGACGCTCGAGAATCGTCGGCAAGTGTTCGCGCACGATAGCCACCTGCTCGCGTATGCCGTTCAGACGCTCGCGAATCAGCTCTGCCAGGCGCTCACCTTCGCGGGCGCGGCCGGTTTCCAGATCTTTCAGCGCGGCGTCGAACAGTTCGAGCCCGGCGGCCTTGACGCTATCGAGATCGAGGCGCTGGGTGGCCATCACGCCGGGGTGGGCGAGCAGTTCCAGCGCATTGGGCATTGGCGCTTGTGGCAGTTGGGCGCGGACCTGTTCCAGCGCGTGCGTCAGCGCGCTGAGCTGGCCGGCGTTGATGCCGGGGGCGGCGTCGTTCTCGGCGGGATCGAAGCGCAGAAAGCACTCGACCTTGCCGCGCGAAAGGCGCTGACGCATCGCTTCGCGGAAGTGCGGTTCGAGATCGCGCAGGGCATCGGGAAGGCGGAAGTGGGGCTCCAGGTAGCGCTGGTTCACGGAGCGCAGTTCGAGCTGCAGGCTGCCCCAGTTGGCCTCGTGGGTCTGGCGGGAGAAGGCGGTCATGCTGTGGGGCATGGGAATTCCTTGAATCGTCGAGCTGGTCGGTCGAGTGTAACCCATCCGTGACGGCGTTGGCCGCCGCTCGCTAGCCGTGAATGTACGGCTGACCCGTGTAGAATGGCCGACCTCCATGAGGCGCCGTCAGTGTGGCGCTTCTGTCATTGATGTTTTGGATCGAGAGGCTTTCATGCGCCCGAGTGGACGACAACCCGATCAGCCCCGCGAGGTCACGCTGACCCGCGGTTTTACCCGTCACGCCGAAGGCTCGGTGCTGGTGAGCTTCGGCGATACCCAGGTGCTGTGCAACGCCAGCGTCGAAGCCGGCGTGCCGCGTTGGCTGCGCGGCAAGAACCAGGGCTGGGTGACGGCGGAATACGGCATGCTGCCGCGCGCGACCCATTCCCGTAGCGGTCGTGAAGCGGCGCGGGGCAAGCAGGGCGGGCGCACGCTGGAAATCCAGCGTCTGATCGGCCGGTCGCTGCGGGCGGCGGTGGATCTGAAGAAGCTCGGCGAGTTCACGATCACGGTCGACTGCGACGTGCTGCAGGCCGATGGCGGCACGCGCACGGCCTCGATCACCGGGGCCTGCGTGGCGCTGGTCGAGGCGCTGCAGTACATGCAGCGCAAGAAGATGATCAAGACCGACCCGTTCCGCCAGCTGGTCAGCTCGATCTCGGTGGGCGTCTACAAGGGCACGCCGGTGCTCGATCTGGACTACCCGGAAGACAGCGCCGCCGACACCGACATGAACGTGGTGATGACCGAAGACGGCAAGCTGATCGAAGTGCAGGGTACGGCGGAAGCGGAGGCGTTCTCCCGCGCCGAGCTCAACGGCATGCTCGATCTGGCCGAGAGCGGCTGTCAGGCGCTGTTTGCCAAGCAGCATGAGGCGCTGGGCATTCGTCGCTAAGCGAGAATCGACCACGACCAGCGGTTCGCATGGTCAGTGAGCGCCCCATGAAAAACGCCCCGATCCTGAGATCGGGGCGTTTCTCGTTCTGCACGATCGTCCTTAACAACAGTCTCGAACGATCGTTAGCGCGATCCGCGAGCCGGATCAGGACTTCCCGGCGATCATCTTCTCGCGTGCCAGGCGCGCCTGCTCTTCCTCGTAGGTGGGGAAGTCGACGTAGCCACGGGCATCGCCGCCGTAGAAGGTATCCGGGTCGAACTCGGCCAGCGGCCAGTCGTTCTGCAGGCGCTCGACCAGATCCGGGTTGGAGGTGAACGGGCGGCCAAACACCGGCAGATCGATGGTGCCATCGTCGACCAGGCGCTGCGCTTCCGCCTTGTCGAGGTTGCCGGCGAACAGCAGCGTGCCGCGATAGGCATCGCGGAACTGGCGCAGGAACTCCCGCGGCAGCGCGTTCTGCCCCTGGGCGCCCTGATCCATGATATGGACATAGGCCAGGTTGCGCTTGCTCAGCTCTTCGGCGAGATAGAGATAGGTGCCTTCGATGTCGTCATAGATCGGCATGTCGAACAGCGTGCCGTAGGGCGTCAGGCGCACGCCGACGCGATGCTCGCCGATCAGCGCGATGGAGGCGTCGATCGCTTCGAGCAGCAGGCGGCAGCGATTTTCCCGCGAGCCGCCGTACTCGTCGGTACGGTCGTTGAGACCGCCGTTGATGAACTGCTCGAGCAGATAGCCGTTGGCGCCATGCAGCTCGACCCCATCGAAGCCGGCATTGCGCGCATTCAGCGCCGCCTGGGCGAAATCGCTGACGAGGCGGTGGCACTCTTCGGTCGTGGCAGCGCGCGGCGTGGTCGCTGCCATCATGTCGGGCTGGCCGTCTTCGTTGTAGCCGAACGCCATGCCGCCCTGCTTGGCGGTGCTGCTGATCGGCGCGGCGCCGTTCTGCTGGATCGAGGTGTGCGAGACACGGCCGACGTGCCAAGTCTGGCAGAAGATCACGCCGCCGCGCTCGTGCACGGCCTGGGTCGCTTTCTTCCAGCCGGCGATCTGGTCCGGGCCGTAAATGCCCGGGTTGAACAGATAGCCCTGGCCTTCACGAGAGATGGGGCTGCCTTCTGAGATGATCAGCCCGGCGCTGGCGCGCTGACGATAGTAGAGCGCGCCCATTTCGTCGGGCACGTCGCCCTTGGCGCGGGCGCGGGTCATCGGTGCCATGACGATGCGGTTGTTCAGGCGGGTACCGGCGAGATCGAACGGTTCGAAAAGTGCTGCCATATCGTGAATTCCTTCCTTGCTTCGGCCTGATGTGGCTAAAGTGATAGACCAAAGTCTAGGAAATGATTAGCCAGCCAACAATGAATCCTTTCGACTGGCCCGATACAGGAAAGCTATCGCCGCAGAAGGGCGGCCGCTGAATCGCCGCCGTGAGGGGCGCTCAGACCACCGAGGTCATGCCGCCATCGACGAAAACGTTCTGCCCGGAGACGAAGTTCGAGGCGCCGGAGCAGAGGTAGATCAGCGTGCCGACCAGTTCCTCGACCTGACCCCAGCGTTGCGCCGGGGTGCGCTTCTCGATCCAGGCGTTGAAGTCGGCGTCCTGCCATAGCGCCTGGTTCATGTCGGTCTGGAAGTAGCCGGGGGAGAGGCAGTTGACCTGGATGCCGTAGCGCGCCAGATCGGCGGCCATGCCCTGAGTCAGCAGCGCCACGCCGCCCTTGGAAGCGGCGTAGGGCACGATGGTTTCCCGGGCGAGTTTCGACTGCACCGAACCGATGTTGACGATCTTGCCGCTGCCACGTTCCGACATCGCCGGGCTCACCGCCTTCGACACATAGAAGGCGCTGGAGAGGTTGGTGGCGATGACGGCATCCCAGTCGGCGGGGTCGAAGTCGTTGAACGGGCCGCGTTTCTGCAGGCCGGCGTTGTTGACCAGAATATTCGGCACGCCCAGGCGTTCGATCAGCGGATCGATGGCCGCTTTCACCGCCTCGGCATCGGTCACGTCGAAAGCCACGGCGTCGACCTTGGCCCCGGTTTCCGCCGCCAGTTTCCGGGCGGCTTCCTCGGCTGCGTCCTGCCGGCGCCCGTGAACGATCACATGGGCGCCCTGTTCGGCCAGCCCGCGTGCCAGGGCATTGCCCAGCCCGCGGGTCGAACCGGTGATCAGCGCCAGTTGGCCTTGAATATCGAAGAGATTGGTCATCGTTTTCCTCGTATCGGTGAATGCTCTAGAAGATCAGATAGACCGCGCAGGCCAGCACGAACCCGACCACGGACTCCAGCGCCTGCTGCACGGTCCAGGTCATCAGCGTGGTCTTGACGTCCATCCCCAGCAGGCGGCCCACCAGCCAGAAGCCGGAGTCGTTGACGTGGCCGGCGAAGACCGAGCCGGCGGCGGTGGCCAGCGTGATCGCGACGACCTGCATGGCGGAGAAGTCGCCGTTGGCCACGGCCGGCGCCATCAGCCCGGCGGCGGTGACCAGTGCCACGGTGGCGGAACCCTGCGCCAGACGCATCACCACGGCGACCAGATAGGCGGCGGCGATGACCGGCAGGCCCAGGTCGCTCATCGAATCGGACAGCGCATCGCCGATGCCGGAAGCCTGCAGCACGCCGCCGAACATGCCGCCGGCGCCGGTGATCAGGATCACCGAGCAGATCGGCCCCAGCGAGGAGTCGACGATCTTCTCCAGCGCGCTGCCGCCTTCGCCGCGACGGCTGCCCAGCACGTAGATCGCTACCAGCACCGAAATCAGCAGCGCGATCGGCGTCTCGCCCAGCGAGGAGAGGAACTGGAACCAGGTGGCATCGCTGTCGGCCATGCCGGCGGCGCGGGCGAAGTCGAGCCCGGTGTTGAGAAAGATCAGCGCCAGCGGCAGCAACAGCAGCGCGATGACCGTGCCCACGCCGGGCGGGTTGTGGATCTCGTCGTTGTCCTGGCCGCCGAACAGGCTCACTTCCAGCCGGAAATCGAAGCGGTTGGCGGCGAATCGCCCCCACAGGTAACCCGAGAGATACCACATCGGGAAGGCGATGATGATGCCCACCAGCAGCACCAGGCCGAGGTTAGCGCCGTAGAGCTCGGTGGCGGTGACCGGGCCGGGGTGCGGCGGCACGAACACGTGCATCACCGAAAACGCGGCTGCCGCCGGTAGTGCGTAGAGCAGCACCGGGCCGCCGAGGCGCTTGGCGACAGCGAAGATGATCGGCAGCATCACGATCAGGCCGGCATCGAAGAAGATCGGGAAGCCCATGATCAGCGAGGCGATGCCCAGCGCAAAGGGGGCGCGGGCCTCGCCGAACAGCGAGACCATCCGCTCGGCCAGCACCTGGGCGCCGCCGGAGTGCTCCACCAGCTTGCCCAGCATCGCGCCGAAGCCGACCAGCAGCGCCACCGAGCCCAGCGTGCCAGCGAAACTGTCGGTCATGGTATCGACGACGGCCCCGGCGGGGATGCCGGTGGCGAACGCGGTCAGCAGGCTGACCAGCACCAGCGTCGGAAAGGCGTGCAGATGAAAGCGAATGATCAGGATCAGCAGCAGCGCGATCGCTGCCGCGGCGATACCCAACAGCGGTCCTGCCGTCAGGGTTTGCGTCCAGTCCTCCATGAGACTCTCCCGGAAGTGGTCATTGCGATTCCACCGTTGCACGAAGCCGGGGCACGACCAATACGACGTTGGTGGCCGGCCGCGGGAACGGTTTGAACGATGGTCAGATACGGCCAACACTAGCTGGATCACCCTCAGCGTCGGACAGCTGGTCACGTATCGCCAATTTTTTATCTGCCGATGGCCGCGATAGACGCGGCCATCGGCCATTGAGTCGTGGCACATGCTAGGCTCGACGGCAGCCTTTATCGCTTTCTGGACCGCTTCTGGAGATGCCCGTGCTTCACTTTCCGCCTAGTCGCTATCAGTCGGCCGATCCCGAGACGGCCGGCACCCCGAACGACGACCCGTACCGCTGGCTGGAGGCGGTGGATGGCGCCGAGTCGCTGGCCTGGGTCGAGGACCAGAACCGCCGGACGCTGGCGCGCTTTGCGGATGCCGAATTCGCGGTGCTGGAGACCGGCCTGCGCGAGATTCTCGACGCCGACGACCGCATCCCGTTCGTGGTGAAACGCGGCGAGCATTACTACAACTTCTGGCAGGATGCCGAGCATCCGCGCGGGCTGTGGCGCCGCACCACGTGGGATTCCTATCGGCAGGCGCGGCCGGAGTGGGAGGTGCTGATCGACGTCGACGCACTGAACGCCGCCGAGGAGGAAAACTGGGTCTGGCACGGCGCGAGCTGCCTGGAGCCGAAGCACCCCGGCGAGCCGTGGGAGCGCGCCCTGATCTCACTCTCCCGCGGCGGCGCGGATGCCGATGTCACCCGCGAGTTCGACCTGATCGGCAAGCGCTGGATCGGGACCGATGATGAAAACGGCTTCGAACGCCCGGAAGCCAAGGGCGGCATGAGCTGGATCGACCGCGACACGGTGTTCGTCTATACCGACTTCGGCGGCGCCGACTCGGGCTCGGAAAACGATTCGCTGACCAGTTCCGGCTACCCGCGGCGCGTCAAGCGCTGGCGCCGGGGTGAGCCGCTGCGCGAGGCGGAAACCGTCTTCGAGGCCGGCACCCGGGAGCTGATGGCCGTCGCCTTTCGCGACCATACCCGCGGTTTCCAGCGCGACTTCATCCATCACGCGCTGGCGTTCTACGAGCAGCGTCTGATCGAACTCCTGCCCGACGGTCAGGCGTTCCCCATCGAAGTGCCGCTCTCGGCCCAGGCAGTGGTGCATCGCGACTGGCTGCTGGTCCATCTGCGCGACGACTGGACCCTGGGCGAGAACGAGGCCGCCGTGGCGTATCCCAGCGGCGCGCTGCTGGCGATCGACTATCCGGCGTTCAAGCGCGGCGAGCGGAACTTCACCACGCTGTTCACGCCGGATGCGCACCGCTCGCTGGAAGGTTTCGAATGGACGCGGCACTACCTGGTGCTGGATATCCTCGAGGACGTCAAGCATCGCCTTCAGGTGCTGACGCCGGGCCAGGGCGACGACTGGTCGCCACAGCCGATCCCCGGCTTGCCGGACGCCGGTGAAATCGGAGTTGCGGCCGTGGACGACGAGGAGAGCGATGAGCTCTTCGTCATTACCACCGACTATCTCACGCCCACCACGCTCTCGCGGATGGATCTGGCGCAACGCGATCCGGCGTCGTCGGACGAGCGGCTTGAGACGATCAAGCGCGCGCCGAGCTTCTTCGACACCGACGGCATGCAGGTGACGCAGCGCTTCGCCACCAGCCTGGACGGCACGTCGATTCCCTACTTTCTGGTGCTGCCGGCCGGCGCGGGAGATCCAACGAATGGCAATGACAGGCCGGCCGCGCCGCTGCCGACGCTGCTCTACGGCTACGGTGGCTTCGAAATTTCGTTGACACCGCACTACATCGCCGGCGCCGGGCGCAGCTGGCTTTCGCGCGGCGGGGCCTACGTGGTGGCCAACATTCGCGGCGGCGGCGAGTACGGGCCGCGCTGGCACCGCGCTGCGCTCAAGGGCGAACGGCACAAGGCGTTCGAGGATTTCGCCGCCGTCGCCGAGGATATGGTCGCCACCGGCGTCACCACGCCGGACAAGCTCGGCATCCAGGGCGGTTCCAACGGTGGCCTGCTGGTGGGCAACATGATCACCCGCTACCCGGATCACTTCGCCGCGGCGGTCTGCGAAGTGCCGCTGCTCGACATGCAGCGCTACCACCTGCTGCTGGCGGGCGCCTCGTGGATGGCGGAGTACGGCGACCCGGACAGCGCCGACTGGGACGATTTCCTCCAGGACTATTCCCCCTACCACAACTTGCGCGAGGGCGTGGGCTATCCCGCGGTGTTGTTCACCACCTCGACCCGGGACGACCGCGTCCACCCCGGCCACGCCCGCAAGATGATGGCGAAGATGGCGGCGATGGATGCAGGTGACGTCTACTACTACGAAAACACCGAAGGCGGCCACGGCGGCGCGGCGGACAACGCCCAGCGGGCGAAACTGAGCGCGCTGGCGTGG
Source organism: Salinicola sp. 4072 (assembly GCF_036663415.1). Classification (NCBI taxonomy): domain Bacteria; kingdom Pseudomonadati; phylum Pseudomonadota; class Gammaproteobacteria; order Oceanospirillales; family Halomonadaceae; genus Salinicola; species Salinicola sp. 4072. The sequence goes on along the minus strand of NZ_JAXOVV010000026.1, from coordinate 21,672 downwards.
CGCTTTCTGTGGAACGAGCTGAGTGGCGCCGAGTGAGGCATTTGAGGCCGGGGCGGGAGAGTCGAACGCGATCTCTTTTGGTGACGCGGCGAGAGCTGCGTCATACTGCGGCCCATTCAATACCTCTTCTGGAAGACCCAATCGATGAGCCAGAACGCTATCAAGCTCGGCGTGGTGATGGACCCCATCGCCGATATTACCTACAAGAAGGACACCACCCTGACGCTTTTGTGGGCGGCGGAAGCGATGGGCTGGTCGCTCTACTATCTCGAGCAGGAAGATCTCTATCTCTACGAGGGTCGCGCCATGGGCAGCGTGCGCCCGCTGAAGGTGCATCGCGATCCGCAGCACTGGTATGACCTGGGCGAGCGCGAGGCGATGCCGCTCGGCGAGCTCGACGTGATCCTGATGCGCAAGGATCCGCCGGTGGACAGCCACTTCCTCAATGCCGTCCATCTGCTGGCGTTTGCCGAGCGGGAGGGCACGCTGGTGGTCAACCCGACCCGGGCGCTGTTCGAGTGCAACGAGAAGCTGTTCGCCCAGCAGTTCGCCCACTGCATTCCGCCGACGGTGGTCTCCTGCCGTGATGCGGTGCTGCGCGCCTTCCAGGCCGAGCATGGCGACACCATCTTCAAGCCGCTGGATGGCATGGGCGGCACCGGCATCTTCCACATTGGCCCCGACGGCCGCAATCTCGGCGCGGTGATCGAGCAGCTCACCGAACGCGGCCAGCGCCAGATCATGGCCCAGCGCTACCTGCCGGAGATCAAGGATGGCGATACGCGCATCCTGCTGGTCGACGGCGAGCCGGTGCCCTACGGGCTGGCGCGCATTCCCAGTGCCGGCGAAACCCGTGGCAACCTGGCCGCCGGCGGTCGTGGCGTCTCCCGCGAGCTGACCGATCGCGACTACTGGCTGGTCGAGCAGGTGCAGCCGATGATCCGCGAGAAAGGGCTGCTGTTCGTGGGGCTCGACGTAATCGGCGATTACATCACCGAGATCAACGTGACCAGCCCGACCTGCGTGCGCGAGATCGACGATCAGCGCGGCACCGATATCGCCGCGCAGCTGATGGCGGCGATCGTCAGACGCCTGGAAAGCCGGGGCTGATCCGGTCAAGCCTGGCACAGGTGGTACACTGGACCCATTTCCTCTACTGGCGGCTCGCGGCCTGATTGCCGGGCCGCTGCGCGATGCCCGACGGAGCCCTATGTCAACGATCAGGCCAACATCCATGCCCACGCCGATGCAGAGCCTCAAGCACTATTTCCTGATGGCGATGCCGCACCTGGAAGATCCCAACTTCGCGGGGACGCTGACCTATCTCTGCGATCATGACGATGACGGCACCTTGGGCGTCATCGTCAACCGCCCCTCGGAGCTGTCGCTGGACGGGCTGTTCGAGCAGCTCGATATCGAATCCGAGCCCGGCCCGCACAACGACGTGCTGGTCTACAACGGCGGGCCGACCTACCGCGATCGCGGTTTCATCCTGCATCGCGGCAACGCCAGCGACTGGGATTCCAGCATTCAGGTCGCCGATGGTCTGGCGCTGACCACGTCCATGGACATGCTGCAGGCGATCGCCCAGCGTCGCGGCCCGGAGCAGTACCTGGTGACACTGGGCTGCGCGGGCTGGAAATCCGGCCAGCTCGAGGACGAGCTCAAGCAGAACACCTGGCTGATCGCCGAGGGTGACGCCGCGATCCTGTTCGACCGCCCGCCGGAGCAGCGTCTGAGCGCGGCCGCCGGCATCCTCGGGGTCGATCTCAACCTGATGACCCGCGACGCCGGGCACGCCTGATGTCATCGGCAACGAAAGCATCGGCGACGAACGACAAACTCGGCCAGCGCCTGGTCATGGCGTTCGATTACGGCACGCGGCGTATCGGCGTGGCGGTTGGCAACGAGATGCTGTGTTCCGCCAGCGGGCTGGAACCGCTGACCGCCCGCGACGGGATTCCGGACTGGATCAAGGTCGAGAAGCTGCTGCAGGAGTGGCAGCCGGATCTGCTGGTGGTGGGGCTGCCGATTCACGACGACGGCAGCGAATCCGACATGAGCGTGCGTGCCCGCAAGTTCGGCAACCGCCTGCACGGGCGCTTCGGCAAGCCGGTTGAGATGTTCGACGAGCGCGGCACCACCCGCGCCGCCAAGCTGATCGCCCAGGGTCAGGGCCACAAGGGCAACTATCGCGATCGCGGCGTGGATGGCATCGCCGCGCAGTTGATTCTGGAAAGCTGGTTCAACCGCGAGTCGCTTCCGTCCGGTATCCCCGACGTACGGTGACCATCGCTTGAGGAAGAGAATGGATGTCTGATGATGTCGGCGCCCGCCTGCGAGCCCTGAGAACCTTTCGCGGCATCTCCCAGCGAGAGCTGGCCAAGCGTTGTGGCGTGACCCACTCCAGCCTGTCGCTGATCGAGCAGGGCAAGGTCAGCCCCTCCGTCAGCTCGCTGAAGAAGATCCTCGACGCCATTCCGATGAGCGTGGGGGATTTCTTCACCATGGATCTGGAGAACCGGAACCAGGTCTTCTTCGGCGCCGACGAGCTGACCGACGTCGGCACTGGCGACGTGATCTACAAGCTGGTGGGCGCCAACCGGGAGTCGCGGGCGCTGTCGTTCATGATCGAGACCTATCCGGCCGGCAGCGATACCGGGCGCGAGATGATCGCCCATCAGGGCGAGGAAGCCGGGGTGGTGCTCGAAGGGGAGATCGAGATCACGATCGGCGCCCAGACGCGGACACTGTCGCCGGGCGAGGCGTACTACTTCAACACCAACATCCCGCACCGCTTCCGCAACCCCGGCAAGTCGGCCTGCCGGCTCGTCAGCTGCGCCACCCCCGCCAAGACGTTCTGATCGCTCGTGGCGGCCTGCCACGAGCGGTATCGTTTCATGACGACGGGTTCATGACGCCGGATTCATGACGACGGGTTCATGACGCCGGTTTCACGGCGACAGCGACATCCAGACACTCTTGAGTTCGGAGTACTCTTCCAGCGAGTGGTGCGACTTGTCGCGCCCGTTGCCGGACTGCTTGACGCCGCCGAACGGAACGGTCTGGTCGCCGCCGGCCCAGTTGTTGACGAAGACCTGGCCGGACTGGAGGCGCCGCGTGACCCGCATGATGCGATCGATGTCCTGGCTCCAGAAGCCGGCCGCCAGCCCGTAGTCGCTGTCGTTGGCCATCGCGATCGCTTCGTCCTCGGTATCGAAGCCGAACACCGACAGCACCGGGCCGAAGATCTCCTCCCGGCCGATGACCATGTCGTCGGTGACGCCGTCAAAGACGGTCGGGCCGATGAACAGGCCCGGCCCGTCGAGCGCCTTGCCGCCCATGCGCAGCCGCGCCCCTTCCTCCACGCCCTGGCGGATGTAGTCCAGCACCCGCTCGTACTGGGTGCGGTCGACGATGGCGCCCATGAAGCTGTCGGGATCCAGCGGATCGCCCGGCTGCATCGATTCGGCGGCGGCGAGCAGCCTGTCGATGAAAGCCTCGCGCACGCTGTTTTCCACCAGCAGACGTGACCCGGCGATGCAGACCTCGCCCTGGTTGTAGAAGATCGCCTCGGCGGCGTGGCGGGCCACCCGGTCCAGATCCTTGCAGTCGGCGAAGACGATGTTGGGGCTCTTGCCGCCGCACTCGAGGTACACCCGCTTCAGGTTGGATTGCCCGGCGTACTGCAGCAGCTGCTTGCCGACACCGGTCGAGCCGGTGAAGGCAAGGCAGTTGACCTCCATGGACAACGCCAGGGCCTTGCCGACGGTGTGGCCGAAGCCCGGCAGCACCTGGAAAACCCCGCTCGGCAGGCCCGCCTCGCGCACCAGCGAGGCCAGATACAGCGCGGAAAGCGGCGACTTCTCGGAGGGCTTGAGGATGACGCTGTTGCCGGCGGCGAGCGCCGGGCCGATCTTCCAGGCCGTCATCATCAGCGGGAAATTCCACGGCACGATGGCGGCGACGACACCCAGCGGTTCGCGCAGCACCAGGGCGAGGGTATCGTCGCCGGTCGGCGCCACCTCGCCGTAGAGCTTGTCGATCGATTCGGCCTGGTGGCGGATGCAGCCGATGGCGCCGCTGACATCGCTCTGGGCGCTGTTGATCGGCTTACCCATGTCCAGCGTGTCGAGCAGGGCCAGCGTATCGCGATGGCTCTCCATCAGCGCGGCCAGGCGCAGCAGCGCATGCTTGCGTTCGGTGGGCGCCAGCCGCGCCCAGTCGCCACGCGCGAACGTCGCGCGGGCCACGGCCACTGCCTTGTCGGCATCGGCGGCATCGCAGCTCGCCACGTCGGCCAGGGTTTCTCCCGTCGCGGGGTTGATCGTGGCGAAGGTCTCGCCGCTCTCGGCCGCTACGAACTCGTCGTCGATGAAGGCGCGTGTCTCGAGGCTGGCGGCAAGGGTAGCGGCCCTGGCCTGCCAGTCGGCCAGCGTTGGCGTCAGGCTCATGTCGTTGTCTCCTTCGTTGCCGAAATGGTGGCCCCTCGGGCCTGCAGCCGGCGTGCCGTTTCGTCCAGCGCGGCCGTCGCCAGCGCGATCAGTTCGTCGATCTGGGCCTCGGTGATGACCAGCGGCGGCGAGATGATCATCGTGTCGCCCACCGAGCGCATGACCAGCCCGAGTTCGAAGCAGATGTCGCGGCAGGTTTCGCCGGCCTTGAGCGACTTGTCGAAGCGCGCCCCGGTGGCCTTGTCGGCGACGATCTCGAGCGCGCCGATCAGTCCCAGGGAGCGGGCCTCGCCGATGAGCGGATGCCGTTCGAGCGCCTTCCAGCGCTTGGCCAGGTACGGCCCCGTCACCTGACGCACTTGCTCGACGACGCCTTCGCTCTTCATCAACCTGAGGTTCTCGAGCGCCACGGCGGCGCAGACGGGGTGCCCGGAGTAGGTGAAGCCGTGATGGAATTCGCCACCGTCGTCGATCAGCGTCCGGGCGACTCGGTCGCCGACCAGCACGCCGCCGATCGGCAGATAGCCGGACGACAGGCCCTTGGCGATCGGCATCAGGTCGGGTTCGAGATCGTAGTGAACGCTGCCGAACCATTCGCCCAGGCGGCCGAAGCCGCAGATGACCTCGTCCACGACCAGCAGGATATCGTAGCGCGACAGCACGTCCTTGATCGCCGGCCAGTAGCTCTCCGGCGGGATGATCGCGCCGCCCGCGCCCTGCACCGGCTCGGCGATGAAGGCGGCGACCTTGTCCGGCCCGAGCGCCTGGATGCGCGCCTCCAGCGCCTCGGCGCAGACCTTGCCGAACGCCTTGGGCGACATCTCGCGCCCTTCGTCGAACCAGTAAGGCTGGCGGATATGGGCGATGCCCGGCACGCAGGGCCCGCCCTGGGCCTGCATCGGCGCCATGCCGCCCAGGCTCATGCCGGCGACCGTCGAGCCGTGATAGGCGTTGTCGCGGGCGATGATCCACTGCTTTTCGGGCTGACCCTTGAGCGCCCAGTAGCGGCGCACCATGCGCAACACCGTATCGTTGGCCTCGGAGCCGGAACCGGTGAAGAACACGCGGTTGATATGATCCGGCGCCAGGCCGCAGAGGGTGTCGGCCAGCTCGGCCGCCGGCGGGTGCGTTGTCTTGAAGAAGCTGTTGTAGTAGGGCAGCTGCTGCAGTTGCCGGGTCGCGGCGTCGACCAGCTCCTGGCGGCCATAGCCCAGGTTGACGCACCACAGCCCCGCCATCGCATCCAGGATCTGCCGGCCTTCGTCGTCCTCGATGTAGACGCCGTGGGCGGCGGTGATGAGTCGACTGCCTTCGTCACCCAGCGCCTTGAAATCGGTGAAGGGGTGCATGTAGTGATCGCGGTCGAGCGCCTTGAGTCTTGCGGCATCTGGCGATGTCATGGCGTGCTCCTCCTGGGTGGACGTGCCGGATTTGGGATCGGCGGCGGTGATGCCGTCGTGGTGGCGTCGCTGGCGGTGCGCCGATGTGACGCTCCACGGGTCAGACGTGGCGCAGGTACCAGTCGTACTCGAGCCGGCTGACCACCTGCATGGCGGATGCCCGCTCGGCACGGCGGTTCGCCAGGAACACTTTCAGGAAGTCCTGGCCGAGCGCCTCGTTCAACACCTCGGACCGCTCGAGCAGCTCCAGCGCCCGAGACCAGCTGTTGGTCAGTACCGGGTCGAACTGCTCGTAGGCATTGCCGGTGACGATTTCCTCGGGGGAGATCCGGTTGGCGATGCCGTGAATGACCGAAGCGAGCAGGGTGGCCAGCAGCAGGTAGGGGTTGGCATCGGCGCCGCCGACACGATGCTCGATCCGCCGTGCGGCATTGGGCCCGGAGGGAATGCGCAGGGCCACGGAACGGTTGTCGAAGCCCCAGGTCGGCGCCATGGGAACATAGAGCCCCGGCTGAAAACGGCGGAAGGAGTTGAGGTTCGGGGCCATCAGGGCGACCGATTCCGGCATCAGCCTGAGCAGGCCGCCGATGGCGTGGCGCAGCATCTCGGTGCCCAGCGGATTCTCGTCGGCGGCGGCAAAGACGTTGCGACCGTGGGCATCGAGCAGGCTCATGTGGACATGCATGCCGTTGCCGGCTTCCGCGTCGTAGGGCTTGGCCATGAACGTCGCTTCGAAGCCGTGGTTGACGGCGATGCCCTTGATCAGGCGCTTGAGCAGCACCGCGCTGTCGCACGCCTTGAGCACGTCGCTGCCGTGTACCAGGTTGATCTCGAACTGCCCCGGGGCGCACTCCTTCAGCGCCGTGTCCAGCGGGAGGTTCTGGATGGCGGCCGCGGCCTGGATGTCGCCCAGGAACCCGGCGTACTCGTCGAGCTCCGAAATCGAATACACCTGGCTCGTGGTCGCTCGTTCGCCGGTTTCCGGCGAGCGGGGCGGCTGCACCCGGCCCAGGTCGTCCCGCGTGCGATCGACGATATAGAACTCGAGCTCCAGCGCGACGACGGCCGTGAACCCCATCGCCTCGAGGCGCTGAACCTGCTGCGCGAGGACGTTGCGCGGGTCGGCGAAGAAGGGGCCGTCGTGCTCGTTGCGCATGGCCATCAGCAGCTGTCCCTGATGGCCATCCCGCAGCCAGGGCGTCGGCATCAGGGTGCCGGGAATCGGGCGGCAGACCTGGTCGCAATCGCCGATGTCCAGGCCCAGGCCGGTCTCCTCGATCGTGTTGCCGGTGATATCCAGCGCGAAGACCGAGCCGGGGAGATTGATGCCGTTGACGTAGGCCTTTTCGAGATTTTCCCGGGGAATCCGCTTGCCGCGCAGCACGCCATTGAGGTCGCTCAGCAGCAGATCGATGCTATCGATAGCGGGGTGACGCGCCAGGAAGTCACGAGCCTCGTCGACGGGAAGGGAGGACATGATGTCACCTGCGATCGTTTATTATGGTCGTTGATAGTGTTCCGCCTGCCCGGTATTGTTGTCAAATTATTTACGGATTATTCGCTTCGCTTCCAAGTAAGATTCAAGCTGTTTTATAAATAAGTTTATGAATTTGAATGGATGTTAAGCGAATTTATCGTTTTCCATGACCGGTGCGTGGCAAGAAAGGCAGGCCATCACCTGTTGATAAAAACACAACGGATTCCGGTTCCGAGGAGGCATCATGCAGAAGCGTCCCCTGGTTGGTGTCATTGCCTGCCGTCGTGAGGTGGAAGGCCACCCCGCCCACATGGTCACCGACAAATATCTCAACGCGCTGCGCGAGTACGGGCTGGAGCCGGTCATCCTGCCGGTCTGGCGCGACGGTGACGCTGCCGCTGCCGGCGCGCTGCTGGATCGTCTCGACGGCCTGATGCTGACCGGCAGCTACACGAACGTGCTGCCGAGTCGATACGATGCGGCGCGGGCGCCGGAAAACACCCGGGACGACCTGGATCGCGATCACGCCGCCATGCTCTGGGTGCCGCTGGCGCTGGAGCGGCGCCTGCCGCTGCTGGGGATCTGCCGCGGCTTCCAGGAGTTCAACGTGGCCCTTGGCGGCACGCTGCATCAGGCCGTCCAGCGTGTGCCCGGGCTGATGGATCACCGCGAGCCGGAAGGGTCGAAGGCACAGCAATATGCGCCGAGCCACGAGATCGACATCCGGCCCGGCGGCCGCCTGGCCAGCCTCTACGGCGAGCGCGAGGAAGGGCTGAAGGCGCGGGTCAACTCGCTGCATCAGCAGGGCATAGACCGGCTGGCGGAGGGCCTGTTCGTGGAGGCGGTGGCCCCGGACGGTCTGGTCGAGGCGGTTTCCCTGCCGGATGCCCCCGGCTTTACCCTGGCGGTGCAGTGGCACCCGGAATGGGAGCCCCGGCAGCATGCGCTCTACGATGCGATCTTCCAGGGGTTCGCCCGCGCCTGTCAGCCGCAGTGACGGGCGCTGCCTGCGCTCGCCCGCATCTGGATTTTGACCTTCCCGTGCGCCCTGTCGGCGCCTGATGCCAAGGAGCTAGATGCCACGGAATCTAGATGACGAGAAACCTCGAGATGACGAGAAACCTAGATGCCTAGCCGGTCGCGTGTCTCGTAGTACCAGGCGCCCAGCGCCGATAGCGGCACGCGCAGCATGCGGCCGCCGGGAAACGGCTGGTGCGGCAGGCCGGCGAAGGCGTCGAATCGCTCGTCACGCCCGGTCATCACCTCGCTGATCAGGCGGCCGGCGAGATGCGTGCAGGTCACGCCGTGGCCGGAGTAGCCCTGGGCGTAATAGACGTTGTCGTTGATGACCCCGAACTGCGGCAGCCGGTTCAGCGTCATCAGGAAGTTGCCGCTCCAGGCGTAGTCCACCTTGATGTTTTCGAGCTGGGGGAACGTCTTGAGCATCTTGGGACGGATGACGCCTTCGATATCGGCCGATCCTTCGCTGCCGTAGTTCACGCCGCCGCCGTACAGCAGCCGGTTGTCGCGCGTCAGGCGATAGTAGTCGAGCAGGTAGTTGCAGTCCTCCACTGCCATGTCGTTGGGCAGCAGGCTCCGTGCGAGCTCTTCGCCGAGAGGCTCGGTGGTGATGATCTGCGTCCCGCAGGGCATGGATTTTCGCTCGAGCTCCGGCATCACGCCGCTCATGTAGGCATTGCCGGCCATGACGACGCGGTCGGCCCTGAGGGTGCCGCCGGCGGTCTTCAGCGTGACCGGGGCGCCATGCTCGAGGGACAGGACCGGGCTCTGCTCGTAAATCACGCCGCCCAGCGATTCCAGGGCGGCTGCCTGGCCCAGCGCCAGATTCAGCGGATGAAGGTGGCCGCCGGAGTGATCGATCAGCACGCCGGTATAGCGGTCGCTGCCGACCTCACGTTGGTAGGCGTCGCCTTCCAGCAGTTCGAGCTGATCGTTGCCGTAACGCTGCCACAGCGCCTGATGATGCCTCAGGGCTTCGAGCTGCTTGGCGTTGCAGGCGGCGAACAGGTTGCCATTGCGCAGGTCGCACTGGATGCCGTAGGTCGCGATGCGCTCGCGGATCACCCGATTGCCCTCGAACGCCATGTCGCCCAAAGCACGAGCCGTCTCGACGCCGTACTTGTCTTCGATCACGTCCATGTCGCGGCTGTAGCTGTTGACGATCTGGCCGCCATTGCGCCCCGAGGCGCCATAGCCGACGCGCGCGGCTTCCAGCACGATCACCTTCAGGCCTTTCTCGGCCAGATGCAGCGCCGACGACAGGCCGGTGAATCCGGCGCCCACCACGCACACGTCGCAGCTGACATCGGCCGACAGCGCCGGGCGCGCCGGCGCGGCATTGGCCGAGGCCGCATACCAGGAGGCGGCGTGTTCGAGGGCGGGTGGCGGGTGTTTCACGTCGGAAGGCGCGGACATCCTGAACTCCATGAATGAAAGGACGAAAGGGGTGAGCGAAGGCCGATCAGCGAGACCGGGCTTCCGACCACAACTGCTGCAGCAGCTGCAACTGCTCGCCGTCGACGGCGGGCGTCAGCGACAGCCGGGAGCGGGTATCGGCATCGGGCATCACCGGCGGCTCGCGCAGTGCGGCGGTCAGCATCGGCTGTGCCGCGGCGTTGGGCGAGGTGTACAGGTTGTAGTTGGAGAGCTGGGCCGCGACGTCGGGGCGCAGCAGATATTCGATGAATCGGCGCGCGCTCTCCGGATGGGGCGCCCGGGCCGGGATGGCCATCACGTCCACCCAGCGCTGCGAGCCTTCCCTGGGCACGAAAAAGCCGATATTGCCGTAGAGCTCCGGGTCTTCGTTTTTCTTGCTGGCCAGGTCGCCGTTGTAGGCGACGCCGGCGTGGATGACGCCGCTGGCGATCTGCTCGATGGCGGCGGTGGCGTCGACGAAGCCGACGAAGTTGTCCCGGGCGCGGGTGGCGATGACCTCCTTCGCCGCCTTTACCCATGGCGCCTGCCCGACGCAGTCGAACCCTTCGCCCTGATACGCGCAGAGGGTGGAGAAGGTGAACTGGGCATCACCCTTGAGCAGGGCAAAGGGATAATCGGTATTGACGTCGGGATCGTACAGCAGCCCCCAGCTGGGGTCCGGGTCGGGGAAGGTGTCGGTGTTGTAGACGATGCCGGTCACGCCCCACTGATACGGCACGGTGTAGGCGTCTTCCGGGTCGTAGGCGGGGTGGCGGAAATCCGCCATGATATTGTCGATGCCCTCCAGTGCCTGGTCGTCCGGTGCGAGGGGCTGGATCAGACCCGCCCCGATGAGGCGCGGCACGAAGTAATCCGACGGGATGACGATGTCGTACTGGGCGTCGCCGCCGGCGTTCAGCTTGGCCAGCATCTCGGCGTTGGAGTTGTAGTAGTTCTCCACCACGTCGATGCCGGTTTCGGCCTCGAAATTCGCGATGATCTCCGGATCCATGTACTCGGTCCAGTTGAACAGGTTCAGCTGTGGCCGAGCGTCCGCCAGGGCGCCGCCGCTCATCACTCCCGCTGCCATCAAGACCGCCCAGCACTTCGTTTTCATGGTGCCTCCTGGTTATCTGTCCGTCGTCTCGCGAATCGTCGTCTCTAGAATCATCGTCTCAAGGACCGTCTCGTGAACCGCCGTCTCATGAATCGTCGGCACGGCCCGGGGTCAGACCCGCAGCAGCAGATGCTCGCGTTCCCATGAGCTGATGACGCGGAAGTACGCGCGGTGTTCCGTGTGCTTGACGGCGAGATAGCTGTTGGTGAAGCGTTCGCCGAGGATCTCCGCCAGGGCGGTACACTCCCGCATGCGATCCAGGGCCGGGCCGATGTCGTCCGGCAGCTTGTTGCCGCTGGCCCAGGCCGAACCGACCATCGGCGGGCGCGGTTCTATCTGGCCGAGCATGCCGAGATAGCCGCAGGCCAGCGAGGCGGCCAGCACCAGATAGGGGTTGGCGTCGGCCCCGGGCAGCCGGTTCTCGACCCGGGTCGCCGCCGGGGTGGAAACGGGCACCCGCAGGCCGACGGTGCGGTTGTCCGTGCCCCAATCGACGTTGATCGGCGCCGAGCCGCTGGCCTCGTGGCGAAGCAGGCGACGATAGGAGTTCACGTTGGGCGCCAGCAGCGGCATGGCGGCCGGCAGATAGCGTTGCAGGCCGCCGATGAAATGGTGGAACAGGGTGCTGGTCTGGCCCTCTTCACCGGCAAACAGGTTGTTGCCCTGGGCGTCGACCAGGCTCTGGTGAATGTGCATCGAGCTGCCCGGCTCGTTGGCCATCGGCTTGGCCATGAAGGTCGCGTACATGCCGTGGCGCAGCGCCGTCTCCCGGAGGACGCGCTTGAACATGACCACCTGGTCCGCCAGCGCCAGCGGGTTGCCGTGCTGGAAGTTGACTTCCATCTGGCCGGCGCCTTCTTCGTGGATCAGCGTGTCCAGGTCGAGATGCATTGCCTCGCAGTAGTCGTACATCTCCTCGAACAGCGGATCGAACTCGTTGACCGCGTCGATGGAGAACGACTGACGGCTGCTCTCCTGGCGCCCGGTGCGACCGATCGGCGGCTCGAGAGGGTAGTCGGAGTCGATGTTGGTCTTGACCAGATAGAACTCGACCTCGGGGGCGACCACCGGGCGCCAGCCTCGCTGTTCGTAGAGTTCCAGAACGCGCTTCAGCACGTGGCGGGGCGACAGGTCGACCGGCTCGCCCGTCAGGTAGTAGCAGTCGTGGATGATCTGGGCGGTGGGGTCGTCAGCCCAGGGCACCAGAAAGGCGGCATTGGGGTCGGGCACCAGCTCCATGTCCCGTTCGGCGGGATTCCAGAAGCGGATGTCCTCGTCGTCCGGGTAACCGCCGGTGACGGTCTGGATGAAGATGGAGTCCGGCAGTCGCGGCCGCCCTCCGTTGAGATACTTGCTGGCCGGCATGATCTTGCCCTTGAGAATGCCGGTGAGATCGGTCACCAAGCTCTCGACTTCGGTGATGCCGTGCTGCTGAAACCAGTCCTTGAGCGGTGACGATTCCTGGTGGTGACTCATGAGCGTGTCCCGTGTGGTGTTTCTTGGCTGCCGGGCGCAAAACCGCCGCGCCCGGCCGCTGCCGTTATCGGGCCTGGACTTCGGACCAGAGCTGCTGGAACGTCTGTAGCTGCTCGCCCTCGAGGCTGGGCGTGAAACGCAGGCGCTTCATCTCCTCCTCGGTGGGCTGGGCGGGGGGCTGCTTCAGCGCCTCGTCGAGATAAGGCTCGGCCGCCGCATTGGGGCTGGCGTAGTAGTTGTAGTTGGACAGCTGGGCGCCGATCTTCGCGTCCAGGATGAAGTCGATGAACTTGTGGGCCAGGTCCGGGTGCGGGGCGCCGGAGGGGATCATCATGGAGTCCACCCACATTTCGGCGCCCTCGTCGGGAATCGCGAATGCCAAGTGCTCGAAGGCTTCCGGATCCTCTCCCTTGAAGTAGAGATAGTCGCCGTTGTAGGACATGCCCACGTGGGTCACGCCCCGGGCCAGCTGCTGTAGCGCCGGGGTGCCGTCGGTGAAGCCGGAGAAGTTGTCGCGGCTCTTGGTCTCGATCATCAGCTTGGCGGCTTCGCGCCAGCTGTCCAGCGTGTCGCAGTCATAGGGCTTGCCCAGCGCACCGCAGGCGGCGCCGATGGCCACCTGGCCGTCGCCCATGATGGCGAACGGATAGTCGGGATTGACCTCCGGGTCGAACATCAGCGACCAGCTGTTGGGAGCGTCCGGGAAGGTGTCGGTGTTGTAGATCATGCCTGTCGTGCCCCACTGGTAGGGCGCGGAGTATGCGGAACCCGGGTCGAAGCTCGGGTCCTTGAACTGCTCCTTGACGTTGGCAAAGTTGGGAATCTTCGCGCGGTCGAGCTTCTGGACCAGGCCCGTCTCGATCAGTCGCGGCACGTAGTAGTTGGAGGGGACGATGATGTCGTACTGGGACGCGCCGCCCGCGTTCAGCTTGGCGAACATCTCCGGCAGCGAGTTGTAGTAGTTCTGTACCACCTCGACGTCGTACTTCTGCTCGAACGCCGTGATGATCTCCGGGTCCATGTACTCGGTCCAGTTGAACAGGTAGAGCTTGTCTTCCGCGGCCTGTGCGCCGGTTCCCAATAGCAGGCTGCAGAAGGCAACGGCGGCGGCAGTCTTGTTGTGCTTCGACATGGGCTTTTTTCCTTGCTGTCTCTTCAGTGTTTACCCGTGCGCGGGCTCTCAGGTCAGGATTGACGTTTGCGACTGTGCTGGTTTTTACGGCTGAACAACAGGCTGATCGCGGCGGCCATCGCTACCGCGCCGATCATCAGCGTGGCGATGGCATTGATCTCGGGCGACACGCCTTTCTTGATCGCGCCCCAGATGTAGATCGGCAGCGTGGCGCTCTCCGGCCCCGCCGTGAAGAAGCTGATCACGAAGTCGTCCACCGACAGCGTGAAGGAGAGAAAGAAGGCGGATATCAGCGCCGGCTTGATGGTCGGCAGCATGAAGTGGACGACGCGTTTGACGGGCGTGGCGTAGAGATCCTTGGCCGCTTCGAACAGCGTCGGGTCGAGTCCGACGAAGCGTGAATAGACGATCAGCGCGACGAACGGAATCTGGAAGGTCACGTGGGCGATGATCATGGTCCCGAGCCCCGGCTGGAGCAGACCGGTCAGCCGGTGGAACTGGACGAAGAAGGCCATCTCGGAAATGCCGAAAACGATGTCCGGCAGCACGATGGGCAGGTAGATCAGCACGATCAGCCAGCCGAGCTTGCGGTGGCGATGACGATACATGCCGTAGCCGATCAGGCAGCCGATGACGAGCGCGATGACCGACGAGCAGATCGCCAGGACCAGGGTATTGCCGAAGGCGGTCATGATTTGCTCGTTGCCGAGCAGCTGGTGATACCAGCGCAGCGACAGGCCGGTCATGCTGGCGGCGCTGTTGGAGGCATTGAAGGAGAACAGCACCACCACGGCCAGCGGCAGGTACAGGAACACCAGCGTGATCCACCAGAAGGCCGTCAGGCCGCGCTTGAGGGTTCGCTTTCTCATATCACCACCTCCTCGCCGCCACCCAGGCGCTTGCCGATGCGCCGCATCGCGAACAGCCCGATGAAGGTCGCGATCAGCATCAGGATCGCGCCGGCCGCGCCCAGCGGCCAGTTGGAACCGCCGGAGAACTGGGTAGCGACCAGATTGCCGAGCATCATCGCCTTGCCGCCGCCGAGCAGCTCCGGAATGACGTACATGCCGAAGGCGGGAATTGCGACCAGCACGATTCCGGCCAGCAGCCCCGGTAGCGTCTGCGGGAAGACGGCGTGCCAGAACGCCCGTGTCGGCTTGGCGTAGAGATCCTGCGCCGCTTCGACCTGGGCGGTATCGAGCTTCTCGAAGGCGGCGTAGAGCGGCAGCACCATGAAGGGCAGGAAGTTGTATACCAGCCCCAGCGTCACCGCGAAGTTGGAGGGATACAAACCCATGTTGGGGGAAATGAAACCGAGTACTTCGGCCGCGTTGGAGAGCGGCGTGCCGGGCGCCAGCAGGTTCATCCAGCCGAAGGTGCGAATCACCTGGTTGGTCCAGGAGGGCACCACCACCAGCAGGAGCATGATCGGCCGCCACTTCGCCTGGCAGGTCGTGATGTAGTAGGCGAGCGGATACGCCACCAGCACTACCAGCCCGGTCGCGACCAGGGTCTGCCACAGCGAGCGCAGCAGCGTATAGAGATTGCCCGGGCTCCAGCCCAGGAAGCCGACCCCGGCCAGCTGCTTGAACGAGTTCAGCGACAGCGGCATCTGCGGCAGGCCGTAGGGGCCGTTGGTCATGAAAGCAACGGCCATCAGGTAGAGACTTGGCAGCACCAGGAAGATGACGATCCAGAGGGCACCCGGGGCCACCGTGAACAGGAGATGACGCGCCTCGCGGACCATGCCCTGGCTGCGTCCCATTACCGCGATCGTGTTCGTCGACATGTCGGGCCTCACTCGCTCAGCGTCACGAGGTCTTCCGGGGCGACGACGACCGTCACCTCGTCCCCCACGTTCGGTAGCCGCCTGCCACGGTTGTTGACGGTGGCCTGCAGCGTCGTGTCCGCGATATTGATGCGGAACTCCGCATGGCTTCCGCGATAGAGCCGTTCCGTGATGGTGCCGGGCAGATGGTTGGGACCTTCGACGTGGCCCGGTTTGAGATCCAGCGTTTCCGGGCGCATCAGCACCAGCTCGCCCTGGCTGTCCCCGTCCATCTGCAGCGTGCCGATTTCCGTGCTCAGGCGCGAGCCGTCGCGGCGATGGATCCGGTACAGGTTGCCGTGCCCCATGAAGCGGGCCACGAAGGCGTTGACGGGGCGCTCGTAGACCTCCTGGGGCGGGCCGACCTGCTGGATGTGGCCGTCGTCGAGCACGGCGATTCGATCCGACATCACCATCGCCTCGTCCTGGTCGTGGGTGACGAACACGAAGGTCATGCCGAGCCGCTTCTGTACCCGCAGCAGCTCGACCTGCAGCTGGCTGCGCAGGCCGGCATCCAGCGCTGAAAGCGGTTCGTCCAGCAGCAACACGTCGGGTTCGCAGACCAGGGCCCGCGCCAGGGCGATGCGTTGGCGCTGACCGCCGGACAACTGGTCGATACGGCGGTCGACCAGATCGCCCAGCTGGATGAACCGGGCGATCTCCGCCACCTTGGCTTCACGCGCCTTGGCCGCGACGCCGCGCATCTTCAAGCCGAACGCCAGGTTCTCCCGCACCGACAGATGGGGAAACAGCGCGTAGGACTGGAACACCGTGTTGACGCTGCGCTGATGCGGCGGGGTGTCGATGACATCCTTGCCCCCGATCGTCAGCTGGCCGTCATCGGCCTCTTCCAGCCCGGCGAGGATACGCAGCAGCGTCGTCTTGCCACACCCGGACGGCCCCAGCAGGGTGAAGAACTCGCCGGCGTGGATGTCCAGGTCGACTCCCGCCAGCGCAATGGCATCGCGTCCGAACTGCTTGCGTAACCCCTGCATCCTGATCGAGGAAGCGCCGCGCTTGCCTCTCGCCGCCGCATCTGCCGCCGCCACGCGAGTCTCCTCTCGATCCAGGCGCTCGGTGGTGTTCACGGCGTTCGTCAAATCGGTCATTGGGCACTCCTCGTCGTGCTTGCCGCTCGTCACAGCCGGTCGCGAAGCTTGTAGAAATTGGTTGCCAGTACCAGCAGGGGAGTCCGTAGCCACCGCCCGCCCGGGAACATCCGGTGGGGCATGGCGGAAAAGATGTCGAAGCGCTCGCTTTGCCCGGCAATGGTCTCGGCCAGCAGCTTGCCGGCCAGCCCCGCCAGCGCCATTCCGTGGCCGGAGTAGCCCTGGGCATAGAAGACATTGGGCGCCAGCCGGCCGAAGTCCGGCGCGCGATTCATCGTGATGGCCACGTCTCCCCCCCAGCGATATTCGATATCGATCTCTTTCAGCACCGGGAACAGGCGCCGTATCTTGGCGTCGGTACGCGCCTCCAGACCTCGTGGCGGGCGGCCGTCGTAACTCACCTCCCCGCCGTAGATCAGGCGTCTGTCTCTCGAAAGGCGATAGTAATCGAGTACGAAGTTGGTGTCCGACAATGCATCGTTCCGGGGGAGAACCTGGGCGGCCTGCTGCTCACTCATGGGCGCGGTGGCGATCATGTAGTTGGCCGCTCTCATGATGCGCCCGCTCATCTGGGGCACCAGGCGGTCGCCGTAGGCGTTGGTGGCGATGACCACGTGATCGGCCACGACCCGGCCGCGTTCGGTGACGACGGTGGTCTGCTTGCCGTGCCGGATATCGACCACGGGGCTGAACTGATGAAGGATCGCTCCGGCTTGCTGGGCGGCCCGGGCCAGGCCGAGCGTGTAATTGAGGGGGTGCAGATGGCCGGCTTCGCGCTCCCAGAGCGCCGCCGGATAGGCATCGGTGACGACGTGCTCGCGCAGCGCGTCACCTTCCCGCCACTCGAGCCCGTGATAGTCGAAGTCGCGGGCCATCCGCTCCTGCCAGTGCCGGAGCTCGACGACGTGCCGAGGCTTGACCGCGGCGTGGAGATAGCCCCAGGACATCTCGCAGGGTATCTGGTGTTGCTCGACGAGGTGGGCGGTCAGCCTGACGGCTTCGCGGCTCATTTCCCAGATATCGCGGGCGGCGGATCGACCCAGGGCGTTTTCGACGGTACGTATGTCGGTACCCAGGCCCGGCAGTATCTGCCCGCCGCTGCGCCCGGAGGCACCGTGCCCCACGTTCAGCGCTTCGAGCAGGATGACGCGGTATCCCTGCTGAGCCAGATGCAGCGCGGCGGAGCAACCGGTAACGCCCGCGCCGATCACGCAGACATCGGCGCGATGATCGCCTTCCAGCGGGAGCGCTGGCTCGAGCTCGACGGCGATGGAGTCCCGGTACCAGGAGGCGGTTGTCGCCGACGACGAATAAACTGTCATAGGAAGTCCGTCTTGGGTTGCGCGCTGCGCTTGTAATTGTTGATTCTGCCATGTCGAAGGGTGACCTGGCTCGCTCAGTGTGTCATCAATGCCGTGGTCGATGTCAACTATTTAATAACACCATTTCCTGCCGTACGACGTGAATTCCGACAGCCACGCAGCCCTTCTCGCTGGTCTTTTCCCTGCCGAATTCGCGATGAAAAACCCGATTTATCGCCGTTTAATGCCTTATTTTTCACGATGTTACAATCCGGTTCAGAGCCGATCTGGCTATCCCATAGCGGAATATCGAGAACGCTGGATATGGGATGAATGATGGAATATTCGACAGCATGATGGTTCGTGTCGTGTTCGCAGGCCGCGTCGTTTCGACGGGGGAATGTGAGGCGGGGCTGGCGCGAGGAAATTGCGAGAAGCGTGCGAGGCATCGCCGCTCGATGGATGCCGGAGAACGGGGCCCCGCACCCGGCGAGAACCCGTTCCTACTTTACAGAAGATGCTGCTTCACGCGTCGATATGCAACTCCGGCGTGGGGCGTCGGAAGCCGCGGGTCAGCCACAGCAGCCAGCCCAATCCTGCCAGTAGCCATATCGAGCCAAGCATGACCGCTTTGTGATCGAGGCTGAACAGCAGCCACACGATCGCGCCGAGTCCGATCGCCGGGCATACCAGAAAGCGCAGGGTATCGCTCGGGCCACGGCGGCCCTCCTTGAGATAGTAATGAAAGATCACCGCCAGGTTGACCAGGGCAAAGGCCAGGAAAGCGCCGAAATTGATGAACGAGGCCGCAGAAAGCACATCCATCGTCAGCGCCAGCAAGGCCACCACGGCGCTCAGAAGCAGCCCGCCCACGGGCGTGCCATGACGACCCAGACGGCCGAGCCAGCGGCGCGGTAACACATCGTCGCGGCCCATGGCGTAGATTAGGCGTGCACCGCTGGCCTGGGCGGCGATGCCCGAGGCGAACTGACCCACGACCAATCCGATCAGGAAGATCGACACGAACACGTCACCGCCGATGTTGCGCGCGATGGTGTAGGCGGCGGCGTCCGGATTGGCGAAGTCGAAGCCCGGCGCCGCGAGCTGGACGCAGTAGGAGACGATGATGAAGATCAGCCCGCCCAGCAGCGTGATCAACAGGATCGCCCGGGGCAGCGTGCGCTCGGGATCCTTGGTTTCCTCCGTCAGCGTGGTCACGGCATCGAAGCCGAGAAACGAATAGCAGGCGACGGCCGCACCGGCCATCAGTATCGGCAGCGAGGCATTGTCGCTGCCCAGGAAGGGCGTAAGGCTGAACAGTGGCTGGGTCGGGTCGCCGAGAAGGTAGCGCAGGCTGAGGCCGACGAAGGCGACCAGCACCAGCATCTGGATCAGCATCATGGCGCTATTGACCAGGCTGGCCAGCTTCAGTCCCAGCACGTTGATCACCGTGGTCACGCCGATGAACGCCAGCAGCCATAGCGCCGTCGGGATGGTCGGGAAGGCGGAGTTCAGATAGG
This sequence comes from Salinicola sp. 4072, assembly GCF_036663415.1. NCBI lineage: Bacteria > Pseudomonadati > Pseudomonadota > Gammaproteobacteria > Oceanospirillales > Halomonadaceae > Salinicola > Salinicola sp. 4072. The sequence continues at coordinate 2,422 of NZ_JAXOVV010000026.1, read as the reverse complement.
CCGCCCCGATCAGCCAGATCACCATCGGCAGGAACAGATAGTCGAGCAGAATGGCCCAGCCAGCGAGGAATCCCAGCCGATCATCGATGGCGTGACGAACGTAGGCGTAGGCAGAGCCGGCGACGGGATAGGCGGCGGCCATGCGGCCGTAGCTGTGGGCGGTGAACAGCATCGCCACCAGCGCGGCGAGATAGGCACCCGCCACCGCGCCTTGGGTGACCACCGCCAGTACCCCGAAGGTGCCGAGCACGATGATCGGGGTCATGTAGGCCAGGCCGAACAGCACGACCTGGGATAGGGTGAGAGTCTTCTTCATTTCCGACATCGTCATGTCCTGTTGTCGTTGTTTTACGAAGTGTGGTTGTTTTACGAATCGTGGTCTTTGCGGCTAACAGCCGTCGTCGTGATGAACGCAGGGAGCCGGAACGGCGTTCAGTCGAAATGCCAGCTGCGCCGCGAGCCCTGGGTTTCGAGATGCCCCCTGAGGCTTAGACGGCGATCCTCTGCGTAGTGGTAGTCCTGTTTGGCGCTGGAGAGGCGCGCCGGATCCAGATGCAGCGCTTGAACGGTCTCCTCGCGACCGGCTCGGAACAGGGTGTCGCCATCGGGGCCGATCAATGCGCTCTCGCCGGCGAAGGTGAGTCCGGCACCCTGACCGGCCCGGTTGCTCATGGCCAGGAAGCACTGGTTTTCCTGGGCTCTGGCCTGAGAGGCACGGGCATGCACGGGGCCGTAGGGATCCATGTTGCCGTTAGTCACCACCAGCAGGTCGGCACCCATGGTTGCCAGCGCGCGGGCCGGCTCGGGGAATTCCAGGTCGTAGCAGATCAACAGGCCGATGCATCGGCCGCGCCATTCGAGACAATGAAGCGCATCGCCTGGCTGAACCAGCGTGCGTTCGTCCGGCCACAGGTGGGTCTTGCGGTAGCGTAGTGCGATACCGTCTTCGGGCGTGATCAGCACGGTAGTGTTGAACACGGTCTCGCCATCTCGCTCCAGCAGGCCGATGGCGATCGCCAGATCGCGCTTGCGGCTGGCCTCGATCAATGCCTCGAGTTCCGGCCCGTCGAGCGTCAGGGCACGATCGAGTACATGCCCAGGTTCGGCAAAGCCACTCAGATGCGTTTCGGGAAAGACGATCAGCGCGGTATCGTCGTCGACGGCATGAACGACCTCGAGCGCTCGGGTGAGGTTGTGCTCGATTTCGCCTTCACGGCTGGCGAGTTGTGCCAGGACAAGCTGCATGGAACACTCCGGAAAGTTGTGATTGGAACGGGAGCTGATGGCTTTCAGTATCCCTAATCCCGCGCCACTGCCTATCCCGCAAGCGGGGTAACCCGATTGGGGGACACCGCTTGGCTTGAAAGAGAAAAAACAATGACTCATCGAACTCGGCCGGAGACAGGCTCAGTTGAGATGACCTCGCTGGAAAGCCTGGAGTGGCATCGCGCCTTTGGCCAACTGGCGGAGAACGTGGATCGTGCCGGCTTCTGGCTGGCTCTCGTCCGGCGGCTGGCGAGGGAAGTGCATTTCGATACCTGGGTAGCGTTGATCTTCCACCACCACCGTCCGCCTCGAATCCTCGCGGAGAGTGACGAGGACGACGGCGCCGACGACGCGCTGTTTCAGGACTATCAGCGAGGCCTGTATCTGCTCGATCCGTTCTATATTGACGCCAAGGGGTGCGCTCGCGAGGGGGTCTACACTCTAGCCGATGTAGCGCCGCAGTGCTTTCGGCACACCGAGTACTATCAGCGCTATTTCCAGCGCAATATCGTCGCTGACGAGGTGCAGTTCAATTGCCCGCTCGACGCCGAGCGCACGCTGTGTCTGTCACTTGGCTCGACGCGGACCTTCGATCACGCCGCGCTGGGACTGTTGAGCCTCATCCAGCCTTGGGTGCTGGCATTGATGCGCCAGCGCATGCATTTCGAATTCGAGGGTGAGGAAGGCGCTCCGCCGGGACCACATCCCTGGCATCCCCGGCCTAGCGCGCCGAGCGAACTGGATTCACGCTACGCCTTGACTGAGCGTGAGCGCGAAGTCAGCCAATTGATGCTGGGTGGCAGCTCGACCAAGGAGATTGCCCGCCGTCTGGCAATCTCGATCGAGACGGTGCGCGCCCACAAGAAGCATCTCTACGCCAAGCTGGGTGTCAGCTCGCAATCGGAGTTGTTTTCGCTGTTCTGGCAGGCGCGGCGCTGATTCAGAGCGTGCGGTCGTCGACGCCGAAGCTCGGCGGCACGAACCAGCGTACGTCACGCGGATCCTGTTCGATCAGGTCCTCGACCTGCAGCAGGTGGGCGAAGATCGCCATGCGCATGGGAATGCCGTTGTCGGTCTGGCGGAAGATCGCCAGGCGCGGGTCGCCGTTCAGGTCGGTGCTGAGATCGTTGGCGCCGGGTCGGCTGTCACGCGGCAG
>NZ_JAXOVV010000025.1:0-57381 GCF_036663415.1 Salinicola sp. 4072 | reverse complement strand
GCATCAAGGGGTTTAGAAAGCTGGAGCTGGTCGTGAACAACGTCCGGTTCCAGGATGGGGAGCAGGTAACCGATCAGTCAGACAGGACTGCCGCCTGACTGCCATCCACCAGATTTGACTATAACTCGTCGCGACCTACCGAGCGCTGAAGGAACCCGCCTAATGCATTTCGATCTCGCCGATCTGCGCATCTTCGTCCATGTCGCCGAAGAGAACAGCCTGACGGCAGGCGCCCAGCGCGCGCATCTCTCGACGGCAGCGGTCAGCGGCCGCATCAAGTCACTCGAGGCGCAACTGGAAAGCCGGCTGTTCTATCGCAGCAGCCAGGGGGTCGAACTGACACCCGCCGGCGAGCGACTGCTGCAACATGCGCGCCTCATCCTGCGCCAGGTCGAGCGCGTCAAGAGCGAATTTTCCGGCTACGCCAGCGATGCCATCGGCCACCTGCGGATATTCGCCAACACGACGGCGGTCATCGAGTTCATGCCAGAGGTGCTCGCCGATTTCCTCGCGTCACGCCCCGGTATCACCGTGGACCTGCAGGAGCGTCTGACCAACGACATCATTCGCGGCGTTCTCGATGGCACCGCCGACATGGGCATTCTCGGCATCATGGTCGGCGTCGACGTGCCCTCCCGGCTGAAGACCCTGCCGTTCAGCCGGGACAGGCTGGTACTGGCGACCCCGCTCGATCATCCTTTGGCTGAGCGCGAGGAGATCACCTACGAAGACGCCCTGGACTATCCGCATGTCACTCTGCATGAGGGCAGTACCCTGTTTCATTATCTGGAAAGCAAGGCGCTGGAGTTCGGCAAGCCGCTGCCGGTCAGGATCCAGGTGTTCGGTTTCGAATCGGCGTGCCGCATGATCGAGGCTGGCGTCGGCGTCGGAATTCTCCCCGAATCCTGTGCCTTGCGTTATCGGGACCACATGCGACTGAGCGTGCGCCACTTGAGCGACGCCTGGGCTTATCGGGAACGCAGCGTGCTGATCCGCGAAGATCATGTTCTTCCAAGCTTCGGCCAGGAACTGCTGGATATCATCACGCAGTACCAGTCTTCCCGGCAGATTTCACCGGAGCAGCCGACACCCGTCTAGCTATGAAAAACGCCCCGCATTGCAAATGCGGGGCGTCGAAGGCACGAACCTTCCCTATGAACTCAACTCAGCCGCTGCATATAGTCCACGTAGCCGAAGGTCTTGACCGTGCGGACTTCCCGGCTCTCTTCGTCGATCCGGCAGATCGACGGCAGCCGGATGCCGTTGAACGTCGTGGTCTTGACCATGGTGTAGTGCGCCATGTCGGTGAAGACCAGGCGATCGCCAATCTCGAGCGGCGCATCGAATGCGTAGTCGCCGATCACGTCGCCGGCCAGGCAGGTCGTGCCGCCCAGGCGATAGGTGTATGCCTTCTCGCCAGGTTTGGCGGCGCCGATGATTTCGGGCCGATACGGCATCTCCAGCACGTCGGGCATGTGTGCCGTCGCCGAGGTGTCCAGAATCGCGATGGGGCCATCGTTCTCGACGATATCCAGCACGGTGCAGACGAGATAGCCGGTATTCAGCGCGATCGCTTCACCCGGCTCGAGGTAGACCTCCAGATGCGGGTAGCGCGACCGGAACTCGCGAATCACCCGTATCAGCCGCTCCACATCGTAGTCGGCACGCGTGATGTGGTGGCCGCCGCCGAAGTTTACCCAGCGAAGCCCGCCCAGATACTGCCCGAACCTGGTCTCGAACGCCGCCAGCGTCTCTTCCAGCGCATCGCTGTTCTGCTCGCACAGCGCGTGAAAATGCAGCCCCTCCAGCCCTGCGAGATCTTCCGGGGCCAGATCCGCCGCCCGCGTGCCCAGGCGCGAGCCCGCTGCACAGGGGTCGTAGAGCGCAACCTCACCGGTGGAATGCTCGGGATTGACGCGCAGCCCGCACGATACCTTGCGCGGGGCCGCTTTCACGGTTTCACGAAAATGACGCCACTGGCGCGGCGAATTGAAGCTGAGGTGATCGGCGTAGCGCAGCACCACGTCCATCTCCGGCGCGGTAAACGCCGGAGAATAGACATGCACCTCGCCGCCGAACGTCTCGGCGCCGAGGCGGGCCTCGTCCTGCCCGCTGGCGGTGGTCCCGACCAGATACTGGCTGACCAGCGGGAAGGTGTTCCACATGGCGAACCCCTTCAGCGCCAGCAGGATCTTGGCGCCACTGTCGGCCTGCACGCGGCCCAGCAGCTCCAGATTGCGACGCAACAGGGCGTCGTCGACCACGTAGGCCGGCGACGGGCTAGCGCTGATGTCGAAGGGATAGCCTTCGGCCTTGGAGGAAATATCAGTCATCGCGCGCTCAGGCCAGCGGGTCTTGATCGGGATCTAGCTCGACCATCTGCCACGGCAGCCCCATCTCGCCGATGCGCTCCATGAACGGGTTGGGGTCGAGCTGTTCGACATTGAACACGCCCTCGCCTTTCCAGATGCCTTGCAGCATCAGCATCGCCCCGGTCACCGCCGGCACGCCGGTAGTGTAGGAGATCGCCTGGGATTTGACTTCCTCGTAGCACTTCTCGTGATCGCAGATGTTGTAGATGTACACCTTACGACGCTTGCCATCCTTGATGCCGTCGAGGATGACACCGATGTTGGTCTTGCCCTTGGTGCGCGGGCCGAGCGAAGCCGGGTCCGGCAGCACCTTCTTGAGGAACTGCAGCGGCGAGATCTCGACGCCATCGACCTCGATCGGTTCGATGCTGGTCATGCCGACGTTCTCGAGCACCTTCAGATGCGTGATGTACTTCTCGGAGAAGGTCATCCAGAAGCGAATGCGTTCGAGTCCCTTGATGTTCTGGGACAGCGACTCGAGCTCTTCGTGATAAAGCAGGTAAAGATCCTTTTCGCCGATGCCGTCGAAGTCGAACTTGCGTTTTTCGGCCAGCGGCGCGGTCTCGACCCATTCGCCCTTCTCCCAGTAACGCCCGTTCGCGGTGATCTCGCGAATGTTGATTTCCGGGTTGAAGTTGGTCGCGAACGGATAGCCGTGATCGCCACCGTTGGCATCCAGAATGTCGATGCGATGGATCTCGTCGAACAGGTTCTTCTGGCCATAGGCGCAGTAGATGTTGGTCATGCCCGGATCGAAGCCGCAGCCCAGCGTGGCCATCGCGCCCGCCTTGGTATAGCGATCCTGGAACGCCCACTGCTCCTTGTACTCGAACTTGGCCTCGTCCGGGTGTTCGTAGTTGGCGGTATCCAGATACGGCACGCCGGTCTGCAGGCAGGCTTCCATGATGGTCAGGTCCTGATACGGCAGGGCCACATGGATCAGAATGTCCGGCTTGAACGACTCGATCAGCGCGACCAGGGCTTCGACGCTGTCGGCATCGACCTGGGCGGTCTGGATCGGACGCGGCAACTGCTCGGCGATCGCCTTGCACTTGGCTTCGTTGCGGCTGGCAAGACAGATCTCGCTGAACACCTCGGGATGCTGCGCGCACTTATGGGTCACGACACCACCGACGCCGCCGGCACCAACAATCAGGACTTTGCTCATGAATTCCTTCCAGATCGGGAAAAGTCAACAGTGATAAGGTCTTATCGGTAGTGGGCAACTCTTCAGCGCACCCCGACCCGATGCCACCCCGGTCTTGGTCCCCCGCCCGGTCCACGGGGACCGTCGAGAGGCCGCAGATAATGACCTCGTCAGAGACTGGCCTCAAGACTTTTTCGCGTCAAATGCCAGCGGATTTTAGCGGCGGTTGGTGACAACCGTATTGAGCGTTGTCTTCCGGGCAATGCCATGCCTTCAGACGCCTCTCAACCACGCGGCCCGAACAGTATGACGCCGGCGCCGACCAGACAGATCGTCGCACCGGCCACGTCCCATCGATCGGGCATGCGCTGCTCGACCACCCATAGCCACAATAGCGACGCGAGGATATAGACACCGCCATAGGCGGCATAAGCGCGACCGGCGTAGTCACTATCCACCAGGGTCAACAGCCAGGCGAACAGCATCAGGCTCATGACGCCGGGAACCATCCACAGAGGCGATCGATCCAGCCGCCACCATGCCCAGAAAGCGAAACAGCCGGCGATTTCTGCCACTGCCGCGGCGAGATAAATGAGAGGAGTCAACACAGCAAACGGCCCATGTGGTGATGAGCGAGACACTTTCCGGTCTCGCTAGCGAGACTGCAAGCCCTGCTGGCTGGGCGCCAGTGGCGGAAAATCTCGCGAGTCGTTGCCCGTTCAACCGATGAGCGCGAAGGACGGTCTCAAACGACGACCCCGGCCTGGAGCCGGGGTCGAAAGCCATCTGTCGGCAAACCGTTCGGGGCAGATCTCAACGCCGACCGAGAAGAATCCCCAGAAAGACGCCTACGCCGCCAGCAATCGCCAACGCGCTGATCGGGTTCTTGACGGTAGCTTCACGAACTTCGTCGAGCTTCTCGCCGTAATTGGCCTGCAACTTCCCTGCAGTCCGGCGCGCCTTGCCCTCGTGACGCAGGTCATCGTCTTCGGTGAAGCTGCCGACAGCTTCCTGAGCATGGCCCTTGAGTTCTTCGGTGCGTCCTTTCACTTGATCTTCGTACATCCCTGGCTCCTTGATCACGGTTATTGCAGCAGAGTCGTTCCGCTGATCCTTGAGCATAGTTGTCTTGCGGGATCTCGACAAAATTCGCCGGTCGACAATGGACCGCTCTCCGATCGCGCCATGTCGGCAAACCCGATCACGCTCCCATTGCAGACGCCAATGCCGAAAACGACCAGACATCGATGGACAACCCGTTTACGCTAGCCGCGATCACATTCGGAGACTCTCTCGACATGCCGTTATCATCGCTTGGTCGCCTGCTGCTGCTTTCCGCACTGTGGGGCGCCAGCTTTCTGTTCATGCGTATCGCAACGCCAGCGCTAGGCGCCTTTCCTACCGCCTTCTTTCGGGTGTTCCTCGGGACGCTGGGGCTGGTAATGATCCTGGCTCTCCTGCGCACGAGCTGGCGCTTCGACGGCAAGTTCAAGGCAACATTGGCGATCGGCATGATCAACTCCGGCATCCCGTTCGCCATGTTCTGCATCGCGGCGCAGTATCTACCCGCCGGCTATTCAGCGATGCTCAACGCCTCGACGCCGTTGATGGGCGTCGTCATCGGCGCCATCCATTTTCATGAACAGCTGACGCGAGACCGTCTGATCGGGGTTGCGGCGGGAATGCTTGGCGTCGGCGTACTGGTGGGCACCGGCCCGGTGGCGATCAGCGGCGGACTGCTGATCGGCGCTGCCGCCTGCCTGGTGGCGGCCAGCTGCTACGGACTCAGCGGGTTCCTGGTGAAAGGCTGGATCGCGCAGCGAGGCGGCCTCGACTCCCGCCTGATCGCCCTGGGATCGCAGCTTGGCGCCACGCTGCTGCTGGGCCCTTTCATGGCCGCGCAGCTATGGCTGGACGACAGCGCCCGCAGCTGGACCTCGGCCAACGTCTGGTGGGCCGTCGCGGCGCTGGGCCTTGCCTGCACCTCTTTCGCCTACCTGCTCTATTTCCGGCTCGTCGAAGAGCTGGGGCCGATCAAGCCGCTGACGGTCACCATGCTGGTGCCGATGTTCGGTGTACTGTGGGGAACGCTGTTCCTCGGCGAGCAGGTCGGCTGGGCCCATGCCGTCGGCGGGTTGCTCATCGGGTTCGCGCTCTGGCTGATACTGTTCAAGCGTCACCGGGGCCAGCCGGACTCGTCCGTGCCGAGCCTCAACCCTTCAGGGAACGATGCACGTAGAGATCGTAACGGCTCGTCTTCCCCTCGATGACATGGTGCGGCGGCGGCCCCTCGATGGGAGGTGCCTTGCGGGGGCGCTTGACCACCACGCGATGCGTGGCGACATCCAGCGCCGCTTCCAGCAAACGGGGGGCGTCGTCGTCATCTCCGGCCAGTTCGCGAAACAGCCGCATCTCCTTCTTGACCAGCGCCGATTTCTCCCGATGCGGGAACATCGGATCGAGATGCACGACCTGGGGGGCGTGCGGCCAGTCGCGCACCGCTTCCGCCAGTGCCGTTGCGCTATCGGCGTGCCGCAATGAAAGACGCCCGGCGATCTCGACGACTTCCTCGTCGGCCTCAGCCTGCGACAGGGCCGATTCCAGCAAGGCGTGAATCGCCGCGACCCGCTCGACCATCAACACCTCGGCTCCAAGGGAAGCCAGCACGAAAGCGTCCCGCCCAAGGCCGGCCGTGGCATCGACGATCCGGGGCACCACGCCCTTGCCGAAACCACAGGCCTTGGCGACGAGCTGGCCGCGACCGCCACCGAAGCGGCGGCGATGGGCGGCCGCACCGGAGACGAAATCCGCGCGTATCGGATGACCATAGCGCTTGGGATCGCCAGCGATTTCGAGGCCGTGCTCGGCTCGCTGCAGAACCAGCCCGCTCCCCGGCGCCGACGGTGCCCAGGGCAGCCCATAGCGTTCGGCCAGGTCGGTCAGCGACTCGCCAACCACGACCAACGGCGCGTTGCCGCTCACGTCGCCCATACGAACAACGCAATGCCGAGCAGTAGCCGGTAGATCACGAAAGGCATCATGCCGATCCTGTCCAGCGCGGCCAGGAACAGCTTGATGCAGAGCCAGGCGGCCACGAACGAGAAAGCGACACCGAGCAGAATCTCATGCCACTGGGTCGCGGTACCGGACTGTGCCAGTTCGAGCCCCTTGAGCGACCCGGCCGCCAGGATCAGCGGCATCGAAAGCAGGAACGAGAAGCGTGCCGCGGCCTGACGCGTGAAGCCGAGCATCAACGCGGCGGTCATGGTGATGCCGGAACGCGAGGTGCCGGGGATCAGCGCAATCGCCTGGGCCAGCCCGATCAGCAGCGCGGTCTTGAGCGTCATCTTCTCGATCGGCTGCACCCGACTGCCGCGCTTGTCGGCAATACCCAGCAGCATGCCGAAAACAATCGTCGTCGTGGCAATGACCAGCACCGAGCGCCCTGCGTTCTCGACCCAATCCTCGATCAGCAGACCGACGATCACCGCCGGAATCGTGCCGACGATGATCGCCCATCCCAGGCGACTCTCGGGCGTCTGCCCACGTCCGCCGAACTGGGTGGACCAGGCGTGGAGAATACGCCAGACCTCCTGGCGAAAGGCGAACAGCACGGCTCCCAGCGAGCCGATATGGACCGCGACATCGAAGGCCAGCCCCTGGTCGGACCAGCCGAACAGCTGAGACGGTAGAATGAGATGCGCGGAAGAAGAAATGGGCAGGAATTCCGTCAAGCCCTGGATGATGGCGAGTGCGGCCAGTTGAAAAACATCCATTTTCTTTCGATATCCTTGTACGAAGAGGCCACGCCAATGGGCCTCGAACTGTCACGCCTTTCGCCACGCGACCTCATCGCGTAGATAGACGGGGACGACCTCGTGAGGCGCGCTACCTCGCGCGCCACGCTCCCATGACGTGGCAGCCAGACGAACGAGATCTTCCGCCGCGGGTAGTTCGTCGGGAAGGGTTTGCGGCAATGCGGCCTGTACGTCGACAGGAATGCCGGACAAAAGTTGCCAGCCGCTGCCTATCCCCAGCCACTCGATGGCATGGTCGGCCTTGGGCAATCGCAGCTGCGAAGGCGGCATGACCCGCTCCTCGAGGGCGACGGTCAGGGCACCGTCGAGGCAGTGATAGGCACCTACGTAGATCTCGTCCATGCGGGCATCGAGCGCCGCGATCACATGGCGGGCGTGCCATTTACGATGCGCCGCCAGCGCCAGCGCCTCCAGGGTCGACACACCCATCAGCGGCAGATCGGCACCGTAGGCGAGTCCCTGAGCGACGCCGGCGGCAATCCGCAGGCCGGTGAACGAGCCCGGCCCCTGCCCATACGCGACCGCGTCGAGCTGGCCGAGCGACACACCCGCTTCCGCCAGCACCTCGTCGACCATCGGCAATAACAGGCGCGTATGCTCGCGCGGCGCGATTTCGAAACGCTGAACGATGAGCTGGTCCCGAATCAGCGCACAGGAACAGGCAGTAGATGAGGCGTCCAGCGCCAGCAACGTCGGCATCGGCTTCTCGGAGAATGGCAGCAAAAAGAAGTCAGCGAGTATATCGCCATCAGGACATCAAAACGATCGCTCCGCCATGAAGGCGGAGCGAATGACGGGCGACCACGGGTTCGTTCCGTCAGGATTCCAGTGCGGCAAGTACCTGGTCGCGAATCTCGTCGACGCTGCCGACGCCCGCGATGCGATGATAGGCCGGCGCGGCTTCGGCGTCCTTCGCCGCCCACTCCTGGTAATAGCCGATCAGCGGCTCGGTCTGATCGTGATAGACGGAGAGGCGATAGCGCACGGTCTTCTCGCTGTCGTCGTCGCGCTGGATCAGCGGTTCGCCGGTCACGTCATCCTTGCCCTCTTCCTGGGGCGGCTTGTAATCGACGTGATAGACACGCCCGGAGTCGGGGTGAACGCGACGCCCGGAGAGACGATTGACGATCTCCTCGTCGTCGACGGCGATTTCCACCACATGGTCGAGCTTGATGCCGGCATCCTTCATCGCATCCGCCTGCGGCAGGGTGCGCGGGAAACCGTCGAACAGAAAGCCGTTGGCACAGTCGGGCTGTGCAATGCGTTCCTTGACCAGCGCGATGATCAGATCGTCGGACACCAGGCCGCCGCTGTTCATCGTCTCCTTGACCTTGAGTCCCAGTTCGCTGCCTTCTTTCACCGCGGCGCGCAGCATGTCGCCGGTGGAAATCTGCGGGATGTGGAAATGCTCGCAGATGAACTGGGCTTGGGTACCCTTGCCAGCGCCGGGGGCGCCCAAGAGGATCAAACGCATTGATACAGCTCCTTAGAATGGTATCGATTTTCAGACCGGCCAGCGGCGTCGGAGGCGCAACGCAGACGACATCGTCAATGGCTCAAGACGATACCTGCCGATCGGTTGACGCACAAGACTCGCTTTGGGCTAGGGCCTGCCAGGCGCGGCAGCAAGTTCGACGGGACCTCACCATTTCGTCGTATTCGTCACCGATCTGCCATGCCACCTGCAAAAACGCCAACGGCCCCCGAAGGAGCCGTTGGCGTTCGATGGACCGCTCGCCGTATCAGACCAGCATACGACGAATATCGGACAGCACCTGCGCCAGGAAGGCGGTAAAGCGTGCCGCATCGGCACCGTTGACCGCCCGGTGGTCATAGGAGAGCGACAGCGGCAACATCAGACGCGGCGTGAACTCGCTACCGTTCCACACCGGCTTCATCGACGACTTGGAGACACCCAGAATCGCTACCTCCGGCGTGTTGACGATCGGCGTGAAGGCCGTGCCACCGATCGAGCCCAGGCTCGAGATGGTGAAGCTGGCACCGCTCATCTCCTCGCGAGACAGCTTCTTGTTCTGGGCCTTCTTCGCCAGCTCGACCGACTCCTTGGCCAGGTCGATCAGCGACTTCTTGTCGGCGTCGCGAATCACCGGCACCATCAATCCATCCGGCGTATCGACTGCCACGCCGATATGCACGTAATGCTTGATGATCAGCTTGTCGCCGTCCGGATGCAGGCTCGAGTTGAACTGCGGGAACTTGCGCAGCGCATAGGCACACGCCTTGATCATGAACGGCAGCGGCGTCAGCTTGGCACCCTGAGACTCCGCCTCGGCCTTCATCGACTTGCGGAAAGCTTCGAGCTCGGTGATGTCCGCTTCGTCGAACTGCGTGACGTGCGGCACGTTGAGCCAGCTGCGATGCAGGTTGTTGGCGCCTGCCTTCATCAGACGACTCATCGGCTTCTCTTCGATCTCGCCGAACTGGCTGAAATCGATCGCCGGCACCTGCGGAATGCCTGCGCCACCGGTGGTGGCCGCTGCTGGTGCTGCGCCGCCACCGCTCTTGCGCTGCTTCATCACCTGCTTGACGAAGCCGTCGACGTCATCCTTCAGGATGCGGCCCTTGGGACCGGAGCCTTTGACTTCGCTGAGCTCGACGCCCAGTTCGCGGGCCAGCTTGCGCACGGCCGGGCCGGCATGAACGCGCGCACCTTCGGTCTTGTCGTCACCATGCTTGTGACGGGCTTCCGGGCTCGGTTCACCGCTGACGTCCTTCTCCGGCTTGGCGCCGGACTGCTTGCCGGCATCGGATTTGGCCGGGGCCTGCTTCGACTCACCGCCCTTCCTGGCACCGCTTTCGGCCGGCTTCTTCGCCCCCGCCCCCGGAGCGCCGGCCGCCTCGATATAGCCGATCAGATCGCCTTCAGAGACGCTGTCGCCTTCCTTGACCGATACTTCGACGACCTTGCCCTTGTAGGGGCTCGGCACGTCCATGGAAGCCTTGTCGGACTCCAGCGTGATCAGGGTGTCTTCTTCGTTGATCTCGTCGCCTTCGCTGATCGCGACCTCGATGATCTCGACGCCTTCGCTACCACCGATGTCGGGGACGCGGATTACCTTGCGGCCACCTTCGTCACCGCCTTCCTCTTCGTCGCCCTGATCTTCGGCGTCCTGTTCCTCGGCACCGTCGCTGGGCTCGGCACTGTCGGATTCCTCTGCCGGAGCAGCTTCGTCGGCGTCGCCTTCATCGTCGCCTTCGCCGGCGATTTCCATGGTGCCGATCAGATCGCCCTCGGAGACGCTATCGCCCTCCTTGACCGACAGCGAAACGATCTTGCCGCTGTAGGGGCTCGGCACATCCATCGAGGCCTTGTCGGATTCCAACGTGATCAGGGTATCTTCTTCGCTGATCTCGTCGCCTTCGCCGACGGCGACTTCGATGATCTCGACGCCTTCGCTGCCACCGATGTCCGGCACCTTGATCTCGACGGTCCGCTTGCCACCACCGGAAGACTTTTTCGACTTTCCGTTCGGCTTTTCCGATTTCTCGGCTTCGCCGCTGGCGTCGGCTTCTTCGGCACTCTTGCCGGGAGACGCTTCTTCAGCGTCATCCTGGCCATCGTCGTCACCCTCGCCTTCCACTTCGAGCTCGAGGATGTCATCGCCTTCGGAGACGGTGTCGCCTTCCTTCACCAGAAGCTTGACGACCCTACCACCTTTCGGCGCGGGGACGTCCATGCTGGCCTTGTCGGATTCCAGCGTGATCATGGTGTCTTCGGCGGAGATGACATCGCCGACGCTCACCGCGATCTCGATGATTTCGACATCGTCGCTGCCGCCGATGTCGGGAACTTTGATGATTTCGCTACTCAAGGTCGCGCTCCTTTATCATCTGTCGACCTGCCCGGGGGCAGGTCGACTCACTCAGGCAATCTGGCTACCGCCCCGCAGGGCGGCAGCGCCTTGACGTGACACTCCGGTCCAGACCAACCGCAGGGCTCAGGACAACAGAGGGCTGGGCTTGGCGGGATCGATGCCGTACTTCTTCATGGCATCGTTGACGACCTTGATGTCGATTTCGCCGCGATTGGCCAGCGCACGCAGTGCCTGAATCGTCACGTAGTAGCGGTCGACCTCGAAGAAGCGACGCAGCTGCTCACGGGTATCCGAACGGCCGAAGCCATCGGTTCCGAGGACATGGAAGTCGGTCGGCACCCAGGCGCGGATCTGATCGGCATACAGCTTCATGTAGTCGGTCGAGGCGATGACCGGCCCTTCGACACCGTCGAGCTGCTGGACGACCCACGGCTTCTCGCGCTTTTCATCGTAGTCGAGGAATTGCTGGCGATCGTATTCCAGCGCTTCGCGACGCAGTTCGTTGAAGCTGGTCACGCTCCAGACATCGGCAACCACGCCGTGATCTTCCGCCAGCAGCTCGGCCGCCGCTTCGACTTCGCGCAGGATCGTGCCGCTGCCCATGAGCTGAACCCGCGGCGCCTTCTTCTTGCCGGCGTTCTCGCCCGGCTTGAGCAGGTACATGCCGCGAACGATGCCCTCTTCGCTACCTTCCGGCATCTGCGGGTGCGAGTAGTTCTCGTTCATCACGGTCAGGTAGTAGAAGCAGTTTTCCTTGTCCTGGAACATCCGCTTCAGACCATCCTGCATGATGACTGCCAGCTCGTGACCGTAGCACGGATCGTAAGCGCGGCAGGTCGGCACGGTGGACATCAGGATATGGCTGTGGCCGTCCTGGTGCTGCAGGCCTTCACCGTTGATGGTGGTACGGCCAGCGGTGCCGCCGACCATGAAGCCGCGCGCCTGAAGGTCACCCGCGGCCCAGACCAGATCGCCGACCCGCTGATAGCCGAACATCGAGTAGTAGACGTAGAACGGAATCAACGGCAGGTGATGGTTGGCATAGGACGTGGCCGCCGCGATCCAGGCGGACATGGAACCGGCCTCGGTGATACCTTCCTCGAGGATCTGACCTTTCTGGTCCTCGCGGTAATACATGATCTGGCCGGCATCCATCGGCTCGTACTTCTGCCCTTCGGCGGCATAGATACCGAGCTGGCGGAACATGCCTTCCATCCCGAACGTACGCGCTTCGTCAGGGATGATCGGCACGATGCGAGAGCCCAGCTGCTTGTGCTTGACCAGACCGTTGAGCACGCGCACGAAGGACATCGTGGTCGAGACTTCGCGGTCGCCGGTGCCCTTGAGCTGCGTCGCGAACATCTTGTCATCGAGAGCGGGGATCTCCATCGCCTCGAAATCCGCCTTGCGCGCCGGCAGGAAACCGCCGAGCTTCTCGCGCTGGAGATGCAGGTACTTCATCTCCGGGCTGTCGTCCGCGGGCTTGTAGTAAGGGATGTCGCCGCTTTCGATCTGCTCGTCGGAAACCGGGATGCCGAAGCGATCACGGAATGCCTTCAGCGCCTCGGTTTCCATGGACTTGATCTGGTGGGCTTCCATATCGGCTTCGCCGCTGCCGCCGCCCATGCCGTAACCCTTGACGGTATGCGCCAGGATGACCGTGGGCCGACCGTTGGCGTTGTTGACCGCTTCGTGATAGGCCGCGTAGACCTTCTGCGGATCGTGGCCACCGCGATTGAGCCGGAAGACCTGCTCGTCGGAGTAGTCCTTGACCATCTCCGCGGTCTCTTCGTACTTGCCGAAGAAATTGTCGCGGGTGTACTTGCCGCCCTGGGCCTTGTAGTTCTGGTACTCGCCGTCGACCGCCTCGTCCATGCGCTTCTGCAGCATGCCCTTGGTGTCCTGTTCGAACAGCGGATCCCACAGGCCGCCCCAGACCACCTTGATCACGTTCCAGCCGGCACCGCGGAAAACGCCTTCGAGCTCGTCGATGACCCGCGAGTTGCCGCGTACCGGACCGTCGAGACGCTGCAGGTTGCAGTTGATGACGAAGATCAGGTTGTCGAGCTTCTCGCGGCTGGCCAGGTGCAGCGCGCCCAGCGATTCCGGCTCGTCGCACTCGCCGTCGCCCAGGAACGCCCAGACCTTGCGGTCCTTCATGTCTTCCAGCTCACGCGAGTGCAGGTACTTCATCACGTGGGCCTGATAGATCGACTGGATCGGGCCCAGACCCATGGAAACGGTCGGGAACTGCCAGTAGTCCGGCATCAGATAGGGGTGTGGATAGGACGGCAGAGCTTCACCGTCGACTTCCTGGCGGAAGTTATCCATCTGCTCCTGAGTCAGGCGGCCTTCCAGGAACGAGCGCGCGTAGATGCCCGGCGTGACGTGGCCCTGGATGTAGAGCAGATCGCCCTTGTGGTCGCCGTTGTCGGCGCGGAAGAAGTGGTTGAAACCGACTTCATAAAGCGTGGCGCTGGACTGATAGCTGGCGATGTGACCGCCCAGGCCCTTGTGCTTCTTGTTGGCACGGAGCACCTGCACCATGGCGTTCCAGCGGATCGCCGAGCGGATCTTGCGCTCGATGAACATATCGCCGGGAATCTTGGCTTCACGATGCACGGGAATGGTGTTGCGGTGCGGCGTGGTACCGGAAAACGGCGGTGAAGAGCCATCACGACGCAGGCGGTCCGCCAACCGACTCAGAATGTATTGAGCGCGCTCTTCGCCCTCATGCTCGACGACCGAAGCCAGGGAATCCAACCACTCCGTGGTTTCGACCGGATCGAGATCTTCTCGTGTCTCCAGACTCATAGACAACTCTCCGAATGGGAAAAGGTTTGCCATTCGCCCGGCCGGGGCGGATAGCCGCAGCGGGGCTTGGGAATATGCGCTCTTCGGTGCCGGCACGGCTCTTTTGGGGCCGTTTTCCGAGATTTATTGGCTGTAATGGAATTACAGCAGGCGTGCGTGACGCGAGAAATCAGGCGAAGAAGATACCGCAAACGCTCGCATCTGCCAATTCGCGGACACATCGATTGTGCTAGGGACGGCGCGTAAATGCCGCAACTTCAGCAACTTGAAGGTCAATCTCGCAGAAGAAAGCGAGTACCGTTCCTGTAGCCAAATTACCAACATCAGGATCGCAGGCAATCCATGCGCACGATACCCCCACAAAAGCATAGCATTCAAACGATCTCCGTCAGACAACGCCGCAGATAAGCCCAGTCGAACGCGGGGCCGGGATCGGTCTTGCGCAGCGGCGCAATGTGCGCGTGGCTGGTAATCCGCGCGCTCGAGATTGCGGGGTAGCGCTGCATCAGCGCGCCCAGAACACCTGACAACGCGCGGTACTGCGCCTCCCGATAGGGCCTCTCGTCGGTGCCTTCGAGTTCGATGCCGACAGTGAAGTCATTGAGCCCTTCGCGCAGCTGCCCCTGGTGCTGGATGAGAGGCTGACGCTGGATGAAAGGCTGTCCCTGGCGCGGCAGCCTTTCATCCAGCCAGCGCGACTTGCCGGCATGCCAGGCACGACGGTCGAACGCCACGAACTGGACGCACTCGCCATCGCGCCGAATCAGTAGATGCGCCGAGACCCGCAACGAGGCGATCGCGGCGAAGGCCGGATGCGCATCCAGGTCCAGCATATTGGTGAACAGCCGCTCGATGGCGTCGCCGCCGAACTCCCCCGGCGGCAGGCTGATGCCGTGCAGCACCACGGCCGATATCTCGCCCGCCGGCCGCTCATTGGCGTTGGGCGATATCACTCGGCGAGCGGAGCCCAGCCAATGGCTGTCGTTTATGGTGTTGCCACCCCCGCCGACACATTGCTTCTTCATGATTCGCCTCCGGCCTGTCCCAATCGCTCATCTCGCGGGCTGATGCCGAAATGATGGCGATAGGCGGTGGAAAAATGCGCGCCCGACGAGAATCCGTGGGCCAGCGCGATCTCCCCCACCGCCTGGTCGCTTTCACGGAGCAGCCGGCGCGCCTGTTGCAGGCGCAGGTTCAGATAGTAACGGCTGGGTACGGCCTGCAGGTGTTTCTTGAACAAGCGCTCCAGCTGACGGCGGGAAAGGCCCAGGTGCGCCGACAGTTCGTGCGTGGTCAGCGGCTCCTCGATATTGGCTTCCATCAGCGCCACGGCATCGAGAAGACTCTGCGGCGCGTGCCCCAGCCGCGAGCGCAGCGGCAACTGCTGCGGCTCGTCGGCCATGCGGATGCGCTCGCAGACGAAATGCTCGGAGATCCGCTGCGCCAGCCCGGCGCCCTGCTGCTGCCCGATCAGTGTCATCAGCATATCCATCGCCGCGGTACCGCCGCCGCAGGTGAGGCGATCACGGTCGATCTCGAACAGCTGATGAGAGACATGAATCGTCGGAAACGTCCGCATGAACGCATCGGCACTGGCATAGGGGATCGAGGCCCGATAGCCATCCAGCACGCCGGCCCTGGCCAGCCAGTGCGTGCCGCCGGCAATACCGCCCAGCGTCACGCCTCGGCTCGCCAGGCGATGCAGCCAGTGGATCAGCGACTCGCCCTCTTCTTCCGCCGTTACTACACCGCTCGGCGTGGGCGCGCAGACGAACAGCATGTCGAGATGGCGCGCATCGCTGCCGGCCACGCTCTCCGGCGAGAGGGTCAATTCCGCCACGCTCTTCACCGGCCGGCCGTCGAGTCCGAACGTGGTGGCGGTATAGAGCCGCCGCTCCGCCAGCGTGTTGGCGACGATCAGCGGCTCCATGGCGCAGGCCTGCGCCAGCAGGGAGAACCCCGGCAGCATGACGAACCCCACCTGGCGCGGGGTGCCCTGTGCATTCATGACCGACTCATGACCGATGTTTCATGCGATGGGGTCGGGCGTGATCAAACCTGGACGACGTCGAATTTCACCAGCGGATCGACCTCGGCGTCATAATCCATGTCGTCACGCTCGAAGCCGAACAGCTTGAGGAATTCGTGCTTGTAGCCGGCGTAATCGGTCAACGCGAACAGGTTGTCGCTGGTCACCTGCGGCCACAGATCCTTGCAGGCCTGCTGGATATCGTCGCGCAGTTCCCAGTCGTCCAGGCGCAGACGTCCGGCTTCGTCCACCTCGGGCTCGCCATCGGCGTAAAGGCGCTCGCCGAACAGCCGGTTGAGCTGGTCGATGGTGCCCTCGTGAACGCCCTGTTCCTTCATCACCTTGTAGACCATGGAGATATAGAGCGGCATGACCGGAATCGCGGCGCTGGCCTGCGTCACCACGGACTTGAGCACGGCCACGTTGGCGCCGCCGCCGGTCGCCTTGAGGCGCTGGTCGATTTCGCTGGCGGCGCGATCGAGATCTTCCTTCGCCTTGCCCAGCGCACCGTGCCAGTAGATCGGCCAGGTGATATCGGTACCGATATAGCTGAACGCCACGGACTTGGCACCCGGCGCCAGCACGCCCGCCTTGTCCAGCGCATCCATCCACAGTTCCCAGTCCTGGCCGCCCATGACCTCGATGGTGTCGGCCACTTCCTGCTCGGTCGCCGGCTCGACGGTGGCTTCGGTGATGGTGTCCTTGTTGGTATCGATGGCGGTCGCCGTGTAGGTCTCGCCGATCGGCTTGAGGCTGGAGCGCTTGACCTCGCCGCTGTCCGGCAGCTTGCGCACCGGGGATGCCAGCGAATAGACCACCAGATCGATCTGCCCCATGTCCTCACGGATCAGCTCGATCGCCTTGTCGCGGACTTCATGGGAGAACGCATCGCCGTTGATCGACTTGCTGTAGAGGCCTTCGGCCTTGGCGAACTTGTCGAATGCTGCCGAGTTGTACCAGCCGGCGGTGCCGGGCTTGGTTTCGGTTCCGGGCTTTTCGAAGAACACGCCCAGCGTATCGGCGCCATAGCCGAATGCCGCCGTGATACGCGCCGCCAGCCCGTAGCCGCTGGACGCGCCAATGACCAGCACGTTGCGGGGGCCGGCCTGCTTGCCGCTCAGGTTGGCGCGGGTGGTCTCGATCTGTTCGAGTACGTTGCGCTCGCAGCCGAGCGGATGCGTCGTGGTACAGATGAAACCGCGAACCTTGGGCTTGATGATCACGTCTAACCTCGTCTTCTACAGCGAAACGGAAAGCCCCGGCGAGTCTCGCCGGGAAGTGGCATGGGTCGAATTCTATCAGGTCGAGTGCTATCCGGGCGCATTCTAACAGCGTGGTCAAAAAGGGGGCGAACTCGTGACATGACGCTTTCGCCGCAGTCCGCCGCCAGGTCCCGCGTTGCCCGACGAGAGGCGCGTACCCATCGGCTCGCCCGCGGGGAAAGCCGGTCAGGCTTGTCTCGCCGCTGCGGGTATTCGAAGATAGCCCACCGGCAAGCCGAGCCAGTCCAGAAAGCAGAGAAAGCCCCATGCACCACGAACAAGAGATCGAAGACCTGGTCGTCCGGCGCGGCGCGCTGTGGCTGGCGCTGTCGCCGCTATGGCTCGAGCGCGAGCCGCGCGAGTCCGAATACGCCCGCATGATCCGCGAGATCGAAGCCAGCGCACTGACGCTGCAGCAGCTGGAGTGGGTCTATCGGCTGGAGATGTCGCCGGTCATGGCACGCAACCAGCTCTCCGTGGCGGGCGAATGGCGCGCGTTCGACGAAACGGCGCTGCTGACGCGACTGGTGCGCCACAACCGCAAGCTCGGCGGCTGGCGCAAGGCCCTGTGGTCGCTGTTCTCGGGGTTGACGACGATGATGAGCCGGCCACGCTTCAATGAACTGGCGATCCGGCTCATGGCCGCGCGAGGCGAACGTCCGCCCGAAAGCTGAAGCCCCGCGGTAATCGAGACCGGACGAACCGAGGCCGGACAGGCTATCCGTGCAAGACGCCGGCCAGCGCGTCTGATGGAAGAACGGCGCTGGCTCAGGCCGAGAACGGCGTCTCCAGCGCGTCCTCGATGGCACGATGCAGCGATCGCGGCACGGCGCGCGGCCCGAAGCGACGAATGACCTGCCCGTCGCGCCCCACCAGAAACTTGGTGAAATTCCACTTGATCGGCGTACTCCCCAGCACGCCGGGCGCCTGGTGCCGCAGATACATGAACAGCGGATGCGCCTCGCCCCCGTTGACCTTGACCTTTTCCATCATCGGGAACGTGACCGCGTAACGCTGTTCGCAGAACGTGGCGAACATGGCCGAGGATTCCGGCGACTGGCGTCCGAACTGGTTGCAGGGAAACGCCAGCACGGTGAACCCCTGGTCGCGATATTGGCGATAGAGCTTTTCCAGCCCCTCCATCTGGGGCGTGAAACCGCAGCGGCTGGCGACATTGACGACCAGCAGCACCTGGCCGCGCAGCGCGCGCAGATTGAAGGGTTCGCCGGCATGTGTCCGGCAGTCTTGCGTATATAACGACATCGATGAGTCGACCCGAGGAACGCTAGTGTCAAATCGTGGGAACCGAAGCGCGAACGCAAGGCATCGCGCTTGTTCTGAACACGGGCGCCTGATTCAGAAAGCCGGTCCGGCCAAAAGAGTGCCACGCCAGCCGCGACTTCACCAGTGATCGAGCGAGACGGCCTTCGACAATGCCACCCGCGTGTCCGGCGTCGCCTTTTCCAGCGCCAGCGCCTCCGGGATCGGCAACCAGCGTACGGCGGCGACCTCCTCCGGCTGCAGGCGAAGCGCTCCATCGTAGCTCACCCAGTAGAGGCTGCCGTAGAGATTCAGCCCGGCCTCCTGGAACATGAATTCGCCACCGGACATCAGCTCGACGCCGCGAATGCCGAGCTCCTCGAACAGCTCCCGCCGCGCTGCCGGCCGGGACGCCTCGCCCGCGCCTACCACGCCGCCCGCGGCCAGATCGAACCAGCCCGGATGCGTCTCCTTGATCGATGTTCGCTCCTGCACGCAGATCTCGTCCTTGCCATTGCGCACGACGATGTACGTCGCCCGATGCCAGCAGTTCAACTGCCGCATCGTGACACGCGAGGCGCTGCCGCAGGGCCGGTTGCGCGGGTCGACGAGCTGCACCTGCTCGTCGGCGATGACCCGCTTGTTCACTGAAAACGGGCTCATGGAAAACGTGCTCATGGGGAGGCCTGACGATCGAAAACGGAACCGCAGCGTATCACGGGTGGCTTCGACCCGATCCACTGGCGGTATGTGGCACCGTCGGCATGCCGCATTGGTCGAAGGGAGCACACGGCGGCGAATGTCCGGTTTATGCTCGAGTCAGCCCACTCGGAGAATTCACATGGCCGACCATGCGCCCCGCATCGAACTGACCACACATCGGGTCGAGAATCAGCCTGCCCCCGAGCCAGAACGCGACCTGTGGCGAGACGACCGCCCGTTGCGCGAGACAGTGTCGCACTTCGCCCCGGACTGGGTGAGCGAGCGTCTGGCACCGCTGGGGCAGCGCCTGGGCTCTGCAGAAGTCGAACGCTGGGGCGAGCAGGCCAACCGGTTCCCGCCCCAGTTGCACGCCTTCGACCGTCACGGCCGGCGCCTGGACGAGGTCGACTATCACCTCAGCTACCACTCGCTGATGGCGCTCGCGATTGGCGAGGGCTGGCACGCCGTCGCCTGGGAACGCGAGCATGACGGCGGGCACCAGGCGCACGCCGCCGCCCTCTATCTGTTGACCCAGGCCGAACCCGGCTTCTGCTGTCCGATCACCATGACCCACGCCGCCATGCCCGTGCTGCGCCATCTGCACGGTGGCGAGGCTTGGCGAGCCCGGCTGCTGGGCCGAGAGTACGAACCTGCGGCCATCCCCGCCTGGCACAAGACGACCAACACCTTCGGCATGGCCATGACCGAAAAGCAGGGCGGCAGCGACGTCCGCCGCAACAGCACGCAGGCGCGGCCGGTGTCATCGCCCGGTTCCGGCGAGTGGTATCGGCTCGAGGGGCACAAGTGGTTCTGCAGCGCACCGATGTCGGATGCCTTCCTGACGCTGGCCCAGACCGACGACGGGCTCTCCTGCTTCCTGGCGCCGCGGTTCACGCCGGAGGGTCAGCGCAACGCCATCGAGATCCAGCGGCTCAAGGACAAATGCGGCAATCGCGCCAACGCCTCGGCGGAGATCGAATACGCCGGCGCCTGGGCGCAGCTGGTCGGCGAACCCGGTCGTGGCGTGCCGGCCATCCTGGAGATGGTGCAACAGACGCGGCTCGATGCGGCCACCGCGCCGGCTGGCATGATGCGCCAGGCAATGCGGGAAGTCTGGCACCACGTTCAGGAGCGCCTGGTCTTCGATCGTCGGCTGTCCGACCAGCCTCTGATGCAGCGTGTCGTCGCCGATCTGGAGATCGAGACCGAGGCCAGCCTGCTGCTGGCGATGCGAGGCGCCCGTGCCATGGACCGCACCGCGGACGACGAGCACGAAGCCGCCCTGGCCCGCCTGCTCCCCGCGCTGGCCAAGTTCTGGCACAACAAGCGCTGCCCCGCGTTCATGGCCGAGGCGATGGAATGCCTGGGCGGCATCGGTTACGTCGAGGAAACGCCGCTGGCCCGGCTCTATCGCGAAGCGCCGGTCAATTCGATCTGGGAAGGTTCCGGCAACGTCATCTGCCTGGACGTGCTGAGAATCCTGGAACGGCACCCGGCCAGCATCGAAGCGTTGCGACAGGAACTCAACCTGGCCCGGGGCCACCATCCCGCCTTCGATGCCGCCGTCGACTCGCTCGACGCCCGACTGACGGCCAGCGCCGAACGGCTGCAGGCCGAGGCGCGCTGGCTGGTCCAGTGCATGGCGCAGACGCTGCAGGCCGCCCTGCTGGTTCGTCACGCGCCCCATGCCATCGCGGACACGTTTTGCGCCACCAGACTGGAAAGCGTCTCGCCGATTTTCGGCGTGCTCCCGGCCGGCGCTCCCTTGCCGGCGATTCTCGCGCGTCTGGAGGAAAGTGTCTGAATGAAATGAGCCGCCCGGAGGGCAGGCTCAGCCCAGCGCCACGCGAGCCGCCAATCCCAGCAGGACGATACCCGTCAGACGATGTATCCACGCCGCGTGTCGCTGCAACCACGGCAGCACGCGGGAGTGTGACAGCAACAGCGCCACCAGCACGTACCAGCCGCCGTCCACCAGCGTGGCGGTGGCCACGATCAGCCAGCGCCCGGCCGTGCCCAGATCGGCGCTGACGAACTGGCTCAGCAGCGCGACGAAGAACACGATCAGCTTGGGATTGCCCAGCGCCACCAGCAGGCCATCGCGCATGGCACGGCGCCAGTCGCTCGCCCGCTCGGCGACGCTAAAGCTGCCGCTACCGCTGGCCCGGAGGGCTTGAATGCCCATCCAGGCCAGATAGAGCGCGCCGCCCCAGGTCACCAGTCGGTACAGCCAGGGCTGGTGAACGATGACCGCCGCCAGCCCCAGTACGGTCAACCCCGCATAGAGACCGACCCCCAGCGCATGGGTCACACCGGCGACCACGCCACACCAGCGGCCGCCACCGACCGTGTTCTGCATGACCATGGCCAGGCTGGGGCCCGGTGACATGGCCCCCAGAGCGCAAACCGCCAAGAGAGACAACCAGAGTTGCAACGACACGTCGACTTCCTGTTTCCGCCATCGAAATCCGCGCCCCGACTATACCCGACGCTTGCCGCCCGGCCGACTCCGCGAGGCACCGATCGACGAACGATCACAGGATTTCCGGCGGCACGGGCACTTTGCAGCGTCTACGCTGTCATACGCACCCAGGCCCATAATCCATCAGGGAGGTGAAACATGAGCCTATTCAAGCGTGAAGACCGCGAAGCCCGTACCGATCGCATTCGTGCCGATCTGGACGATATCGGTGATCAGGCCCAGGCACTGGGACGTGACCTGCGAGACGACACGCAAGACGCGATCGAAGAGGCACGGCTGCAAAGCGAGGCGCAGTATGTACGCATGGCCGACCAGGCGCGCCGGCGCAATCGCCGGTTCAAGCGTTCCGCCAACCAGTCAGCCAATGAGTGCGACCGTTACGTGCGTGAACACCCGTGGTCCAGTATCGGGGCAGCCACGCTGGCCGGCGCCGTGATCGGCCTGTTGATTGGCCGTCGCTAGCCTTTCCGACGCCCCGCCAAGCGGGGCGTTCTGTTTTCCGGTTACGTCTAAACCATAGTTTCAATCTTTAACTGCAATTAAACATTCCAATCAAGGCTGTGGAAACTTGAGAACGATAGTCGTTTAATCGCATGACACCTGAATTCAGGAGACCGAGATGAACGCTAACAAGTGGCAAACGATCGACGTTAAAAACATCGATAAATCAGCGAGATCACTGCACGCCTGCTCACTGGATCCGTCCATTCGCTGCCTGGCCGAGTTGCGCGCTTCGCAGATCAACGGTTGCCTGAGCTGCACGCATTTCCGTCGCGAGCAGGCCGAAGCACTGGGTATCTCTCCCAGCAAGCTGCAGGCGCTGGCCGCTTGGGCGGAGTCCGACGAGTTCGACGAGCGCGAAAAAGCCGCACTGGCCTGGTGTGAGTCCTTCACCCACTTTCGTCCCGCCAATCCGACCACCCGCAAGCTGGCGCTGAATGCCTTCTCGCCGCGGGAACTGGCGGATCTGACCATGGCGATTGAAATGACCAGTGCACTGAGCCGCGCCACGCGCCGCGCAGCGGTCTAGCAGGACTCGACGCCAAGCTTCATCTCGGCTCGCTCTCGTCACCTACGGGAGCGAGTTTTGGCGTCTGGCGTTCGGCTTTTGGTGCTCGTTGCCGGACGCTAACGCATCGTTTCTACCTCTACTTCTACCTCAGCCCCTTGCCCCTATACGTATCGCCCCACACGTCGTCCCTGAAGCCGAAGCCTACAGATAAAAGTATCGGTCAGGCTGTGTGAGCAACGCGATCCCGCAGACACCCCACCACGCCGCCCTCGCTGGCCAACGCGGGCCTATCGAGCACGGTCACCCAGCCTCGGGCGAGCTTGATCACCCCTTCTTGCCGGAACGCCGTCAACGTCCGGCTGACATGGACCGGCGACAGGCCGAGCGCATCGGCAAGCTGCTGTTGGGACAACGGCAAGCGAAAGCACTCGCTCGGATCATCATCGTTATATTGCAGGCGACAGAATATCTTGAGCAGCAAATAGGCCACGCGCTGGCGAGCGCTGCGACGCGAGAGATGCACCAGCCGCTCGCTCAGCACAGCCTGCCGATAGGAACAGACCGCGAAGCAGACCGACATGAGACTCGATGATTCGCGAAGCAGGCTCAGTAACTGGCGGTTGGCGATGGTGCAAATCTCGCCGTCTTCCAGCATGGCGACGCTGGAGAGCCGATACCTGAACGAGAACTCATGTAACCCGATGACATCGCCGGGTAGAAATATGTCGAGGATGTGTCGCGTGCCATCCTCCATGTAGCGAAACGAATAAGCCCACCCTCGTCGCAATGCGCAGAAATCACGCACAAGATCGCCCTCGTGCCAAATCACCTGTCCCTTGGTGACATCAATCGCGGCCCCTTCCAGTGCGTCGAGCTGGCGACGATCATTTTCAGAAAGTGTTGCGTAGCGACTGAAATGGTGGGCAATACAGCCTTCCTGCTGACCCATTCACTCGTGCCTTCTTAAATTTTTCAAGCATGACAGCATGTTAGCGAAAGGAGGTACATAACACCGGTTAGATAGGCAGGGTAAATACGGCAACGGGAATGTTCTAGGCGTCTACGACGAGGCTTTTCAGAACATTCAACGCCGATCCGATACCATCCAGAAATGACTATCCAAGAATGGACAGTGCGAAAATTATATTTTGAAACGAGGGACCAACCGATACATTAACCAATAACAACTCCATGATCTGGCCGCCTTGAAAGCGCCACTTGTGGCCAGGCTGCCAGACCATGTAAGGAAAGCCGACTCGCCAAGGCAAGGCCCGTCGAGCCTCGAAAAGACCGTCACCCCGCCGTGCGATTCAAGGTGCCGATCAGATAGAGATCGTGCAGGTAGGCGTCGAGCCGGGAAATACCATGCGTCATGGCGATCACGGCGTAGATGAGCAACATCAGAATCCATTCGCTGTTCATCCAGGCCAGCGACGCCACCGGAACCTGATAGGCAATCGTGTAGAGGCTGAGCCCGCCGAAGAACATCACCACCAGGCAATTGATCAGCACCAGCGACAACAGCACCGGACGACTGTCGCTGACGGGCGGGTTGGTCTGCCAGGAGAGCGGATGACGCACGCGAACCTGGCCATTGGAGACAATCCGACGCTGGCGGCGCAGCAACGCCGCCAAGTACTGCGATGCATCGGGGCGGGAAGCCGCAGAAAGCGCAAGGCGTTTGTCGAAACGCGCGCCGAACAGCCGGCCGACGAGATCCAGCAACCCCTTGGACTCGCCCGTTGCCGCATACTGCTCTGCCTGTCGCGACAGCTGGCCAAGCGGGCTGTCGTCAAGCGTACGGCGCTCGTCATCCTCGAAGTTCTGGGCGTAATAGATGTCGTAGACCTGATAGACGGAGATCGCGACGCCCAGGAAAATCAGCAGGTACATCAATACGCTCAGCATGCTTGTCTACTCTCCTCAGCCTTCCCGTCGAGAGCGGCATCATAGCAAGTGGACGTCGAAACAAGCCATGCCCACCGGTGCGACAACGGGTCACCGCGATCGCAACCCGTCGGGCAGCCCGCCGGGATCGCCGGTGGCCCGCTCATCAGCGCGCCCGGCCGAACATCGTTCGGCTTCAGCCAGCTTCCCTGACGTCATCTCCCGCCAGCAGACGACGGTAGAGCTGCACGTAATCCTGCGCCATCCGTCTGGCGGTAAACCGTGCCATGAATGCCTCGCGAACGCGGCGGCGGTCCAGCTCGGGTAGCCGCTTCACCGCCTCCACTGCCTGGTCGTGAGAGTCGACGACGAAACCGCTGACACCCTCCTCGACGATCTCCTCGACGGCGCCGTTGCGCCAGGCGATCACCGGCGTCCCGCAGACCATCGCCTCGATCATGACCAGGCCGAAAGGCTCCGGCCAATCGATCGGAAACAGCAGCGCCCTGGCATCGCCGAGCAACCGTTGCTTCTGGCGATCGTTGACCGGGCCGATGTGCCGAATGTCCTCGTCGAGCTGCGGCAGCACATGCCGGTCGAACCACAGCGGATTGCCGACATCGATATCGCCCGCCAGACGCAGTGCATGGCCGCTGGCCCGCGCCACGTCGATAGCGCGATCCGGACGCTTCTGATCGGTCATCCGGCCGATGAAAGCCAGATAACCTCCTTCCCCCTTACCTACGTTAAAGCGCGCCGGATCGAGACCGTGGTAGACCGTTCCTTGACGGTTCGACTCCGGAATCGCGGCGCCCTGCGCGCGGGAGATCGCCGCTACGGGCAAATCGGGGAAGCCCGCGAAGAAAAGCTGGCGATCCAGTTCGTCCACCCGCCAATGGATGGTGGTCAAGCTGTGGCGACGCCGATCACCCAGCACCGCGGCGTGACAGAACTCGCCGTGACAGTGGATGACGTCGAACTCGTCCAGATGCTGGCGCAGCTGTTCGAGCACCAGCGATTCCAGAACGCCGGGGACGCCCGGCGGCACGTTGCTCCGGCGCCGTTGCCACTCGCTCAGGCTCGGTGACGTCTTAAGATGACGCGCGCTGGTATGACTGTCCGATGGGGCCAGGAGGGTCACATCATGGTTCATCGCCACCAACGCCTCGGTCAGATCGTGGACGATGCGTTCGGTGCCGCCGTTATCCACCGGCGGCACCGGAAAAATGACCGGGGCGACCTGAGCGATGCGTAATCGCGCTTCGAAGGCCATGGCAAGAACATTCCCTGTTCAGGTGAAAAGGATTTCATCATGCATATCGTACATGTGGCACTGCAGGGCTGCCTGCGTGGCAGCGATGTCGAGTATGGCATCACGGCCGACACCGGCGGCCATATTCGCTATCTGCTGGAACTGGTCGAGGCCTCGGCGCAGGATCCGGCGATCGAGCGCATCACCCTGGTCACTCGCGCTTTCGACTGCGACTTCAGCGAGCTGGACTACCGCTGCTCGAGCGAAACCGTCGGCCCCAAGGTGACGCTGGTTCGGCTGCCGACCGAGCACTCCGGCTATCTCCCCAAGGAGCAGCTGTGGCAGGAGCTGCCCTCGTTCATCGAGGCCTTCGAACGCTGGCTGGCAACGCTGCCGGCCCCGCCGGACGCCCTGCACGCCCACTACGCCGACGCGGGTGAAGTCGCCGCGGCAATTGGCGCCCGTCATCGCCTTCCGTTCGTGTTCACCGCCCACTCCCTGGGACGCGGCAAGCTTAAATGCCTGGCCGATGACGGCAAGGGGATCGACATCGAGACACAGCGCGTGCTGCAGCGGCGCATCGCGTTCGAAGAGCGCGCCATCAGCAAGGCCTCGCTGATCATCGCCAGCTCCCGCGACGAAGCCGAGGTGCAGTACGCCGACTACCTGCACTACGACGCCGGCCGCATTCGGGTGATCGCGCCCGGCAGTCACCTGGCCGATTTCACCGGAGCCACGTCCACTCCCGCGGTAGAGACGATGCTGGGCCAGTTCCTGCACGATCCCGACAAGCCGGCCATCCTGGCCATCGCGCGGCCGGTCACGCGCAAGAACCTGGCGGCCCTGCTACGAGCCTTCGGAGAGAACGAGGCACTGCGCGAAAAGGCCAACCTGGTGATCGTCGCCGGTGTCCGTGATCGCATCGATGCGCTGGAACCCGAACTCGCCGACAACCTGCGAGAACTGCTGGAGCTGATCGACGACTACGATCTCTACGGGCAGGTCGCGTATCCGCGGCATCACGCCCCCGAGGACGTGCCGGCCTTCTACGCCTGGGCCCGCGAACGCGGCGGTGTGTTCGTCAATCCGGCACTCAACGAGCCGTTCGGCCTGACCCTGCTGGAAGCTTCCGCGGCGGGCCTTCCGCTGATCGCCACGGACAGCGGCGGCCCCAACGACATCATCGAGCAGTGCGGCAACGGCATTCTGGTCAACCCACGCCATACCGAGCAGATTGCCGAACAGACGCTTGCCCTGGTCGAGGACCGTCCACGCTGGCTTCGCATGGCCCGCAACGGCCGGGAAGCGATCAAGGCGTTCGATTGGCAGCGCCACACGCAGCGCTACCATGACCTGCTCACGCGGCTCTGCCGGTCGCACTCGCCGTCGAAGCCACTGGCAAAGGTGCCGGCGCCGAGGGCGCTGCTGGTCTGCGACATCGACAACACGCTGACTGGCTCCTCGGCCGGCATTCGCGCCTTCAACGCCTGGTATCGGACGCAATTCCGGCTGGGGTTCGGGGTCGCCACCGGGCGCAGCTTCCATAGCGCCCTGTCGATTCTGGAGCAGGCCGGCATCCACTATCCGCAGTTGATCATCTCGTCGGTCGGCTCCGAGATTCACTACCTGGATGCCAACGGCGTGACCTATTACCAGGACCATGAATGGTCGGAACAGATCGACCGCTGCTGGCAGCAGGAGGCGATCCAGCAGGCGCTGATCGATTTCCCGGGGCTGACGCCGCAGGGCTCGCTGGAGCAGCGTCGGCACAAGTTGAGCTATTTCAGCGACGGCGATCCCGGCCTCGTCGCCGATATCCAGGCGCACCTCCAGGCCCAGGGCCTGGCATCCACGGTCATTCACAGCCATGGGCGCTACGTCGATATCCTACCGGTCGATGCGTCCAAGGGGCTAGCGGTCGAACACGTACGCCAGCGCCTGAAGATCGACCGCCAGTCGCTCTATGTCGCCGGCGACTCCGGTAACGATCTCGACATGCTGCGCTCGTCCCCGTGTTCGATCGTGGTCGCCAACCACAGCGACGGCCTGCTCGACGCACCGGGCATGAAGCACGCTTATGCCGCCGATGCCACTCACGCCCTCGGCATCATCGAAGGCGTCAGGCATTTTCAGCGACGTCATGCGCCGGGAGACCTCGCCTCGTGAAGCTGAGCGCCCTGACGCTGGTTCGGCACCGCCGCGAACATCTGGTCAATCTGATGCTGAGCCTCGACGCCCAGCATCATCGCCCGGACGAGCTGGTCATCGCCTGGATGCAGCCCGAACCCGAGACGAACCTGCCCGCCACGCAGTTTCCCGTCAGGCACGTCATGGTGGAGGGCGATGCGCTGCCCCTGGCGCGGGCGCGCAATGCGGCAGTGGCCGCGGCTCGCTTCGAGGCGCTGGTGTTTCTCGATGTCGACTGCATCGCCTCCCCGACATTGATCGAGCGCTATCATCACGCCCTGCGCCAACGCTCGGCGCTTTACCTGGGGGAAGTGCACTACCTGCCGGCCGATGCCGTACGCCGTCGGGCCGATGGCACGCTGGACCGGGAGCGTCTGGCGAGACTGGGCGAGCGGCACCCGGCGCGACCGGCCATCGAGGCCGACGAGATTCGTCCCGAGCCGGACCCCGGCAACCTGTGGGGACTCTCGTTTGCGCTGATGCGCGAGGATCATCTGCGAGCCGGCGGCATGGACGAGGAATACGTCGGCTACGGCGGCGAGGAGACCGACTACGCCTGGCGGCTGGCGGCGGCCGAGGTGTCCTTCCACTGGGTCGGAGGCGCGTTGGCGTGGCACCAGCATCATCCGCTGTATGCCCCGCCCTGGCCCCACTTCGACGCCATCATTGCCAACGCCCGGCGCTTCCATCGACGCTGGCAGCGTTGGTGCATGGATTACTGGCTAGGGCAGTTTAGCGAAGCCGGTGCGATCGACTGGTCGCCCTCCGCCGATCGCATCGAGGTGCTGCGCCGCCCTGGCGAACAGGAAATCGCCGCCGCGCGTCTGCCGGCCAGCGCGCGCTACGGCTGATACCTCTCGCTGGCAACCGAGCGCCTATCATCCAGGGAAGTGACGCGATCGGGAAAACTTTCATTGGCTTCGTTAGCCGGCTGCCCCGTCGTGGTTCCCTCCCACAGCCGGTCGACGCAGCGCTCGAGCCACTGTGCAGCGCGACGGGCGGCATCGGCCGCGTAGAGCTCGCTGAGCCGGCTGATATCCAGAGCTCGCGCCTGCCCGAGAATCGACTGCCAGCCGGCGAAGTCGGCCGGCCATACCGGCATGTCGACCGCCGCGCCCAGCTCGGCCAGCCGCTCGGCCTTGCGGGTCTGCTCGCCGAAGTAGCGCCATTCCGGCGCGACGATATATGGCCTTTCCAGCATCGCGATCTCATGCACCGTGTTGTCGCCCGCAGAGGCCAGCACGATGTCGCTGGCAGCCAGGTAATCCACCACGTTGTCGACCCAGCCACAGTTGACCAGGTTGGCGAAATCGGTCTCGTGGCCCTCCAGGAGCAGCGGCCCGATGGTCAGAAACAGCGTCTCGGGCGCCGCCCGCGCCGCCACCGTCAACGGGGCGTAAGGCGTTCCCGAACCGCCGCCGCCGGTCAGCGCCACGACGATCTCCCGTTCCGGGTCCAGCCCCAGCCGCTGGCGCGCTTCCTCCCGGCTCGGCACCTGGGGCGCCGTGGTACAGAGCCCGCCGCTGTAGAAGGTCTTCCTGCGCAGCGCGTCGGGATAGTCGGCCTGCTCGAGACGTTCGTCATAAGGGGCCAGCATGCCGACACAGGCTTCGTAGGCCCCATGATGCCCCGGATCGTTGCGATCGCCATGCATGCGAATCTTGACCGCCGGAATGCTGGCGATACGGGACAGCAGCGCCAGTTCCGCCGAGACATCGATGACGAACAGCCCGGCGTCGATGTCATCGAGATGATCGATGATCCGGCGCATGGTCTGTCGCATCTCGACCACCCCCATCGGCACGCAGTGCATGACCGAGGGCGTCGGCTGCTCGAACAGGGCCTGCGTCGGGACATCGGCGCCGATCATGTCGGGCAGCTCGACCATGTCGATCTCGCGCTCGAAACCATCGAACAGCGACGGGTCGGCGGTCATGACGCTGACCGGCCGATCCGGGGAAAACTCGCGGATGATCGCCATGGTTCTCCGCGCATGGCCTCGGCCCTGGTGGTGAACGAAAAAGCTGACCGGTTTTTTCATGACACATTCCTTGTCGAAGAGGATTCCACGCCCGGTGGCGCCATTTCCCTGGCGGTTCTGGCCTCGCCACGCCTGCCATCGTCCTGAGCCATCATTACGAGCCATCGCCACGGGCCATCATTACGAACCATCGCCACCCGCTGCTGTTGCCGATGATCCCTCGATACGAAAGCCAGGCCCGATAAAACTCGACCCATCTGGTCCCAAAAGCCGATATTCGTTCGTGAAACAGGCGCTCGGATTAACCCAGATAAATAAGCGCACCGTTCGGACTGCCTCCTGATCCGAGTTGTTCGCGCCACCCTTCTCTTCAGCTAGCTTCAGAATGCGTAGCAGGAACCGCCATCTCCTAGAGCGTCGAGTTTCGAAAAGCGTCGTGTTCCGGAGAACGTCATGTTCTGGAGAGAATCATCCCGGCGTTCACCGAACCTTCACCGGGCTGTCGCGACCGGCTCGATACGCCATGCGTGGTGTGCGGTGCGTGGTGCTGCCGGTTCCCACTCAGTGAATGAAGCTCAGCGAATGAGGGTCCAATAGCGACTATTCTCATGGATGAGCCGATGCCGTCTGCGGCGGTGTCCACCTGCTCGGCTGGACAAATCTCTCCCACGAACTTCGCCGCCGCTACCTGGCCCAGCGGCGGACCGTCCCGGGCGGGCGCCATATCCACGGCGCCAACCTTGGCGTCAGCGTCGCCGCCTATCTCGCCGTGGGCGGGTTCGCGCCGCTGGTCGCTCATGAGGACGTCAAGCTCGTCGGCACGTTGAAGCGGCACGGCTTCACCATCGACTGGCTGCAGACCATGCGGGTCAAGACCAGTGCCCGGCGCGAATCCAGACCCCCGAAGGTCTGGGCGCACTGCTGCGTTCGCTCGAGGAAAACCGCGCCGGCGACACCCGCCGCCCCCGATCGCGACGTTCTGCCCTGTAGGTCGGGTCGGCGTCCGTCCACCGCGGCTTTGCGCTCAGAACAGCGGCTTTGCGTTCAGAACAGGAAAGCAACGCCGAATGGCGGCAGACGCAACTGCCCTTCCTGGATCAGCGCCTCGGATGAAGACGTTTCGCCCAGATGGTAGCCGGTCGTTCGCGCCGAGAAGGGCGACAGCTGCAGCGTCACGGTGTCGGCCGAGAAGTTGTAGACGCAGAGGACCTTGGCCTCCCCTTCCCCGCGTTCGAACGTCAGCACGTTGTCCTGAACATCGAACAGCGTCGTCTCTCCACCGCGCAGCGCCGGCGTCGCCTTTCGCCACTTCAACAGGCGGCGGTATTCGTTGAGCAGCGAAGCGTCATCGGCATCCTGACGTTGAACGGCCAGCGCGAGATGTTCGGCAGGCATCGGCAACCAGGCGCTGCGCGCTCGGGTAAAGCCGCCGTTGGGAAGGTCGTCGGTCCAGGGCATCGGCGTGCGGCAGCCATCTCGTCCCAGGATGTTGGGGTAGTTGGCGATGCCGTAAGGGTCGCGCAGCTGCTCGAAGGTCAGTTGCGCCTGGGTCAGCCCCAGCTCGTCGCCCTGGTAGATGCAGCAGGCGCCGGGCAGCCCGACCAGCAGCGCGGCCAGCAGCCCATCGAGGCGCCGCTCGAGCCCCTCGTCGAACTGCCCGTGCCCGGACCAGCGCCCCTTGAGCCGGGGGAAGTCATGGGTGCCGAACGTCCAGCACAGCCGGTTGTGAGGGAACAGCGCCAGGCAGCGCGACAGCAGCGTATGCAGGGTCTCGGCGGTGAACGGTCTATCGGTCACCAGCGAGGCGTTGTAAGCGAGATGCAGCCGTCCCTCCTCGACGTACGCCGCCGCATCGGCGATCGAATCCTCGGTGGAGGATATCTCCCCCAGCAGCAGCGTACCGGGATACTCGTCCGCCAGCGTGCGCAGCTCGGGCAGCATCTCCAGCGTCTCGGGGCGGCTGACCGTGCCGGCGTTGATGGTATCGAAGTAGGGGTCGGTAGCTCCCGCGCCGGCCGGTCTTGGCGCATCCGACGGACGGGGCGGGTTGTCGGCCAGGGTGCGATCGTGAGCGTAGAAGTTGACCACGTCGAGCCGAAAGCCGTCGACGCCGCGCTCCAGCCAGAAGCGCCCCGTCTCCAGCACAGCGGCGCGCACGTCGGGGTTGTACCAGTTGAGATCGGGCTGCGAGGCGAGAAAGTTGTGAAGGTAGTACTGGCGGCGCTGCTCATCGAAGGCCCAGGCCTCGCCGCCGAAAGTGGCCCGCCAGTTGTTGGGCGGGCCGCCGTCCTCGGCCGGCTCCGCCCAGACATACCAGTCAGCCTTGGGATTGTCGCGACTCGAGCGGCTCTCCTGGAACCAGGGATGCTGATCGGAGGTGTGATTCCAGACCTGATCCATCAGCACCTTGAGCCCGGCGTCGTGGGCTTCCGTCACCAGCGCCTCGAAGCTCGCCATATCGCCGAACATCGGCTCGATGGCACAGTAGTCGCTGACGTCGTAGCCAAAATCTTCCATCGGCGAGCGGACGAACGGGCTGATCCAGATGGCATCCACGCCCAGCGCGGCGATATACGGCAGCCGCTGGCGAATGCCGTCGAGATCGCCGATACCGTCGTCGTTGGCATCCATGAAGCTGCGCGGATAGATCTGGTAGATCGCGGCATCGTTGCGCCAATCTCGGGTCATCGTGGGGGCTCCTCGGTGGGTCATCCTCATGCGCAGGTCGTCTTAGCGTAGAAGACCGGCCGGCATAGAAGACCGGCAATGTCGCCGGTCGGCCGCAGGCTCGATCGGCGACGCGGTCGTTCGCGCCGTGTTCGGCGGTTCTCGAGCGTTCTCTCAACGGTTCTTTCAGCAGTTCTTTCCGCAGTGCTTTCAGCGGCTTTTTCAACCGTTCCGGGTTGGCGCGGGGTCGACCAGGTCGGCCAGGAGCACGCCCCAGGGACCCAATCGGCAGGAGGCCTCCAGGCCGGCCGCGTGGCCCACCCCTTCCACCGGGCGCAGGTTGCCGAACGGTTCGAGATCCACGTCGATCGCTCGATCGGAGACGTTGAACAGGCAGAGCAGGCGCTGCTCCTGCGATTCTCGCAGCAGGCCGAATAGCGGATCGTCGTACGTCAGTATGGTGGTCCTGCCAGCCTTGAGCGCGGGCTGCAACGTGCGCCAACGCAGCAGACA
The DNA here is from genome assembly GCF_036663415.1 of Salinicola sp. 4072. Classification (NCBI taxonomy): domain Bacteria; kingdom Pseudomonadati; phylum Pseudomonadota; class Gammaproteobacteria; order Oceanospirillales; family Halomonadaceae; genus Salinicola; species Salinicola sp. 4072. Next base: position 24,160 of record NZ_JAXOVV010000025.1, on the reverse strand, counting down.
GCGCCAGTGGTTGAGCATCGAATCCGGATCGGACTGTTGTCTCGCGACGCTCCGCTGATAGTGCGCCGCCGGTAGGGGCAACCATGGTTCCGCGCGACTGAAGCCCGCGTTGACGTCACCGTCGCCCCAAGGCATCGGCGTGCGCGAGCCATCGCGCCCCTTGAGCGTGGGGTACATGGTGCGACCGAACGGGTCCTTGAGCTTCTCGGGGGGAATGTCTTCGGGAATCCTCGCCTCTTCCAGGCCGAGCTCATCCCCCTGCCAGAGACAGAACGAGCCGGGCAGTATCAGCAGCAGCGTCGCCATCATGCGGTAGAATGCGGGCGGGTAATCCTCGTCGGCAGCGGCCCACTGGGAACGCAGCCGCCCGAAGTCGTGATTGCCGACGATCCAGCAGACGCCCTCCTCGCCGAACGCATCCAGCGCTCGGCTCACCACCTCACGCAGCCGGCCGGCCCGCATCCGCTCCTCGAACAGCAAGGCGCCGTGATAGGCCAGGTGCAGACGACGATCGCCCGCGGTGTACTCGGCGGCGAGCTGGATGGAGTCTTCGGCCTCGATCACCTCCCCCAGCAGCACCACGCCGGGATACTCATCGACCAGTTCGCGCAGCGGGGCGAGCCGTTCCAGTGTTTCCGGCCGGCAGAAACTGTTGACCAGCAGCTGTTCCGCCAGCGGATTGTCCATCGAGACGCCGTCGGGCACCCCGGACCCTTCTTCTCGTGGCGGATTGTCTCGTAGTTCGGGGTGATGACAGAAGAAATTGACCGCATCCAGACGCATCCCATCGATGCCGGCCTCCAGCCAGTAGCGGGCCGTGTCGAGTACCGCATCCCGCATATCATCGTTGAACCAGTTCAGATCCGGCTGGCTGGCGAGAAAGTTGGCGTAGTAGTACTGCTGGCGCGTTTCGTCATAGTGCCAGGCGGACTCGCCGGAAAACGAAGAGCGCCAGTTGTTGGGCGGGCCACCGTCTTCTGCAGGATCGGCCCAGACGTACCAGTCCGCCTTGGGATTCGACCAGCCGGGTGAAATCCTCCCGGGTGCCGAACAACGGCGCGATCTCGCGTTCGCCGGTCACGTCGTAGCCGAAATCGTCCATCGGCGAGACGAACACCGGCGTCAACCAGATCGCATCCACGCCCAGCGAGCCGATGTAGTCCAGACGCTGGATGATGCCTTGCAGGTCACCGATACCGTCGTCGTTACTGTCCTGGAAGCTCCAGGGGGACAATTGATAGATGACCGCGCTGCCCCACCAGTCGATTTTCGGTTCGCCAGCGGCATCGTGGAGCGAAGCACGACGATTGACGATGGGATCTCGCCACCAGGGCCTAGATTTCATCCTCACTCCAATCTCTCTGCGTCCAATGCATGATCCGAGTCCTCACCAAGTGTCAGCGTTTCGAAGGAACCCCTTTGATGCGCTCGCGCAGCAGATATAGATGGATGAGCTCAGGTACCTGCTGCTGAACACGGCTGACCAGCATGTGCTCTTGTTGACATAGCGTCTGGCACAACTCGGCTACCTCTTCGTCCGATGCTTCTTCCGCTGCCGCGGCCAGTATTTGATAGCTCGCTATTTCCATTTGCTTTTGGGTGACGAGCGCAATCACAGTCTCGATGACTTCATCGCCGCATAGACTCAACGATGCGCTGCGCGCCTCGCCTTGAAGTCGGGCTCGGAGGTGCTTCCAAGGTCCGGCATCCCTCGAGCGCTGTGCGATGAAATCTTCCAGCCGTTCGACTTGACAGTTGGTCTCGTGCAGGTGCGCCTCAAGCAGATCGTGTAGACTAGGGTAATGCACGATTCGTCCAAGCCGGGCACCGAGGAAAGCGCTGGATTCCCGCTCCATGGCGTGCGCGTCGCGTAACCAGCTATCGATACATTCCCGCATCTTTCGCATCCGGTCACCTTTCCTTATTGGTATCGCTTCCTTACCGACAGGATTTTACAGATCAAGGGATAACAATGAACCTAGATTCCATGAATAGTTATGTAATCCGTTAACATAAACATAAGTTAACCCCCTCCTCCCTTCACCCCTTCCCCAACCATAGCAAACATCCTTTATTTTCTTTTATCAAAGCCAACACAAAATTAACAATTAACATGGTTTATATTAAGCAGTTAGACTTAAAAACACTTTAAAAACAAAGGCTTATTTTAACAAAAAACCAAGCCCAACTAGGCGCAATAAAAAACACCATTTCCTAATTTCATTTAATAACATTTAAAAACCTGATTGGCTCGACCAACTACGAGATTCCACTATCTTGAGTACTGATGGCGACGGGCCATCATTTGTACCGAACCTAAGGAAAGGGAGAATCTGAAATGACTAACCGTAATCCCGGTAATTTTCAGAATGATCGTGAAAAGGCTTCGGAAGCCGGTCATAAAGGCGGCCAGGAAAGTTCCGGCAACTTCAAGAACGATCCCGAGAAGGCTGCAGAAGCTGGCCACAAGGGTGGCCAAGAGAGTTCCGGTAATTTCAAGAATGATCCCGAAAGAGCTGCCGAAGCTGGCCACAAGGGTGGTCAGGAGAGTTCCGGTAATTTCAAGAACGATCCTGAAAGAGCTGCCGAAGCTGGTCACAAGGGCGGTCAGGAGAGTTCCGGCAACTTCAAGAACGATCCGAAGAAGGCCTCCGAGGCTGGCCACAAGGGCGGTAAAAGTCAGGGCCATTGAGCCTTGTTGATAGCGAAAAAAGCAGCGCTTCAGGGCGCTGCCTTGAAAAAAGCACCTTTTCGATGATCCAGAGTCGAAGGACAGGCTCCATGACGGGTGCGGTAAACAACGCGGATAACGCCCCGTCAGCCTGCTCCTTTACGTGCGGTGAATGATCGGTTTTCGTCAACAATTCCGCCAGGATGCAAAGCCAACATCGAACAGCCGTGCCAGGCAGTTTGTAATAAAAGCCTTTTGCAAAGCGCTTTCAATGTCAGGCCAACGCGGCCAAAACGATTCTCGTAGAAAGGCTTTCAAGCCAATTTGCCGGACCATCTGACAGAACATTTGCCGAGGTAGATCACTATGTCTTCACTAGTCGAAGTGACTGGCCGACCATCCAAGCTTTCCCGACGAGTCTCGGCGAACTCCCAGCTATGGCATGACTATTCACTCTATTTCGAAATCTTCTCTCACCACGCACCACTGTCGATCAGCAACCGCGAAACGCTGGCTGAGCTACAGCAGGCACCCCGTCGCTTCAAAAAGGGAAGCGTGATCAAGAATCACAACCTGAATAACAGATATCTGTTGGCGATTCAGGATGGTTGGGCGTGCTCCTGCCGCGTCACCGAGGAAGGTAAACGCCAGATCATCGATCTCTACTTGCCTGGCGACATCGTCGGCCTGCGTGACTATCACGCTGGTGGTCGTTTCGACGAGGTCATCATGTTGACCGACGGCCTGGTCATCCCGATGCACAAGTCCCAACTCGATCAGGTGATGCAGAAAGACCACAGCCTGGTGCATGCCATGCTCGCGGCCACCATGCACCAATGCAACATCATGGCGGATCGACTCAACAATCTGATCAGTCATGACGCAACGACACGGCTCGCCTATTTCGTGCTCGAACTGCATGCGCGTCTCAACTTTTCGCGCTCAGAGATGAGGGATCTGACCATCCCCCTATCCCAGCAGGTCATCGGTGATCTATTGGGCATGACCAACGTACATGTGTGTCGTTGTCTGAGCCAGCTCGAAGCCAAGGGTCTATTAACTCGGGATAAGGATTCACGCAATATTCGGCTTCTCGATTACCCGGCACTATTGGCGTTAGCCGGTTTCAATACGGCCTATCTGCATAGCTGCAGTCGCGCCAGGCAACGCGCCGCCACAGCATCCAAATCGCATTGATCCAATAGCCAATCCCACCGATTTGACCGTTTTATCGACACTGGCCTGACTGGTCATCGCACATTCACGGTTCAGGAAGAACCGGTAGCGCAGTGGATAAAGGAGGCCTCAATGGCAGAACAAGTCAGCGATTTCATCATCGGTCGGCTACAGGCATGGGGCATCACCCGGATATTTGGCTACTCCGGTGACGGCAATAACGGGCTCATGGGCGCGTTGAACCGTGCCGAAGGGGCGATCGACTTCATTCAGCCAAGGCACGAGGAAATGGCTGCCTTCATGGCTTGCGGGCACGCCAAGTTTACCGGCGAAGTCGGTATCTGCATGGCGACCTCGGGCCCTGGAGCGATCCATCTGCTCAATGGGCTCTACGATGCAAAGAAGGATCACGTGCCGGTGGTTGCCATCGTCGGACAGCAGGCCAGGACGGCGCTCGGCGGCGAATACCAGCAGGAGGTGGATCTGGTATCGCTGTTCAAGGATGTCGCCGGCGATTACGTGCACATGGCGACAAGCCCGGGGCAGGTTCGTCATCTGATCGATCGTGCCGTGCGCATCGCCCATGGTGAGCGTACCGTCACCGCCATCGTCGTGCCCAACGACCTGCAGTCCCAGCAGGCCGTCGAAGTACCCGCGCATGCCCATGGCACCGTACATTCCGGGATTGGCTACACCTCGGCCAGCATCACGCCTGACGCTCGGGCACTCGCCCAGGCGGCAGAGGTGCTGAACGCGGGCAAGCGGGTTGCCATTCTCGTGGGCGCCGGGGCCAGAGGCGCGGAGCGGGAACTCGAGGAAGTCGCCGGCCTGCTCGGTGCCGGCGTTGCCAAGGCCCTTCTGGGGCGAGACGTACTGCCGGACGACCTGCCCTATGTCACCGGATCCATCGGCCTGCTGGGCACCAACCCCAGCTGGATCCTGATGTCCGAATGCGACACCTTGCTGATGATCGGCTCGAGCTTCCCCTATTCGGAATTCCTGCCGAAGGAAGGTCAGGCTCGCGGGGTACAGATCGATATCGAACCCCGCATGCTCGGGATGCGCTACCCGATGGAGGTCAATCTCAACGGTGATAGCGTGAGCACGCTCCAGGCGCTACTGCCGCTGCTCAAACGCAAGACCGACCGCCACTGGCAGCGCTCCATCGAGTCCGCCGTCGCCGAATGGTGGAAGCTGCTGGAAAAACGCGCCATGAGCGACGCCGACCCCATCAATCCGCAACGCGTGTTCTGGGAAGCTTCCGAACGCCTGCCCGACCGTTGCCTGCTGACCTGTGACTCCGGCTCGGCAGCCAACTGGTACGCCCGCGACCTTCGTTTTCGCGAAGGGATGCGAGGCTCGGTATCGGGTGGCCTGGCAACCATGGGCAACGCGGTGCCCTACGCGATCGCGGCAAAATTCGCCTTTCCCGATCGGGTCTCGATCGCTTTCGTCGGCGACGGTGCCATGCAGATGAACGGCAACGCGGAACTGATCACGGTCAGCAAGTACTGGCACCGCTGGGACGATCCACGGCTCATCGTGGTCGTGCTCAACAATCGCGATCTCAACCAGGTGACCTGGGAGATGCGCGTGCAGGACGGCGACCCCAAATACGAAGCCTCGCAGGATCTGCCGGCGTTCTCCTACGCCCGCTACGCCGCGTCGCTGGGACTGGTCGGGATCGAGGTGACGACGCCGGAGCAGATCGGCGATGCCTGGGACCAGGCACTCGGCAGCGACCGGCCAACGGTGCTCGATTTTCATACCGACCCGGACATTCCGCCCATCCCGCCCCATATCGCCAAGGAGCAGGCAAAGGCCTACATGTCGGCGCTGCTGCACGGCGACCCGGATGCCCTGGATACCATCAAGGCATCGGTCAAGCAGTTCTCGAAAAGCTTCATCGCCAAGACACCTTGATCGGGATGCATGAATGAGCCGCTACCAGGAAGCTCCCCGGGCAAACCGGGACTGTACGCTCGCGTTGATTCAGGAAGGGTACGGTTATATCGGATCGCAGTGCGATCGGCTGGGTAGCGATGTATTCCGTTCCCGGCTCATGTTGCAGAAGACCCTGTTCCTGCGGGGCGAGGAAGCCGCCCGGCTGTTCTACGACCAGGATCGCCTGACCCGAGAGCAGGCGGCTCCCAAACGGATGCAGAAGACGCTCTTTGGCGTCGGCGGCGTCCAGGGGCTCGAGGGCGAATCCCATCGGCGCCGCAAGGCGATGTTTCTCGCCTTCATGTCCCAGGCGCGAATCGACGACCTGCTCCATCTCGTCGAGCAGTCCTGGCAGGCGCGAATGCCCCACTGGCAATCCGGTGCGTCTCTCGTATTGCTGGACGAGTTCCATCAAATGCTCTGTCGCGCCGCCTGCGACTGGTGCGGTATCGCACTGAAAGAGAAGCATGTGGCGGGGTTGACGCAAAGTCTCGTGCTGATGATAGAGGGTGGAGGCAGCGTCGGCCCCAAGCACTGGAAAGCCCGTCGCGCCCGCCACCGGACCGAAAACACCTTGATGTCGATGATCGATGACTATCGGCGGCGCCCCGAATCGGTCGATCCCGCTCTCCCCCTGCCCGCCTTTGCCGACTTCCGGGACGAGACTGGCGCACGACTCCCCAGCCGTATCGTGGCCGTCGAGCTTCTCAATTTGATCCGTCCGATCGTGGCCGTCGCGCGCTACATGGTCTTCACCGTGCTGGCGATGCATGAGCATCCCGACAGCCTCGCAAAGCTGCAGCAGACGGCCGAAAGGAGCGCCTACCGCCGTGGCTTCATCGAGGAGGTTCGGCGCTACTATCCCTTCTTTCCCTTCCTGATCGCGCGAGTCAGGCAGGATTTCGTCTGGCGTGACTACCGTTTCCATCACGGCTGGCAAGTCGTGCTGGACCTTTACGGCACCAACCACGACCCCAACCGCTGGGACGAACCCGATCGATTCCTGCCGGAGCGCTTCGAGCAGGAAAGCGAAGACTGCCATCGCTTCGCCACGATCCCGCAAGGCGGCGGCGAGTACGCCACCGGACACCGCTGCCCCGGGGAGTGGATCACGCTGGCGCTGATGGACTTGACCCTCGACAAGTTCGCGCATCAATTACGCTATCGCGTCCCGGACCAGGACCTTTCGATAGCTCTGACCCGCATGCCCGCCAATCCGCGTAGTGGGCTCGTCATTGACCGAGTCGACCGCATCGACTGAAGTCCGATACCCGCCAACGACGATGCCCCAGGCGCCTCAGGCGCGAAAGCGGCGGGTACTGTCCTGGCGTGCTTTCGAGCACATGTGCTCCCTTTTGCCATCCATTAGCAAAACTAATCCATGTTATGGTTATCTCATGATCTGAAACTATCATTAAATTTCGCCAATTAGCCAATCTCTTTTGATAGAGCTTTCATGAAATATGCCATCCAAGTATCAAAAGACAAAGCTGGCTATATCGCATTATGCCGAGAGTTTCCCAAGTTCGTTGCTACATCGAAATGTCTCGAAGACCTGTCTCAATTGACCGTTAAAAACCTGAGCGCAATCATCAAAGATTGTCTCGCCACGTCAGAGCATATTCCTCACAGCGTGGTGACGGATGAGGCAAGACACATCTGGTATCCTTCCATCAGCATTCGCTTGAAAGTGGCCATCTCGAACGGTCTCATCGACAAAGGCTGGTCGCGGGACGATTTCGCCGGCGCCATGGGATTGACGCTCTCCAGCATGAACAATTTTTTCGATAGCGAGATCAGTACGCGCCTTTCCACTCTCGATAGAGCCTTTCGTGTTCTCGGCCTCTACCCGCATCTGGATATCATCGAATCACCAGGCGATCTCTTCCTGGATTACAGCGAGTCTCACGCCGACAGCGAGACCCAGTCGACGTCTTAACCCAGATCAATGTTCGATCGTTCGCACCCTAGCCTATCGGTGAATCCTGACTAGGCTGAGCGTAGCTAAGGAAGCACTGAATCAATGCCTGCGGGCAATGGCTGCGTGCGTGATGCCGGGGCGCCAGTTCGATCGGAACCCTCGCCTGTCTCCTATAGACATCGGTTCCTGCGCTCCGCACACCTTGCGTTTTATCCGTACACCTTGCGCTTTACGCCGCCCGCTCATTGATTCAGCGCCTCCTCATCCTACAAAAGTGCTAAACGACCGTGACCGGGTGGACGAGCAATGGCGCAGTGCAAGCTATATGTCAACGACGAGACGCTGACCGGAGAGTCGGGCGTCTCTCTCGTCGATTTCCTCGAACAAAACGACATCGACATTCCCCATGTCTGTTACCTGAAGACGCTGGGCCCTATTCAGACTTGCGATACCTGCTGGGTGGAGATCGACGGTGAACTCAAGCGTAGTTGTGCCGTGAAGAGCGAAGCGGGCATGACGATTCACACCGACTCTTCGAAGGCAAGAGCCGCCCGAGAAGAGGGGATGGATCGCCTGCTGTCGAAGCACGAACTCTATTGCACGGTATGCGAGAACAACAACGGCGACTGCACCTTGCATAACACGGTCGCCGATATGGGAATCGACATCCAGCGCTACGACTACCAGCGCAAACCCTACCAAAAAGACACTTCCAGCCCGTTCTACACCTACGATCCCGATCAGTGCATTCTCTGCGGTCGCTGTGTCGAAGCGTGTCAGAACATCGAGGTCAACGAGACGCTGTCGATCGATTACAGCATGGAGAACCCGCGGGTGCTGTGGGATGGCGGCGAGCTGATCGACGAATCGAGCTGCGTCCACTGCGGTCACTGCGTCACGGTCTGCCCGTGTAACGCCCTGCTGGAAAACAGCATGCACGAAAACACCGGCCCGTTCACGTTCATGCCCAAGCAGCTCAAGCGCTCGATGATCGATCTGACCAAGCAGGTCGAGAAGACCACCGGTGCCCAGCTGATCACCGGCGTTTCGGTCATGGACATGGAATGGCGCCAGCCGGAAATCAAGCGCACCAAGACCGTCTGCACCTATTGCGGCGTGGGCTGCTCCTTCGAGATGTGGACGCGAGACCGTCACATTCTCAAGATCCAGCCGGTGGAAGACGCGCCGGTCAACGGGATATCGACCTGCATCAAGGGCAAGTTCGCCTGGGACTTCGTCAATTCGGACCGGCGCCTGAAGAAGCCACTGATCCGCGAAAACGGCGCCTTTCGCGAAGCGAGCTGGGAAGAGGCGCTGGACCTGGTGGCACGCCGGCTGCTCGAGGTGCGCGACACCTATGGCTCGGACAGCGTCGGCATCATCGGCTCCAGCAAGGCCAGCAACGAAGAAGCCTACCTGGCGCAAAAGCTGGCCCGGCAGATCATCGGCACCAACAACATCGACAATTCTTCGCGCTACTGTCAGAGCCCCGCCTCCACCGGCCTCAAGCGCACCACGGGCTACGGCGCGGATGCCGGCCGGGTCGAGGACCTGCAGCTGGCCGATGTGGTGATCATGGTGGGCAGCAACACCGCCGAGAGCCACCCGGTCATCGCCTCGCGCCTGAAGTCGGCGCACAAGCAGGGCAATCAGAAGCATATCGTCGTCGACACCCGCAAACACGAGATGGCAGACCGCGCCGACCGCTTCCTGCAGCCGCGCGCCGGGACCGATCTCGCCTGGGTCCTGGCGATCACGCGCTATCAGTTCGATCACGGCTATGCCGATCTCGACTTTCTGGAACGGCGCGTCTCCGGCGTGGACGAATTCCGCCGATCGCTCGAACCCTATACGCTCGAATTCGCCGCCGAGGTCACCGGGCTCTCGCTGGAGACGCTGACCGAACTGGCGGAAACCGTCGGCCGCGCCGAACGGCTCTGCATCGTCTGGGCAATGGGCATCACCCAGCACGTCCATGGCACGGACACCAGCTCGGCCTTCGCCAACCTGCTGCTGACCACCGGCAACTATGGCCGTCTGGGCACCGGCGGCTACCCCATGCGCGGCCACAACAACGTGCAGGGCGCGAGCGACTTCGGCTGCCTGCGCAACACCTATCCCGGCTACGACTCGGTCACCGACGACGCAGTGCGCGAGCGCTGGGCCAAAGGCTGGGGCGTCGACAAGGAGACGCTCCCCGGCGAGGTGGGCGAAGGCAACTTCCTGATGGTGCAGGCGGCCGACAAGGGCGAGCTCAAGGCGATGTACGTGATGGGCGAGGAGACGGCCTTCTCGGACGCCGATACCAACAACGTTCACGAGGCCTTCAGCAATCTCGATTTTCTCGTCGTCCAGGACATGTTCGTCAGCCGCACGGCGCAGTTCGCCGATGTGGTGCTGCCGGCCTGCCCCAGCGTCGAAAAGGAAGGCACCTTCGTCAACACCGAGCGCCGCATCCAGCGCTTCTATGAAGTCATGCCACCCCTGGGAGACAGCCGCCCCGACTGGCAGATACTGACCGAGCTGGCCAACCGGATGGGCTATGACTGGGATTACAGCCACCCTTCCGACATCATGGCCGAGTGCGCGTCCATCTCGCCGCTCTTTGCCGGCGTCACCTATGAACGCCTGGCCGGCTGGAACTCCCTGCTGTGGCCGGTCGACGCCGATGGCACCGACTCTCCCTACCTTTTCCGCGACTCCTTCCCGCAGGATGACGGCAAGGCCAAGCTCTACGTGGTGGAGTGGCGGCCGCCGGCGGAATCCAACGACGACGACTACCCGTTCATGCTCGATAACGGCCGCCTGCTGGAGCACTTCCAGAGCATGAACCAGAGCGGCCAGACGGTAGGCACCCTGGAGCAGGTTCCCGAGTGGTTCGTCGAGGTCGGCGAGGACACGGCCCGCGAGATGGATCTCGAAGACGGTAGCTGGGTCCGCGTCTCGTCCCGACGCGGCAGCCTGGAGGTGAAGGTCTGCGTCACCGATCGGGTAAGCGGCCATACGCTGTTCATGCCGATTCACCAGGGCAAGCCGGGCCTGAACCTGCTGACGGGCGAACACCACGACCCTGATGTCGACACGCCGGCCTACAAGGAAACCGCGGTCAGGCTGGAACCGCTGCCCCGAGAGAAAGGCGAACCGCCCCTCCCCCGCAACAACTTTCGCTACGGCCACCGCACGCCGATCGACGGCGTCCCGGTCGAGGTCAAGTGGATGCAGGAGGACTATCGTCAGCCACCGCAACACCAATCGCATCCGGAGAAGAGCTGATGGCAGAACGTATCGACTACACGCCACCGCCCAACGGCGATCTCGATCCCAGTGCCCAGCAGGAGTGGGAACGCCTACTTGAGGGCCTACACGAGCATGGCTTCCTGCGCTTTGCCAACGATCTGGTCCGCAGCAATACCCAGCTGGCGCAGATACTCACCAACGCGCTCAGCCGCGAGGGGTCGCTGAATGCCATTCAGAACCTCTCTTCACTACTGATCGCGCTTTCCAGCATTCCGCCCGGGCAGTTCCACAAGACGGTCTACGCCGCGCGGGATGCGTTCGTCGCCATGGAGACGGAGGTTCGCTCGGAGCGTGAACACGACAAGGCGCCCGGCTTCAGCGGCGCCTTCCGTCTGCTCAAGGACGAAGAGCTGTGGCACGCGCTGACGCCCTTGATCGGCGGGCTGAAGACATTCACCGAGCGTCTGGATCGCGATGTCGAACGGCCGGTTTCCGACCGCACGGGCAAGCCCAGCGACTTTCAATAGGCGACCGATCAATAGGCGGCCGATGCGCCGCTCCTGAAAGGGTAACCAGCCATGTTCTCGTTGGACACGCTCGATCTCGCACGTCTGCAGTTCGCCAGCACCCTGCTGTTCCACATCATCTTTCTGGCACTGAGCATCGGCCTGTCCACCTACCTCGCCTTTCTGCGCTGCATGGCGGCGTGGAAAGGCGATGCGGTCTACATGGCGCTGTACCACTACTGGTTGCCCCACTTCACCGCCAACTATGGCGCCGGCGTGGTATCCGGCGTGGTCATGGCCTTCGAGCTGGGGCTCAACTGGCAGGGGTTTACCCGCGCCGCCGGCGGCATCAACGGGGTGCTGCTGAGCTACGAAGTGGTGACGGCGTTCTTCCTGGAGGCGACGTTCTTCGGCCTGATGATCTTCGGCGAAGGCAAGATCGGCACCCGCATGCACTGCTTCTCGGCGATCATGGTGGCTGTGGGCGCCTACCTCTCCTCGTTCTGGATCCTCGCTTCCAACAGCTGGATGCAGACGCCGGCAGGCTACGGGCGCGATGGCAGCACCTTCATCCCCGTCGACTGGTTCCAGGTGATCTTCAGCCCCTCCTCGATCTACCGTCTCGTCCACATGTCGCTGGCCGCGATGATCGCCACTGCCTTCGTCGTGGCCGCCATCGCGGCCTGGCACCTGCTCAAGGACCGCACCGACCCCGTCTCCCGCAAGATGCTGTCGATGGCGCTGTGGATGCTGACCTTCGTGGTGCCGCTGCAGATCGTGGCGGGCGATCTCCACGGGCTGAATACGCTCGAGAACCAGCCGGTCAAGGTGGCGGCCATGGAGGCCTACTGGGAGCACAAGCCGGAGCGCGGCGGCATGCCGATGGTCGTTGCCGCCTGGCCGGACAGCGACAGCGAGAGCAACCGCTTCGTATTGGAAATTCCCCGGCTCAGCAGCCTCTATCTCACCCACAGCCTGACGGAAAAGATCCAGCCGCTGACGGACTGGCCCGAGGCGGAACGCCCCAACGTGCCGCTGGTCTTCTGGTCCTTCCGGCTCATGGTCTATACCGGCTTCACCATGCTCGGCATCGTCGCGGTGTCGCTCTATCTCCGCCACCGACGGTCGCTTTTCGATGCCCGCTGGTTCCTGCGGGCGATGACCCTGACCCTGCCGGTGGGCCTCATCGCCATCGAGGCCGGCTGGATCACCACCGAAGCCGGCCGCCAGCCCTGGATCATCTACGGCGAGATGACGACACAGGAAGCCGTGACGCCCTATGGCACCTGGCAGCTCATCTCGAGCCTCGCCGTGCTGTGGACGATCTACACGCTGGTGTCCGGGGCGGGAACCTACCTGTTCTTCAAGCTCACGCGGCGTTCACCGCGCGCCATGTTGGCGAAAGACGATAACGGGGCCTCCTGATGGATACGCTGGCAACGGTACTCTACATCCTGATCGCCCTGGCGCTTTCCATCTACTTCCTGCTGGATGGCTACACGCTGGGTGTGGGCCTGAACATGCCCTTTCTCGGCCACAAGCAGGTTCGGGAACACGCCATCCATTCCGTCATCCCGTTCTGGGATGCCAACCAGACCTGGCTGGTCTTCGCGGTTTCGGCGCTGTACGGCGCCTTTCCGGCGCTCTATTCGACGATACTGCCAGCCTTCTACATCGAGATCGTCGTGCTGCTGATGCTGCTGTTCGTGCGCGGCATCGTGTTCGAATTCTATGAAAAGTTCTCGCGCCCTGCGCTCTTCCAGACACTGCTGTTTCTGACCGCCCTGGCCGCCGCCTATCTCCAGGGCGCCATCGCCACGCAGCTTCTCATGGGCCAGGGGCTCTCGGACGAACCTGGCCATGGCGACATCTGGCAATATGAAAGCGCCCTTGGCGGCGCCGTGTTCATCCTGGGCTATGCCGTGCTGGGCAGTGCCTGGCTGCGCATGACAATCTCCCAGACTAGCACCGGCAAGCAGTCGGCCTACCGCCTGACGCTGGGCATCGTGGCGCTCCTCATGCTCGTTCTCTGGATCGTCGTCTGTCTGATCGAGCAGCCGCTGCTCGCCTCTCGGGTAGGAGAACGAGGCGGCATCATCGCCGGGCTCTCCGCCGTCGGCATCGTGGGCGCCGTACTCGCCAGACGTCTTACCAATAACCGTACGGCATCCTTTTTATGGGCCGCGTGCTCGGTGCTGCTGTTGACCTCGATCGTCTATGTCTGTATCTACCCCGATCTCCTGATCGGCAGTCCGGCGGAGGAAGGCGCGATTGCCTCGCATGCCAGCCTGCTGTTCCTCCTGGTCGGACTCGCGATAGCGCTGCCACTGATCGTGACCTATACCCTGTACAGCTATCGCTCTCTCCTGAAGTCTTGAGGCAGTCGGCAAACCAGCATCCACATGGCGTCAGACTGTGCCTGACCTGATAAAAGTATCAGCTTTTCGGCACGGTTATCTTCCCGATCAGGGGCCAGCCATTCGCGGGTAAATTCAGCGCTGCCATGAACAAAACAATGCCGAAAGCGGCCTCTTCGTCTTCAACATCGAGCAACGCATTTTAGCGATGCTTCGATATGAATAAGGGAATACGTCCTTCGATCCCCCTTCGATCCATGAGGATTGTTGATGCCGATTAATCATGCCCGCTGCATCAGCTTTAAACTGGAGACAAACTGACCGATTCTGTCTCGGGAATGTCTTCACTCAGGAGCAACGTGATGAACCGACAGACGGATGGGTCCAAAGGGACTGAAACAGAGCGTCAGCAAGCCAAGAAGGCGATGGACAAGGATACCCCCAATGCTGCCGAAGGCCGTAAAGCGGCACAATCCCATCACGAGGAGCCGACACCCTATCGCCCGGATGAAAACGTCGATAATCAAAAGTCTGCCAAGTCACGGCATACGCCCCACCATAACGACACGGTGAAGGAGACGCCCGTTCCTGGCGCCCAGCTCGCCAAGGAGAAGAAGGCCCACAAGTCCAACATCAATGACAAGGCCGATAAAGCGGACCCCAAGGCGAGCGGCTAGCGAATCTTGGCGCGCCTTCTTATAGAACCGAGTCGAATCGAGTCGAGTCATCCCGTCGTCCAGCACGAGATAAGCCATGAACGAAGAAACCCGTCAGAATCTTGCCCTGGGCCTGATATCAGTCCGCGATAATCAAAGTTCTCCGGTAGCACCCGGCGTGACGCAACTGACGCTCAAGTTTGTCAATATCTGCTTCGTGGCGGAGCCAAGCCAGGATCGCTGGGTGCTGGTCGATGCTGCGCTCCCCAGGCAAGAGGGAAAAATCATCGCCTGGGCCAAACGGCTCTTCGGCGATCGGGCACCCGCGGCAATCATCCTGACACATGGCCACTTCGACCATATCGGCTCGGCGCTGGCGCTCAGTCGCCACTGGCAGGTGCCGCTGTACGCGCATGCGCTGGAGTTCCCGTATCTGACCGGCTCGATGCCTTATCCACCAGCGGACGCCTCGGCGGGAGGCGGCGTCATCTCGCGCCTCTCCCCGCTGTTCTCGCGAGGCCCTTATCATTTCAACGACGTTCTCTCTCCGCTACCGGAGGACGGCTCGGTTCCCGGGCTGGATTCTTGGCGCTGGCTGGCGACGCCGGGCCATTCGCCGGGGCATGTCTCGCTATTCAGGCAGGAAGACAAGACGTTGATCGCGGGGGATGCCTTCGTGACCGTACAGCAGGAATCTCTCGGCCAGGTCATCCTGCAACGGGCCAAACTGAGCGGGCCACCGCGCTACTTCACCCACGACTGGAGGCAGGCCTTCGAGTCCATCAGGCGACTCGCGAAGCTGTCACCGGCGATGGCGACGACGGGTCATGGCCCGCCGGTCGGTGGTGCCCTTCTGACCAACGGGCTGGAGCACATTCTCAACCATTTCCATGCCGATCACATGCCGAAGCATACGTTCATGCACTAATCTGTCGAGAATCTGCCGAGCCGGGTCTGCGTCATCGGTCCCGGTTCCGCGAGCCAGGCGAGTCAAATGCGTTAGGTGTCAGATGAGCCAGGCGAGTACTCCAGGACGACGTTCTCCTCTTCATCCACGATCGTCAATTTACAGGGCGTCGACTTCTTGACCTTGCCGATCATCCCTTCCCATTTCGGGGAGGATTTCGACGTACCCATGATGATCGTATCGACCTCCAGCCGCCGGGCCTCTTCAGCGATCGTCTCGGAAAGCTTCCCAGCCTTTACGACGAAATTCACGGCCGCCATGGGTTCGTTCAAACGGTCCCACCGAGCTTCCAGAAACGCTTCGGCGCGCGCGAGATCTTCGCTATCCAGAGCATGGGTGGCGGCGCCTGTCGCAGCGCCCAGAACATCTCCCGTCTCGCTGGGCTCGACGACATGCAGCAGATAAAGTCGAGTATGTTCATGTTGGGCAATGCCTCTCGCCCTTCGCAAGGCCGCCATGGATGCCGGATTTTTTCCCATGGGAATGAGGATCGAATTCTGCATTGTCGCCTCTCGTTGTCATCTCGTTATCGAGTATAGCGAGCGTCCTTTCCTCCTCGTTAATCCGGATTAACCGCATAAAACCCTTCCCCGCTTTCCGTTACGCTTCGGCACACACCACGACGCCATTCGCCACGGCGACTTCCTGTCGCTACGGTTCTGCTTCCGTTTGCTACCGCCCTCTGCAACCCATACCGGCAGCCACGGGCCATTGCTCGGCTAACGGAGCCTTGCTCGACTGACGAGGCCTTGCTCGACTGACGAGGCCTGGCTCGGCCAACGTCTCGCGGGCCGAGGGTATCGCCGTGCTCGTGGTGGTGGTCGGCGGATTCACGTTACGCTATCCGGATCTTCAGGCATCGAGAGACGTCTTATGCAAGGCCGAAACATGACGCGCTGGCGCGATCCCAAGAAAGACCCGCGTCAGGAAAAGAAAAGCAACCTGATCACCCCGCAGGGATTCGATCGACTGCAGGGCATCCACGACCATCTGTCACGTGTCAAACGGCCCCAGCTATCGGCGAAAGTCGGTGAGGCCGCCGCCCTGGGCGACCGTAGCGAAAACGCGGATTACACCTACAACAAGAAAGAGCTCAATCGCGTCATCGCGCGGATTCGCTACCTGCGTAAACGCCTGGACGAGCTGCAGGTCGTCGACCGTTTGCCGGCCGATACCGGCAAGGTCTACTTCGGTGCCTACGTGACGCTGGAAGACGACGAGGGCGAAGAACTGTCGATACGCCTGGTCGGCCACGACGAGACCGATACCGACAAGCACTGGATCAGCGTCGACGCCCCCCTCGCCCGGGCATTGCTGGGGAAAGGGCTCGATGATGATGTCGTGGTCGCTGCCCCGGGTGGCGAGATCCACTATATCGTGACCGACATCGCCTACTCGGATCGCGACCATTGAAACGAGAAGACGCTGAAAACGCGCCGGTAATTCAAAAAATCCGCGAGGCGGTCGATAGAGGGTCAAAGGGCCAGCCAACCTGGCCCGACAGATCAAAATGACAGGGACCCACTGAGGACAGCCATGCCGAACGCCTCCGAATCACCAGCAACCTCGGTGTTGTTCGCACGGCAGCCGATCTTCGATGCCTCGCTCGAAATCGTCGCCTTCGAGTTGCTGTTTCGGCCGACCGATGGCGGGCCGATGCCGATATCATTCGATGGCAACCGAGCGACCAGCACCGTCTTGCTGAATGCCTTCACCCAGAGCGATCTGGAGACGGTCAGTCAAGGGAAGCCGCTATACGTCAATTTTACCGCGACGACGCTGCGCGATGATCTGCCATTCGACCCTGCCTGCCTGGTCATCGAGCTACTCGAGGACATTCCGTTCGACGACGCCATCCGTGACCGACTGGTGCTGCTACGCCAGCAAGGCTTCACCATCGCCCTGGATGACTACGCCGAGGAGGATATCGAGCATCCTTATCTCCCCCTCGTGGATATCGTCAAGCTCGAGTATCCACACTACTGCGACGATGCATTCGAGCGTATCGTGCAGCAGCTACGTCAACGCTATCCGCATCTCAAGATACTGGCCGAAAAGCTGGAGACGGCAACCGAGCTCAGTTGCTGCCAGCGTGCCGGTTGCGATCTGTTCCAAGGCTACTTTCTCGCCCGCCCCCAGATCGTTCACGGCGCCACGTTGGTCACCGACCGCATCGCCATACTCAAACTCATCGCCACGCTCAGCAAGCCGGACGTGAGCGTGCGCGAGATATCCACCGCCATCGAGTACGACCCTACGCTTGGCGTGCGTCTACTCAGGCTGGTCAACAACACCAAACAACGCCAGGCCGATATCACCTCCCTGGAGCAAGCCGTTGGCCTGGTCGGCCCGCAACGCATCCGCAGTCTGGCGACGCTGTTGGCACTGTCCGAGATGGAAGACAAGCCGGAGTCACTGCCGCAGTCGGCGCTGGCGCGCGCCTGCCTGTGTCGGGAACTCGCGGCGGGCGATCCCGCGCTGGCCGAGAAAGCCTTCATCTCGGGCCTGTTTTCCTACCTGGAGGCCTTCTTCGATCGCCCACTGGTGGAACTCGTCGAGTCGCTGCCGCTGCACGCGTCGATCACCAGAGCACTGCTGACCCGCGCCGGCCCGGTGGGCGCGCTGCTGGAGACCGCCATCCGGCTGGAAAGCGAGTCATGGGACGAAATTACCTGGCCTCGGCTGCAGTTGATCGGCATTCAGGCCGAAGACGTCCGGGCCGCCGATCGGCGCGCTCGCCAGACGGCCCGAGAGCTACAGGCTAACGCCAGGCCTTGATGGCGCGATAGACGCGAAAGCGCCGGTTGTCGGCCAGGATCTCGAAGCTGCCAAATGCGGCCTCGAGCCAGTCCGGGTACGGCAGAAACGCATTGGCGACCAGCGTCAGGCTGCCGCCATCGACCAGATGCGCCGGCGCCTCGCGGATCAGTCGCTCGGCGGGGCCGTAATCGACCGCACGCTGCTGATGGAACGGCGGATTGCTGACGATGGCTTCGAAGGTGCCCTCCAGCTGGCGATAGACATTGCTCTGGACGACCGTTCCGGTCAACTGATTGGCCGCCAGCGTGCGGCGGGTCGCCTCGACTGCGAACTCGTTGATGTCCACCGCCGTGACCTCGCAGCCCTGCCGTGCCAGCCACGCCGCCAGAATGCCGTCGCCACAGCCGACATCCAGCGCCCGCAGCGATGCACCACCGCGCGCCGGTAACGGCGACTGCTGCAACGCCTCCATCAACAGCCGCGTGCCCTCGTCGAGCTTGCCATGACCGAAAACGCCGGGATGGGTCTCAAGCGTTAGCCCTTCTGCCGTGAACGTCTGCCAGACCGCATCCGGATCGCGAACGGGTTCGACCGTGCGGGTGGCGAACAGCGTGCAGCGACGCGCCGTATCCAGCTTGCGGCATTCCTGCTGAAAGCCTTCCAGTATCTTCGGCACCCGCTTGATGCCGCCCTGGTTCTCGCCGACGATTTGCAGCGGCGTGCCGACAGGCAAGGACGCATTCAGTGCCGCCAGCCACCATTCGCCCAGGGCATGGCTCTTGGGCCAGAACAGCACCGCCCCCGGCACCTTGGCCGGCGGCGCGCTCAGGGCGCCGTAGGCTGGCCGGCCGGCCTGACGCCAGGCGTCGCAGACATCCAGCTCCGCGCTCCAGACGCTGCCCTCGCCGGACTCGAGCCAGCCATCGCGGGGCGGCGCCACCCACAGCCAGCCGCGATAATCCGCATCCTGGCGGGCAAGCAGTTGACACGCCGGGGGTTGCGTCGACATCAGTACGTCTCCTCTGGGCCCGCGCTGTCGGCGTGCCGAATCATGTAGTGAAGGTAGCGCCCCAGGCGCCAGTGGGGCTCGACCTGGCAGTAGCGCTTCTCGAGCTCGATGATCGTCTCGAGCTGTTCCTCGCTCGGCGAGCGTTCCCGCAGGTAATCGTGAAAGATCCGGATACCGGCGACGCTTTCGATCACCAGCCCCTCTTCCCGGCACCAGCGTTCGATATCGGCATGCGTCAGCGGCGAGATCGGCGTCAACCGCTGGCGCTGGCCGGTGCCGGAGAGCCGATCCTCCAGCGCCTTGTCGAGGTTGCCCTTGACCACGTTGGAAAAACGCAGCGCATCGCGGTTGAACACCATCAGCGACAGGCGACCGCCCGGCGCCAGCAGGGATTTCAGCGTGGCAACCGCCTGACGCGGCTGGGCCAGCCACTCCAGCACCGCGTGACACACGATCAGCGGCCACGGCCCCGGCGCCAGCTCCGGCAATGCCTGGATCGGCGCCTGCAGCGCCCGGATGGGCAACTCGCCGAATTCGGCTCGCGCATGCGCCAGCATCTCCGCGGAAGGCTCCGCCAGCGTGACATCATGCCCCCGCTCCGCCAGCCACACGCTCATCTGGCCGAGGCCACCGCCTACATCCAGCGCGGGCGCACCGTCCTGCGGCAAGGCGTGCGACAGCACCTGATCGAGCACCGCCAGGCGGATCTGGCCGCGCGCCGTGGCATAGAGGCTGTTGGCGAACTTGTCGGCCAGACCGTCGAAGATCCGGTCCTGCCCCACGGGGATATCGTTGCCGTGTCGCGGGCTCGCGGCGGGCAGCTCGGAAGCGTCATCAGAACTAGGCATGAGAACACGGCATGAGATAGGGATGGCTCGAATCGGAAAGGCGGCATTGTATCAACGCCAACGCAGAGCGTCCCGACGCAATGGCTCCAGCGGGTTTATCTCGGCGAATCCGGCGCTTATACTATGCGCCGCTCGAGACACATGCTTCGCTCGACGAACAGCGGTAGTGCTGTCCTGCCTCCCGCCCCCATAGCTCAGCTGGATAGAGCGTCCCCCTCCTAAGGGGAAGGTCTCAGGTTCGAATCCTGATGGGGGCACCAATTAAATCAACAACTTATCTATAAAACTCTTTCTACTCAGCTTAGTCCCACCAGCCGTGCCCCAACAGTACCCCAACAAGATTGCCTGCTGCATTTTGCTCGCAACAAAGCTGCCAGTCTCTATCAAGTCCGCAGAAACTGCCATGGTCAGGCGTTACGAGATTGCCGGCTGAAGTCAGGTATTGACCAAAGCCTGGGATTCAATTGGCGCATCCACCACTCATGGTTGCCATGCATGGTCATCTTCAACTCGACATACCCCATGGGCCATGGCTCTATCGCTGGCGATCAAGCCCTGAGCTTTTTTAAAGAAAAAACCCTAAATTAGCGATCATCTCTGCCGATCAAGGCAAAACCATTACGTTCCGAGCCGGCACCGGAGCGCGCAGGATTAACAACCATGGCGGTACCTAACGCTCCATGGCCCAGGAGAAAACGATCATGAACTGGCTGCCAACGCTTTTCGAGACCTGGCTGCGCGAAGCATCCTCGAACACTGTAACCGGGATTTTCTTTTCGCTGATCATGGCTTGCTTCGTGATCAGCCTGTACTGCTACAAGCAGGACAAGCTGCGAAGCCTGACCCACTACACCCCGAATCTGCTGACTTCGCTGGGGATGCTCGGCACCTTCATCGGGATCGTGATTGGCCTGTTGCATTTCGACCCCAATGACATTGACGGCAGCATCAGTCTGCTGCTGGGCGGCCTACAAACGGCCTTCATGACCAGCCTGTTCGGCATGGGCATGACCATTATCTACAAGTTCTTTATCAGCGTGCCTCAGATGCAGCCGAGGGCAGATCTGGCTACCGGCCCGGACGAAATCGGTCCAGAGCATATCCATCAGTTGATGCGCGAGCAGAACGACAACCTCGATCGGCTGCGCCATGCCATCGCCGGTGATGACAGCGACACCCTGATGGGGCAGATTCGGCTGATGCGTCAGAGCCAGGATGATGGCCAGCAGCGTCTGGTGCGCGAAGTCAGCCGCCAGGCCGAGGCGGTCGAGCAGCTCGGCCGACACGCCGAAACTCAGCGCACGCGCTTCGATGAGTTCGCTCGCGAGCTAAGCCAGCAGATGCATGACTTCGCCGAGATGATGTCGAAGTCCGCTACCGAGCAGGTTATAGAAGCACTCAACAAAGTCATCAGGGATTTCAACGAAAAGCTTACCGAACAATTCGGAAAGAACTTTGAAGAACTGAATGATGCTGTGAAATTAATGGTGGAGTGGCAGGAGAACTACCGACAGCAGCTCACTGAAATGCGCGATCAGTACGCCCAAGGCGTTACCGCCATCAGTGACACCGAGAAGAGCGTCGCCAATATCAGCGTCAGCGCTGGCGCCATCCCCCAAGCAATGGCCGGATTGGAGACCCTGCTGACCACTACCCAGCGTCAGTTGGCGGACCTCGAAGCCCATCTCTCGGCCTTCGCTGACATGCGCGATCGCGCCATCGAGGCGGTGCCGGAAATCAACGCTCAGGTCGAGAAGACCGTCGCCGATATTTCCCAGGCAGCCCTTTCCGCCGCCAGCCAACTGGTCAGTGGTAGCGAAAGTCTCAAGAAAGAGCTTGTTGAGGGTTCAGCGAACATCAATGCCGAGATGATCGATGGGGCCTCCGGTCTTAATGAACGCTACAACAGCGTGCATGAAACCCTGCAGGGCACTTCGGACCATCTCTCTATCCAGGCCGAACAGATAACCATCCGCCTGACCGAAGGCAACGAGCGCATCGCCAGTCAATTGGAGGATCAGCATCGCAGGACGGCTGAACTTTTCGAGGGGCTGCATGCCACGCTGGAGAAAAATGCGACCCAGCTCAACGAAGGTGCCGAGCGTCTGAGCGAAACACATCGCATGGGCATAGAGCACGCCGAGCAGCAGGTGAAGACGCTGATCGACCAACTGAGCCAGCACTCCAGTCAGTTGGCCCGCCAGTTGGGCGAAGCTGGCGAAGAAACTCAAAGCCAGCTGCGTCAAAGCCAGGCCCTGACCCAGGAGCAACTCGAAAACCTGCAGTCACAGCACCGCAAGGCGCTGGAAGAGGCCTCACAGCAGTATCAGAATCAGCTGAACAGTACCCAGCAACAGTTCAATGGCATCCTTCAGGAAATCGCCCAAACAACGTCGGCCTCACTTGATAACCAGATCAAGGCACTCGATGACAGCATGCAGGAAGAACTCACCCGCGCCCTGACTCAAATGGGTAACCAACTGGCACAGATCACCGGACGCTTTACCGAAGATTACTCCAGGCTGACCAATGAGATGCAGAAAGTCGTGAATCAGGCATCGCAGGCAGGCGTCTATCAATGAGCCGTCTCGACACCATCTTCGGTCGCGGCAGCGCGACCGGTAGCGAGGACGAGCACCACTGGCTGAGTGTCTCGGATCTGATGGCCGGCCTGATGATGGTCTTTCTACTGATCTCCATTGCATTGATGCAGCATGCGCTCAAGGAGCGTGATCGGGTCACTCAGGTCGCTGAAGCTTATCAACAAACCCAAGTGGCGATCTATCAGGCACTGATGAACGAATTCGACGACGATCTGGCAGCATGGCAGGCCGAAATCGATTCCGACACCCTGGCGCTGACCTTCCAGTCCCCCGAAGTACTATTTGCTACCGGCTCAGCTGATTTACGCCCGCGTTTCGAGCAGATCCTGTCAGACTTCTATCCGCGCTATCTCAAGGTGCTCGAACCCTTTCACGGCAACATCGACGAGATCCGTATCGAAGGGCATACATCTAGCCTCTGGAATCAGAGCGTAGATGCGGACACTGCTTACTTTCTCAATATGCAGCTATCCCAGGATCGCACCCGATCGGTTCTCAGCTATCTCTATGAATTGCCCAACACCCAGGCCGACAAGGCCTGGGTGAAGAAGACCACGGCAGCAGTAGGCTTCTCCTCTGCACACCCTATTCTGGATGATTCAGGGGCTGAGGATGAAGAGCGCTCCCGACGTGTCAGTTTCCGCATCATGACCAATGCCGAAAGTCAGATACGCGCGATTCTCGGTGAGATCGAGCCATGAAACTGGAGCTGAATCTTTCAGCCTTGGTCGAGGCGGTGCGCCCTGTTTCAACCCCAGGCTATCGCCCGCTATCGCTGACTCTCGATTTACCACCATTCCCGCCTAGAGTGCTGTCAGCGCAACCAACGTCTCAAGGAGAGCTACCTGTCGTAGATACAGGCGGAGAAGAAATTACCTGGCAGGAATTCGAAGAAGTCGAGGGCCCGGGCGGCCTACTGCAGAAAAACAGCCAGCAAATCATGATGTACATGCCCAGCCACTATCCGGCGCGTTATGAAAATGCACTTCTGGACGGCAAAGAGGGCAATAGGATTCATGTAGCTTTCTGTTCTCATCTGGAAAAGATGAAAGCGAGTGGCAAGTTCGACAGCAAGTACTTTGCTACTCAGGACCTTCACGGCGCATTTCGCATCTATGAAAACTTTAGCTCACGTGTAGGCGATGCAGAGCTCAAAGTCTGCAAGCTTTGTCTGCGCAAGCTGAACTACAAGGGCTATCTTGCGCCGGGGCGAGGCAAGAGCGATATTTTTCGAAACTTCTCCTACGAATTCTTCTTTGAAGAATACGAGTCTTTCTTTCCTTCTCATCCGATGCGCAACATGGGCAACGAGCGGGATCGCGGCTATACGGAAGATTGGTCCAGAATCTCACTGAACTACCGCGCCTCTTGCCACTACCCCGCCTCATTCACGAGGGTGCTGATTGAGCGGTCTGAAGGTACTGACTGGTGGCATCGCTTATCAGGATCGGCTTCTTCAGCGCGAATAGCTGTTGAGTAATGCCAAAACGCTGAAATTTCCCCGC
>NZ_JAXOVV010000024.1:0-58171 GCF_036663415.1 Salinicola sp. 4072 | reverse complement strand
CGGCGCTGCCGCGCTTGCGGTAGAGCGCCAGGACCTTCTCCGGCGGCCAGTCGAACTTGCCGAGGTTGGTGACCAGGAAGAAGGCATGCAGCAGCAGGTCATCGGGGCGTTCCTGCACCACCAGCACCACGCGACGCGGTGCCGACCAAGAGCCCGCTTGATACTCCAGATCGTGGCACCACTCGCGAGGCTGCTCGGGTGGCCGGCCGGGTGGCCGCTTCAGGTGCGGTGCCGCCAGTTTCTGCAGGCCGGAGTGACTGCGCAGTCGGCCCAGGTACTCGATGTCGCACTCTTCCAGGGCCTCCAGCGTCGCGTTGTCGGTGAAACCGGCGTCGATGCGCACCCGAACCTGGGCGCCGGTGCTCTCGTTGAGTCGCCGCACCAGATGCGGGATCCAGGTGTCGGCGTTCTCGGCCGGGCCGGCGTTGCCCTCGCGCAGCAGGCCGCCCACCATGTCGCCGGTTTCTGCCAGCGAGGCGACCAGCGGTGAATAGATCCGCGCGCCGTACAGGCCATGATAGGCCGAGCCGCCCTGGTGGCCGTGGACCTCGATCGGCAGGCCGTCGATGTCCAGCGTCAGCTGCTTGGGGCGCTCGCCGTTCTTCAGCGCGGTCAGGCGCCAGATCACCAGTCGCAGCAGGCCTTCGTGCACGGCATCGATATTGTCGCAGCGCCCGAGGCAGGTCAGCAGCCGCGACAGCGTGGCTTGAGACGGCCGGTCCTGGACCAGGGGCGTCATGCCGCGTGCATCGCTGCAGGCCAACTGCCAAAGCGGGTCACGGCGCAGCGTGTC
This sequence comes from Salinicola sp. 4072, assembly GCF_036663415.1. Lineage (NCBI taxonomy): Bacteria > Pseudomonadati > Pseudomonadota > Gammaproteobacteria > Oceanospirillales > Halomonadaceae > Salinicola > Salinicola sp. 4072. The sequence continues at coordinate 57,378 of NZ_JAXOVV010000024.1, read as the reverse complement.
GGTATCGCTGAGATCGATCCAGCCCATCGCCCGTTGCAGCACCAGGGTACGCAGCTGGCTGGCCAGCGAGTGGCGGATGCGTAGCGGGTTGCGGAAGTCGACCAGATTGTCTTCCAGCGCCTCGATCACGCCGCTGTTGTCGAGGGCTTCACGCAGCAGCAGGGCGCCGCTGTCGCTAGTGGTGCGCTGGCCGCTCAGCTCAACACGGACAGAGCCGTTGCACGAGGGCGACCAGGTCGTTAGGGTTTCACCCATGGCGAGTGGTCCTCTTGAATCGTGTTCTGGCAGGAACATCCTGATTCTACAAGAGAAAACCACTCGCCATCTTCGTTTTCAGACCGACCTCATGAATAAGCCGGGATACCAGAAGCGTGAAGAAGTTAGTCACCGCACTGATGGCGGAGCTGTTGCTCGATAACCATTCCATGATTCGTTGCTACCTTTGACGTGCCATATCGACGATTACCCGACTCAGGGTGGCGCTAACGGTTCCGCTCATGAAAAGTAAAAGCGCCAATGATTATCGCCAGTTAAAAGCCACGCCGTTATTAACCGACGGTAAATGGCGCCTTACACAAATGACCGGAAGCACGGCTGGCATTGAAAGCTCGAAACAGGAAACTCGAAGCGCGGGATCCGAACGCCATTCGGGCCTGAGGCCTGGCAGGAGATACAAATAAAAACCTAATAAACACGTCTTTTTAATCTGGATCAGTAGCGATGTCATTCTCGGCAACTAGCTTCTGAGGGCATCGGCCATTTTTGATGGCAATCACTTTCTGCACCCATCGGATAGCGTCGCTATCTCGTTCCCGGAGAAAATCATGTTCCAGCATTCATCCAAACTTCAGTACCCGGTCAAGGTCGAGCAGCCCGATCCCCAATTTGCCATGCTGCTGCAACAGGCCATCGGCGGCATCGAAGGCGAGATTCGGGTCGCCATGCAGTACTTCTTTCAGGCCATGGGGGCCCGCGGCGACGATCGAATTCGAGACCTGCTGATGTCCACGGCCACCGAAGAGCTGTCTCACATCGAGATGCTCGGCCACGCCGTCGCCCTGAACCTGGAAGGCGCGCCCGTTTCCTATCAGGAAGAATCGGCCAAGGATCCGATCATCAATGCGATCCTCGGCGGCGCCAATCCTCGCCACCTGCTCTCCTCCGGTCTTTCCGCCATGCCGGTCAACGCTAATGGCGTGCCGTTCGACATGAGCCACGTCTATGCGACCGGCAACGTGGCGGCGGACATGATGGCCAACGTGGCCGCGGAATCCAGCGGTCGCGTTTTGGCCACGCGCCTGTACAACTGGACCAGCGACAAGGGCATGAAGGATTTCCTGTCGTTCCTGATCGCTCGCGATACCTACCACCAGCAGCAGTGGCTCGCGGTGGTCGAGGAGCTGGGCGGATTCGAGAAGCAGCTGCCGATTCCCAACTCGACCCCGGAGGCGCACGAGGCAATGGAACATTCGTACTACTACCTCAATACGCTGACCGACAAGGAAGCGCCGATGGGCCGCTGGAATCAGGGTCCGTCGCTGGATGGCAGGGCCGAGTACTCGACCCGCCAGGCACCCGAGCCCGAAGGTCAGGAGCCGTCGCTGGGCAAGGCCAGGGAGAACTCCGGCGCCCAGAAAGAGCAGCTGTAGGCCGGCGAGGCGAGCGTGACGCGTCTTCTCGATCGACGCGTCTCCCGCAGAGCGTATCCCGGTCAATCGGCGTATCGATAACTGAACGAGACTGGTCTCGAATCCATCGGGACCAGTCTTCATTTGAAGGGATGGCCCGGGTCGACCACCCTGATATCGGTGCGTCGCTGCCCACCCGTTCCTTCCGCTCTCCACTATCGTCGGTGAGTCGCTATGGCCCGCTCGCCGCTATATTCATTGAGTCGCCATATCCAGCAAGGCGCCATAGCCAGCAACAGGACAAGACCTCATGGCCGCGTCATCCGCCTATATCATCGCCCTCAATGCCGGTTCCTCCAGCATCAAGCTTTCGCTCTATCGCGCCGACGATACGACCTCGCCCGAACTCATCACCAAGGCCCAGGTCGAGGAGATCGGCGATTCGCCGCATCTGTTCGGAGAGCTGGCCGATGGCACCGCTTTCCTCGACGAGACGCCAAAAGATCACGAGCTGCCGGATCATGACAGCGCCTACGCGCGACTGCGCGAAGCGCTGGATGCGCAATTCGGCAAGCTGGAACTGGCGGCGGTCGGCCATCGCATCGTCCACGGCGGCGACCTCTTTTCTATGCCGACGGCCATCGACGACGCCACCCGCGAAGGCATCGCGTCACTGGTGCCGATGGCGCCGCTGCACCAGCCGCATCATCTGGAAGGCATCGATGCCGTCGGCCGCTTCGCCCCCGAGACGCTGCAGGTCGCCTGCTTCGATACCAGCTTCCATCTCGGGATGCCCCGCGTCGCCCAGTTGACCGGGCTCCCCTATCGCTTCTTCGAGCAGGGCATCCGCCGCTTCGGCTTTCACGGACTCTCCTACGAATACATCGCGGGCCGATTGCCCAATGTCGACCGACGCCTGGCCGAGGGCCGCACCATCGTCGCCCACCTGGGCAACGGCGCCAGTCTCTGCGCACTGCAGGCCGGCAGGAGCGTCGATACCACGATGAGCTTCACGGCGCTGGACGGGCTGCCGATGGGGACGCGCTCGGGCGCCCTCGATCCGGGGCTGGTGCTCTATCTCGAGCATGAACTCGGCTATTCGAGCGAGGAACTGCAGACGCTGCTCTATCACGATGCCGGGCTGCTCGGGCTGTCCGGCATCGACAGCGACATGCAGACGCTGCTGGAGAGCGATTCGCCCCGGGCGCAGCTGGCGGTGGACTTCTTCGTCTATCGCGTCGCCCAGGAGATGGGCCGCCTGGCGGTGAGCCTGGGCGGTGTCGACGGGATTGTCTTTACCGCCGGCATCGGCGAACACGCGGCACCGATTCGCCAGGCCGTCATCGAGCGGCTGGCCCCGCTGTGGTCGGTGGTGCTGGATGACACGGCGAACCGGGCCGCCGAGCCAGGACGCATTTCGACGCCGGATAGCGCGGTGGCCGTTCACGTCATCCCCACCGACGAGGAGACGATGATCGCCCGGCATACCTGGCAGCTCTACCGGTCACGCACGCGGGGCGACGCCAGCGAGTCGGCCCCGGAGCCGGATCGGGATCGGGATCGGGATCGGGATCGGGATCGGGACCATCGCGCCTAGGAAATCTGCCCGAACCCTCAAGCCGCCAGCCATTGGCATCCGACCTCTTTCGTTCACGCCACCATTATCCAGGAGTGCCTTCATGTTTCCCTCCATAAGCCAATCCACGACGACGCCCCGGCTTCCGGTCGACAAGGACGAGGAGTTGCTGAAGCGGATCGACCACTGGTGGCGGGCGGCCAACTATCTCGCCGTCGGCCAGATCTATCTCACCGGCAACCCGCTGCTCGAGACGCCGCTGACGCTCGATCACATCAAGCCGCGCCTGCTCGGCCACTGGGGCACAGTGCCGGGGCTCAACCTGATCTACGCGCATCTCAACGCGCAGATCCAGCGCCGCGATCTCGACGTGATCTATCTGACGGGGCCCGGTCACGGCGGCCCGGCGCTGCTCGCCAACCTATGGCTGGAGAACAGCTACAGCGAGCATTTCAATCATGTGCCGCGCAACGCGGAAGGCATGCAGCGCCTGTTCCGCCAGTTTTCGACGCCCGGCGGCGTGCCCAGCCATGTCAGCGTGCCCACGCCGGGCTCGATCCACGAAGGCGGCGAGCTGGGCTACGTGCTGACCCACGCTTTCGGCGCCGTGTTCGACAACCCCGATCTCGTCGCGGCCGCGGTGGTGGGCGACGGCGAGGCGGAAACCGGCCCGCTGGAAGGCTCCTGGAAAGGCGTCAACTATCTCAACCCGACCCGGGACGGCGCGGTGCTGCCGATCCTGCACCTCAACGGCTACAAGATCGGCTCGGCGACGGTGCTCGCTCGCAAGAGCGACGAGGAGCTGGAGCACTACTTCCGCGGCCACGGCTACGCGCCGCTCTTCGTCGAAGGCGACGAGCCCGATGCCGTCCACCGCGACTTCGCGGCGGCGCTGACCAGCGCTCTCGACCGGATCCACGAGATTCAGCAGCATGCGCGGCAGGAAGGCATCGACCGCCGGCCGGTCTGGCCGATGATCGTGCTGCGTACCCCCAAGGGCTGGACCGGGCCGAAGTCCGTCGACGATCTACCGGTGGAAGGAACATTCCGTGCCCACCAGGTACCGATGGGCGGCCTGAAGGATCATCCCGAGCGTCTGGCGCAGCTCGAAAGCTGGATGAAAAGCTACCTTCCCGAGGAGCTGTTCGACGAGCAGGGCGCGCCCCGGGAACCCATCACCGCCCTCTGCCCTGCCGGCGAACGGCGCATGGGCGCCAACCTGCACGCCAACGGTGGCCGGTTGCGCCAACCGCTCGCGTACCGGCCGCTCGAGACCTACGCCGTCGAGTTCGACGAGTCGCGACGCGGCCGCGAGCGTCACGGTTCCACCGAGCGCCTTGGCCAGTTCATGCGCGATATCTACGTCGACAACCCGCACAACTTCCGGCTGTTCTGCCCCGACGAGATCAAGTCCAACCGGCTCGGCGCGGTGCTGGACGTCACCGACCGCTGTTTCATGGGGCCATTCGAGGAATACGACGAGCAGCTCTCCATGGACGGCCGCATGCTCGAGGTGTTGAGCGAACACAACTGCAACGGCTGGCTCGAAGGTTACGTGCTGACTGGCCGCCACGGCCTGTTCGCCAGTTACGAGGCCTTCGTCTCGATCATCGATTCCATGGCGATCCAGCATGCCAAATGGTTGGAGCACGCCCGTAACGTCGACTGGCGCGCCTCGATCCCGTCGATGAACTACTTGCTGACCTCCACCTGCTGGCGCAACGACCATAACGGCTTCAGCCATCAGGGGCCGGGGTTCATCGACACGCTGCTGACCAAACAGCCGCAGGTGGTAAGGATCTATCTGCCGCCGGATGCCAACACGCTGCTGGCGACCGCCCAGCACTGCTTCGACAGCGTCGATCACCTCAACGCCATCGTGATCGACAAGCATCCTCAGTTGCAGTACCTGACGATGGACGAAGCCCGCGAACACTGCCGCGAAGGTCTCGGCATCTGGGAGTGGGCCAGCAACAGCGGCGACGAAACGCCGGATATCGTGATGGCCTGCGCCGGCGACACCGCCACGCAGGAGACCCTGGCAGCGGTGGATATCCTGCGTACCTATCTGCCGGCGCTGAAAGTCCGCGTGGTCAACGTGGTCGATATCATGACGCTGCGGGTGGACCATCCGCACGGGATCAGCCAGGAACGTTTCGTCGAGCTGTTCACGGCGGACCGGCCGGTGGTCTTCGCCTTCCACGGCTTTCGCGGCGTGGTGCACCAGTTGATCCACAATCGCCCCGAGACCGAGCGTTTCCACGTTCGCGGCTATCAGGAGGAAGGCACCACCACGACGCCGTTCGACATGACGGTACTCAACCAGATGAGCCGCATGCACCTGGCGCTCGATGCCCTGCGCTACCTGCCGGATCAGTGGGAGGGCGCCGCCGGGCTCATCGAGGATCTGCAGACGCTACTGCAGAAGCATCACGCCTATATCCGCGAACATCTCGACGATATCCCGGAGATCACCCGGTGGACCTGGACCGGCGGCAACGTCCAACTGCCGCTGGACGAGGACGATCATGCCGGGGCATGACCGGGATTACGGCGTCACGCCCCGGGCCCCGGCCGGCTCCCGGTAGCGCGACCGGACCCACTGCCGCGCTAGCAAGTAGGCCAGCAGAGCTTCCGGCAGCTCCCCGGCGTAGAACATCAATTCCGCGCCCTGCTGGACCTGATCGAGCGGCACCGAGGCGGGGAAGTGAAACCGGGCCATCCATTTGGACAGCGTCGCGTGTGCCGCCATCGATACCACCAGCACGCCGAAGCGCCATTCGAGGGAGGGGCGTCTCGGCGCCGGGTCCGGCCCGGCAATGGCCCAACTGAACAGACACCCGGCAACCACGAAATGCCAGTGCAGCCACAGGGCGAAGCCGGGAGAGTGGCGCATCGCGCTGTAGAGATCGGTCAGGTACAGCGCCATCATGCCGCCGATATTGAGCAGCGCCGCCGTGACGGGATGGCCCAACACGCGAATGGGTGGCAGGGATACGAACCTGACCCAGCGCCTGCCCCAGTGCGCGGGCACGTTCTTCAGCGCCAGGCTCATCGGCGCCGCCATCACCAGCCCCAGCGGCGCGATCATTCCCGCGACGAGATGCACCGTCATATGGCCGCGGAAATCGGTGTGCGCCCAGTGCATCAGAGGCGGCGACATCACCGCGATGATCGCCAGCGCACTGCCCACAAAGATGACCAGCCGCCAGAGCGGCCAGCCCCGGCCATGCCGTTTCGATCGCCACCAACCCCAGGCGTAGAGTGCGGCCAGCGCGCCGAAGACCAGCGTGAAGGCGTTCACCGCTGGCTCAGCGCCTCGCCTCGCCGGGCCCGGCGCAGCAGCCAGTAACCGATGGCGAGCAGCAGCAGACCGGCCAGGTTCCAGCCGAGGTCATACATCAGCAGATTGTCGACGTAGCGAACCTGGTGAAGCCCCAGGATCTTGTGGTCGACGATGCCATCGAACAGCTGAAAGCCGCCCATCCCCAGCAGAAACCCCGCGCCGCGATAGCCGGCAGCGTGCTGACCGGTCTCGTGAAGACGCAGCATCAGCGCACCACCAACGACCAACACCACCAGCTCCAGCGTATGCAGCAGCCCGTCGGAGGCCAGCGCCAGCGCCGAGTTGTCGGTTTCGACGAAATGGTGCCAGGCCAGCACCTGGTGAAAGACGATCTCGTCGAGCGCCGCCATCACGCCAATGCCCAACAGGATCGCGGCGAGTAGCGTCGCGCCGACTCGTCGCTGAACGGGAGCTTCCATATCGCTTGTCCTCTTGCCGATACGCATCCAGTGGATAACGAACCCGGCTTCACCGGGTCAGACCCGATGGCCCCGAACGAAAAACCCCGGCCGCGTGGGCCGGGGTTAGATCGTAGCGGTTCCTTGCTAACTTGCCATGGCATCCTGCCATGCGTCCTTGTGACTATCGCTTCCCGCGACATCCATCCTTGGCACCACGTCTTCCTGACGTTGCCCCTACACCGTACGCGCTAATTCCATCAGATAAGTTTATGTGAGTTAACTAATAGCATTTGGTGTGTTTATTTCTGTAACGCACATTCCTGCTGGCCAGTCCGCTGTCATGAAAATGACATGCACATATGCGTATATGGCAATGTCTTCCCATCGGCGGCAGGAATCGACTCGGCAACGAGCCGGCACCCAGCCCGAGCGCCGAGAAGCATTGAAAACGCATGAGGACGTGTTGATGGAAAAGCAGCGTGTGCTATTTCTCTGCAATGCCAATTCGGCAAGATCGCTGATGGGCGAAGCCCTGCTCCGGCACATGGCGGGGGATCGTTTCGAGGCCTTCAGCGCCGGTGTCGAGCCCAGCGAACCCCATCGTGCCGCGCTGAAGGCGCTGGAGTCGATCAACGTCAGTACCCGGGGGCTGGCGAGCAAGCCGCTGGAGACCTACGCCGACCAGACGTTCGATACCGTCATCATTCTCTGCGAGAAAGCCCGGCAGCACTGCCGCGACTGGGAAGGCCGCACCAGGGAGCTCATCTACTGGGACATCCAGGATCCCCGGCTCCACGACGATCCCAGGAACTACCAGCATACGCTGCAGGAGATCCAGACACGCCTGAAGCTCTGGCTCGGCGTCAAATCCAGAGCCCATCCCTGAGGATCGATCGTGTCCGCACTCTCTCCCGTTCAGCTTTTCAAATGCCTCGGCGACGAAACGCGTCTCGCCCTGACGCTGCTCATCCACACCGAGGGCGAGCTCTGCGTCTGCGAAATGACCTATGCGCTGCAGGAGTCCCAGCCCAAGGTCTCGCGTCATCTCGCGCAGTTGCGATCGTGCGACCTGCTGCAGGATCGGCGCCACGGGCAGTGGGTCCACTATCGCCTGATGCCGGATCTGCCGAACTGGGTACTTGCGACCCTCGACGAAGCGACCGCGGGCGCCTCCTCGCTGATGGGCGAAGCCCGCGACCGGCTGGCGGCGATGGGCAACCGCCCCGCGCGCCAGACCGAACACTGTTAATGAAATACGGTTAGCGAAATACGGTTAGTGGCATACGACCAACCGAACACGCTCAATCGAATCTTGCCAAAGGAGTTGCCATGTCTCTTCGAATCGGGATCAACGGCCTCGGTAGAATCGGGCGTCTCGCCCTGCGCAGCCTGTGGGATCGCCGCGCGGTGGAGACGCTGGAGATCGTGCGGATCAACGACCCGGCGGGAACGGCGGAAACGTTCGCCCACCTGCTCGAGTTCGATTCCGTGCATGGACACTGGTCCCCGGGAAGCGGCATCGCGGCCGGCGAGCGGTCGATCACGGTGGATGGCGTCGAGATCCCGTTCAGCAGTCATCGCGAACTCGCGGACAGCGACTGGTCGCAGTGCGACGTCGTGATCGAGGCATCCGGCGTCATGAAGAGTCCCGACAAGCTTCAGGCCTATCTCGACCAGGGGGTCGGACGGGTCGTGGTCACGGCGCCGGTCAAGGCAGCGGGCGTGCTCAACGTGGTCATGGGCGTCAACGACCATCAATACGACCCCGGCCAGCATCGCATCGTTACCGCCGCGAGCTGCACCACCAACTGCATGGCGCCGGTGGTCAAGGTGATTCACGAGATGTTCGGCATTCGCCACGGCTCGATGACCACGATCCACGACATCACCAACACCCAGTCGATTCTCGACAGCCCGCACAAGGACCTGCGTCGCGCCCGGGCCAGCGGCATGAGCCTGATCCCCACCACGACCGGATCCGCCAAGGCGATCACCGAGATCTTCCCCGAGCTGACGGGCAAGCTCAACGGCCATGCCGTTCGCGTGCCGCTGGCCAATGCTTCGCTCACCGACATGGTGTTCGAGGTGGAACGCGAGACCACGGCCGAGGAGGTGAATGAGGCGCTGAAGGAGGCCTCGACGGGCACACTGGCGGGGATTCTGGGCTTCGAGACCCGCCCGCTGGTGTCGGTGGACTACCGCACGGACCCGCGCAGCGCCATCGTCGATGCGCTCTCGACCCTGGTGGTCGACGGCAGCCAGGTGAAGATCTACGCCTGGTACGACAACGAGTGGGGCTACACCAACCGCACCGTCGAGCTGGCACTCAAGGTCGGGCGAGCGTAGGCGAGGTCGATCATGTCATCTGTCGAGCGGCTGAGATCGCTACCCTTCGAAGTCCGCCAGTATCTGCTGGTGACCGGCAACTACTGGGCGTTCACGCTAACCGACGGCGCCCTGCGCATGCTGGTGGTGCTGCATTTCCACCAGCTCGGCTACTCGCCGCTCGAAGTGGCGATGCTGTTTCTCTTCTACGAAGCCTTCGGCGTCGCGACCAACTTCGTCGGCGGCTGGCTTGGTGCCAGGCTCGGGCTCAACCGGACGATGAACGTGGGCCTCGGCCTGCAGATCGTCGCCCTGGGCATGCTGCTGGTGCCCTCGTCGATGTTGACCGTGGTATGGGTGATGGCTGCGCAGGCGCTCTCCGGGATCGCCAAGGATCTCAACAAGATGAGCGCCAAGAGCGCGGTCAAGGTGCTGGTGCCCAGCAACAGCCAGTCGGCGCAAAGCGCCCTTTACCGCTGGATAGCGCTGCTGACCGGCTCGAAGAACGCACTCAAGGGCATCGGCTTCTTCCTGGGCGGCCTGCTGCTGACGCTGGTCGGTTTCCAGGGCGCCATCGCGCTGATGCTGGTGATGCTGGCCGGGGTGTTGCTGCTCTCGCTGTGGCGGCTGCGCGCCGATCTGGGCAGGACGAAATCCAAGCCAAGGTTTCGCGAGGTCTTTTCCACCTCCCGAGCGGTGAACGTGCTTTCCGCGGCCAGACTGTGCCTGTTCGCGTCCCGTGACGTCTGGTTCGTGGTGGCACTGCCCGTCTATCTCTACGACCAGCACGGCTGGGGCTACTGGGCCGTCGGCGCCATGCTCGCCGGTTGGGTGGTCGGCTATGGCGGCGTGCAGACCCAGGCGCCGAGGATCACCCGGCTCGTGCAAGGGGGCGCCAGAGGCATCACCGCCGGCTGGGCGCTCGCGCTGGCTTCGCTGCCTGCACTATTGGCATTGCTGCCGCTCGATGCCGACGTCTTCTGGCTGGTGGTCGGCCTGCTGCTGTTCGGCGTGGTGTTCGCCATCAACTCCAGCTGGCACAGCTATCTGATCGTGCGTTTCGCACGCGCCGAAGGTGTCTCCATGGACGTGGGCTTCTACTACATGGCCAATGCCATGGGGCGGCTGATCGGCACGGTACTCTCCGGCTGGCTGTATCAGGCGTACGGACTCCAGGCCTGTCTCTGGGTTTCTGCCGGCCTGGTACTGGCGAGCGCCGTCATCGCGCTGGGCCTGCCCGCGGAGTCGACCACGTCGGGCGACGGCGCCGAGCCGATTCACTGAACGGCAACGCGAGGCGGGGATCATGACCGCTCCCGCAGGGGCGCGCTGTCGAGTCTGTCGGGATTTCGTCGACTCAGCCGGGCGCGTCGCGCTGCCGGGGCTCGCGGGTGAAATCGCCGATCAGCGTGTGCGGATCGGCCTCCTCGCGCTGCCTGTGGGCGGCCTCGGCCCACCAGCGCAGCTGGGTGGAGCCGCGCTGCAGGTAGGTCCGCCAGCGTTCGGCGCCCTCGTTGTCGCGATACTGCCCTTCGTCATCCAGCACTTCCGCCGCGTGCGGGACGTGAATCATCGCCGACACCGGCAGGCAGCCCAGCTCGGAGAGGAAGGTACGCATGCCCACGGCGGCACGGACGCCGCCCCACTGCCCCGCCGAGTAGGTCACGATCAGGCTCGGCTTGTAAGCGTAGAGCGAACTGCCGAAGTGGTTGAGCAGGTGCGCCAGCGCCGGGCTAAGGCTGTGGTTGTACTCGGGGCTCACCATCACGTAGGCGCCGGCCTCGCGGATCCTGTCGGCCAGCGCGTCCAACGGCTCGGGCGCCCGGCCGGAAGCGTAGGCGAAGTGCGGCTTGAAAACGTCGCCGAGGTCGTAATCCAGCGGATCGATCAGTTCGACCTCGTCGTCCGGATACGCCTCCCGGAGGTGCGTCAGCAGTGCCGCCGCCACCCGGCTTCCCAGGCGCGGCGGTTTCGGTGGCTGGCTCTGTCTCGTCGAGCCCAGAAATACCAGAATGTTCATGCAGTGCCTCTCGACCGATTGTCGGTTCTCGTACGGCTGCCGGCTCTCGTGGGGCTGCCGGCTCTCGTGGGGCTGCCGAGTTCAGGCCGCCGGCAGGGCCGGCAACCACAACGCCAACGCCACCAGGGTCGCCAGCAGCACCGGCGGGGTGATCAGCAGGCCGACCTTCATGTACTGCCCCCAGCCGATCCTGTAGCCCTTGCCGGCCAGCACGTGCAGCCACAGAAGCGTCGCCAGGCTGCCGATGGGAGTGAATTTCGGCCCCAGATCGTTGCCGATCACGTTGGCATAGACCATCAGCTCCTGAGTCACCGCCGGCACCTGTGCCTGATCGATGGCCAGCGCCCCGACCAGCGTCGACGGCATGTTGTTCATTATTGATGCGACGATGGCGGAGAGAAACCCGGTGCCGATGGTGGCGACGAAGTCACCCTGCCCGGCAAGCCACTGCAGCGCCCGCGCGCCGTAGTCGGTCAGGCCCGCGTTGCCCAGCCCGTAGACCACCAGATACATGCCGATCGAGAACAGCACGATCTGCCACGGCGCGCCCTTCAGCGCCGCGGTCACCGAAACGGCGGCGCCCTTGCCGCCCTGCCACCAGCGACCGGCGATCGCCATCAGCACGATCGCCGCCGCGCCGGTCACGAAGGCGATGGGAATACCCAGCGGTGCGGTGACGAAATAGGCGACGAGCAGCACCGCCAGCAGCGGAAACGCGGCGCGAAAGATCAGGAGATCCTTGATCGCCGAGCGCGGCGCGTCGAGTTCCTCGACCGAGTAACGTCTGGGAATCCGTCGGCCGAAGGCGATCCAGAGCACGGCCAGCGTCGCCGCCAGCGACACCAGGTTGACCGGCACCATGACAGCCGCATAGCGGTCGAAGCCGATATCGAAGTAGTTGGCGCTGACGATATTGACCAGGTTGGAGATTACCAGCGGCAGGCTGGTGGTATCGGCGACGAAACCGGTGGCGATGATGAACGCCAGCGCCGCCGGCGGCGAGAAGTCCAGCCGCAGCAGGATCGCGATCACGATCGGCGTCAGCAGCAGCGCCGCGCCATCGTTGGCGAAGAACGCCGCGATTACCGCGCCGAGCACCACGACCAGCGGAAACAGCAGATGCCCCCGGCCGTTGCCCCAGCGCGCCACGTGCAGCGCCGCCCAGGCGAAGAATCCCGCCTCGTCGAGAATCAGCGAGATGACGATCAGCGCGACGAAGGTGAACGTCGCGTCCCAGACGATATCCCATACCACGCCGACGTCGGATAGCTGCACGACGCCTGCGAGCAGCGCCACCAGAGCGCCGCCCAGCGCGCTCCAGCCAATGCCAAGCCCCTTGGGCTGCCAGATCACCAGGATCAGGGTGACGACGAAAATAGCCAGTGCCAGCATCGAATGACCTTGAGTTCAGTGAGTGCTTTTTAATGAGTACTTTTTAGCGAGTGCTCTTTAGCGAGTACTTTTAGTGAGTGCTTTGATTGACGCGGCGAGAGAGTTCTTCGGCACTCTCGACCCGCTCGGAATAGCGATCGGTGAGATAGGCCGAGCGGCCCCGTGTCAGCCAGGTGAACTTCACGAGCTCCTCGCAGACGTCGACGATTCGCATGTAGAGCGGCGACGGCTTCATGCGTCCGGCTTCGTCGAACTCGTTGAACGCCTTGGGCACGGAGGACTGGTTGGGGATCGTGATCATCCGCATCCAGCGCCCCAGGATCCGCAGCTGATTGACGGCGTTGAAGCTCTGGCTGCCGCCGGAGACTTCCATCACCGCCAGCGTCTTGCCCTGGGTGGGTCGAACGCCGCCCAGCGACAGCGGGATCCAGTCGATCTGGGCCTTCATGATGCCGGTCATGGCACCGTGGCGCTCCGGGCTGACCCACAGCATGCCGTCGCACCACTCGGCGAGCTCACGCAGCTCCTGCACCTTGGGATGTTCCGCCTCGGCATCGTCCGGCAGCGGCAGGCCGGAAGGGTTGAAAGTGCGCACCTCGCAGCCGTACCAGCGCAGCAGCCGGCCCGCTTCCTCGGAGGCCAGCCGCGAGAAGGAGCGCTCGCGCAGCGAACCGTAGAGCACCAGGATCTTCGGCGGGTGACGCGGCGCATCGCTACCGACTAACGCCTCGACATCGATCGGCTGCAGTTTCGCCGGATCGATATTGGGCAGGTCGTCGGCATCGACCGAATCATTCATATCACTCTTGCCCCTGTCATTCATGCCCCGTCTCCTCGGCGTGCACGACTTCGCCGTCTTCCTTGGTGAACGTGGCGACCGGGTTGGCCAGCAGCCCCAGCACGCGCTCCGAAGGCCGGCACAGCCTGGCGCCCTTGTCGGTGACCACGATCGGCCGATTGATCAGGATCGGGTGCGCCATCATCGCGTCGATCAACTGGTCATCGCCCAGGGCCGGATCATCGAGGCCAAGCTCCTCGAACGGCGTCCCCTTGCGGCGCAGCAGCTCGCGCGGGGTGATCGCCATCATCGAGATCAGCTCGACCAGCCGCTCGCATGTGGGCGGCGTCTTCAGATATTCGACGATGTCCGGCGTCTCGCCGGAGGCTTCGATCATCGCCAGCGTGTTGCGGGACGTACCGCACTCGGGGTTGTGGTAGATCAACGGCTTCATGACGACCTCATGTCTCCTTGCTTTCGGGATGGCATTGCCCCAGCGCGTTCATCAGCGGCTCGCAGACCTCCGGATGCCCGGCACAGCAGTCGCGCACCAGGAACTGGATCGTCTCTTTCATGTGCGAGAGATCGGCGCGATAGATGATCGAACGGCTCTGGCGTTGCGAGACGACCCAGCCGGCCCGCGCCAGCACCGCAAGATGGGCCGACATCGTGTTGTGCGGCACCGAGAGCTGGCGCGCGATCTCGCCGGCGGGAAGCCCCTCGGGCTCATGGCGGACGAGCAGCCGAAATGCCTCGAGGCGAGTCTGCTGGGACAAGGCGGCAAAACTGGCAGTGACAGCGGTAGTTTCCATATGTCCAGAATATAGGACATATCAGAATACGGCAAAGCCGCCGGATGGATGCCGAACGGTAGTGGCTCCTCGGGAGCCACTCACCACTCATTGCTTTCGGCTTCAGCCGTTCCTGGCGTTCGACTCGTCGTTCAACTGGCCGAAGTAGACCGGCCGGCAGATGCAGAAGACCGGGGCGCCGGTCTCCTCGACGGCGGCGACGAAGCGTTCCGCTTTTTCCTCGTCCATCGCGTACATCAGCTCGACGGGCTGATCCGCCAGATCGAAGAAATGGGCGGAGTGCAGCTTGCCGTCCTCCCCCATTCCCTCGACATCGCTACGCCTGGTCATCCGGCCGATATCCAGGCTTTTCGCCGTCTCGGTGACCCAGTCGTAGACCCGTTTCCCCTCGTGACGACGAGACTCGGGCACGATGAATATCACCTCGTAGCCGCTGTTCAGACGATTCATTGCTGCGATCCTCCCATTACATGCTGAATGACGCTGAAGGTCAGAAAGCCCAGCCCGGTCATGGCGAGCGAGCCCAACACGTGAATGCCGATCCCCATTAGCGCCATGCCGTAACGCTCCGCCTGGATATTGCCGAACATCTCGGCAGAAAAGGTGGAGAACGTGGTCAGCGCACCCAGGAAGCCGGTGATCACGAACAGGCGGAGTTCCGGCGACAGGGAGGGAAGATGCGAGAAAAACGCGACGCCGATGCCTATCAGCCACGCCCCCAGCAGGTTCGCCACCAGCGTGCCGGGCGGAATCGCCGGAAACAGGGCGTTGAGCCAGACACCCAACAGCCATCGCAGATTCGCACCGATCGCGGCACCGGCCCCGATCGACAGTACGGACAACCACATACCTAGCGTCCTCGATACATCAAGGTTTCATCAATGATCCGATCGAGGAGCCGCGCCAGCGAGGAAGGAAAGACAGACACCTGCCGACACGCCTCGACCGAAGCGCCCGCAGGCATCATTAACCGATAGACGGTGGTTCGAGCGAACGAGAATGAGAAAGCCGCTCGGGAGGAATGCCATCTCCCACAGCCAGACCTTAGCACCGAACGCGCCGGCCGCGCCACCGACCTGCCCGGCAAGGCGCGACGAGCCGCTCGGCGTCAAACAGGTCAACGAGAGCGGCAACGATATCAGCGAGCTTGCCCGCGGCTCACAGGAAGAGGCGGATAGCGTCGAGTACCGCCGTGTCGATCGTGACCCGATCGGCTTCCGAAACGCCACTTTGCACCGGGCGACGGCCGGGCACGTAGGCACCGCGCTCGGCGATGCGATCGAGCTGCTGGCTCAAGCGAGCGGAAAAGCCCGCATCGAGGACCGTGGGCTGGATCGCAACGATCGTCAGTCCGGCGTCGATGACGCGGTCTCCGTTCTGGAAGTCCGGCATGTCGAGCGACCAGGATGCACCGGACAAGCCGGCGGCGAGACACTCGACCATCAACGCCACGTTCGCGCCTTTCGCTCCGCCGAATGCCAAAAGCGCCCCGCGCAGACCGGCGGCCGCATCGGTGGTCACGCTGCCCGTCTCGTCGATGGCCCAGCCGGCGGGGATCTCGCGCCCCTCTTCCGCGGCCTTGGCGAGGTTGACGAAGGCCGTGGCACTGGAGGCCTGATCGATGACCAGCGGCGCGGTCGCGTCACTCAGCGGGGCGGCGAACGCCATCGGATTGGTGCCGAACACGACCTTGCCGCCGGGCGAACCCGCCACCACGGCCGGGCTGTTGGACACGGCAAAGGCGATCAGCCCGTCCAGGGCGAGACGGCGAACGTAATAGCCCAGCTCACCGGTCGTGTAGCTGTTGCCCTGGGTGAAGATCGCAACGCCCAGCTCCCGGGTTCTTTCGATGATCGTCGGTGCCGCCAGATCGAAGCCGAGCTGCGCGATGCCGCCATCCGCATTCGAGTGGATGATGGCGGGCAGGGGCGAGGCGGGTTTCGGCTCGGCATTGCCATTGATGCGACCCGCGCGAAAACTGGCGAGATAATCCAGCAAGTGCGGGAAGCCGACGCCGGGGCGCCCAAACAGCGCGGCCGATATCGTCGCTTTTGCCAGAGAACGTGCCGTGGCCTGGTTGGCGCCCGCGGCGAGACAGGCCTGCTCGGCCAGGTTTTGCGCCTCGGGCGCGGAAAGTGTCTGCTGATCCAAGGAAAGTGACTCCGGTGTGATTGTTCGAACGGGTTCTCGACGGCAGAGCGCTTTCAGGCCCAGATGTCCTGAACGCTGAACCCTTCCGGAAAGGGATCGTCATGGTCCAGCACGTAGGTATTCATGCCGTAGATCCAGCTGGTGCCGGTGATGGTGGGTATGACCGCCTGCCTGTCGCCAACCCTCGTTTCCTCGACCAGCCGTCCGGTGAACACATTGCCCAGGATGCCCTGATGACGAAAATCCTGATTCAACGGAAGCTCTCCCTTGGCATGAAGAACGGCCATCTTGGCGCAGGTCCCCGTGCCGCATGGACACCGGTCGATAGCGCCCGTCCAAGTGCTGGGCTCGTCCCAATCGAGATCGCCGGAGGCCACAGTGACCGCGTTCCGCCAATCCGCGTCGGCACCGATTGCCGGCCCGGAGAGCTGCGATATGGTGATCCCGATTCCCGGGTAGTCCGGGTGCTCGACCGGTAGCTGCTCGATGGCGGCCTGCCGGATCATGGCCGAGATCCGGGCGATTTCCGCGCCCTGCTCGGGTATGAGCTGGACGCCGGGAAACTGACGGACGTCGGCAATGACATAGAACATGCCTCCCCACCCGACATCCACCGTCACCTTGCCCAGATGCGGCACGTCGATTTGTGCATCCAGGTAGGCCGCGAACGCCGGAACGTTCTTGAAGGTGACGCTTTTGACCTTGCCGTTCCGGCACTCGGCGCTGATGCGAATCAGGCCGGCCGGCGCTTCCAGGACGAGCTCCGTGACCGGCTCCGCCATCGGCAGCATGCCCATCTCGAGCAGCACGGTTGCCACGGATATGGTGTTGCCGCCGGACATGACGGGATATTCGACCTGCTCCATGATGACGTAGCCGGCATCGGCGTCGGGATGGCAGGGCGGAACGATGATGTTGCAGCAGAGAGGCGGATAACCACGCGGTTCACGCAGCATCAGCTGACGCAGCTGATCGTCGTTTTCCCGCAGCCAGACCATCTTTTCATACACCGTCTTGCCGGGGACGTTGGGAACGCCCCCCGTGATGACGCGCATGGGTTCGCCAGCGTGGGTATCGATGGCATGGATTGTTCTTTTGAATGGCATTGTTTACACCCTTATCTGACCATAACGTCTATCCGTAACGCTGCCGGACGCCGTTGCCGCCTCTCGGCGCAGGCAACGGCGCTACGTATCAAAGGTCCTTGACCAGCCGAAGGGCGTCGTAGATCGCCGCGTGCGTATTTCTGTGGGAAACCGCATCACCGATCCTGAACAGCTGGAACTTGCCATCCGGGTTGGTATTGAACGATTGCGGGCTGCCGGCAATCAGGTTGTCGTAATCCACCGCGCCCTGGTTGCTCGACAACGGCTTCAGCTCCTCGTAGAGATCCGCCATGGGCAGGGTGCCGAAGTTCACGATCACCTGATCGACGCGTCTCTCCTTCTCGACCTGGGTGTAGTCACTGCTGACCGAGGCCACCAGATCGCCGCCGTCGCGGCGAATGCCGGTCAGCCGGAAAGTGGGCGTGAAGGTGACGTCTCGCACCTGCAGGGAACGCATGTACGGCACCAGGTTCATGGCCATGACCTCCGGCGCCAGCGCCCGGTCGGCGGTCATGTACTCCACCTTGCCGCCTGCCGCAGCGGCGATCTCTGCCGCCTGCAAGGCCGTGTGATCACCGGCGTCATCGTAGACGAGCACATTGCTGCCCGGCTTGACGTGTCCCGAGAGGATGTCCCAGCCCGTCACCGCCAGCTCGTTGCCTTCCGCCAGCGACTGTTCGTTGGGCAGGCCGCCGGTGGCCACGATGACGGCATCCGGCGATTCGGCCAGCACTTCGTCCTGCTCCGCGAAGACGTTGAAATGGAAAGTGACGCCCATGGCCTGGCAGCGCTCGTAACGCCAGTCGATGATGCCCATCATCTCGCGGCGCCGTTCGCTCTGTGCCGTCAGGCGGATCTGACCGCCGGGCGCATCGGCGGCTTCGAACACCACCACCTCATGCCCGCGCTCGGCGGCGACCCGCGCAGCCTCCAAGCCGCCAGGCCCGGTGCCGATCACCACGACCTTCCGCCGGGTGTCGGCCGGTGGAATGGTATGCGGCATGGTGGTCTCGCGGCCGGTCGCCGCGTTGTGGATGCAGTAGGCTGCCCCGCCCTGGTAGATGCGATCGAGACAGTAGTTGGCGCCGACGCAGGGGCGGATCTCCTCTTCGCGCCCTTCGATGACCTTCTTCATCAGATGCGGGTCGGCCATGTGGGCACGCGTCATGCCGATCATGTCCACCTTGCCGGAGGCGATCGCGTGGCGTGCCGTGGCGACATCCTGGATCTTGGCGCCATGGAAGGTGGGAAAGTCGACTTCACGCTTGATATCGCCAGCGAAATCCAGATGCGGAGCGCTGGGCATGCCCTGGATCGGGATCACGTCCGTGAGCCCTGGATCGGTATCGATATGGCCCTTCACCACATTGAGGAAATCCACCAGGCCGCTGTCCTTCAACCGGTGCGAGATCTCCATGCCGTCGCGCGCATCGAAGCCACCCGGCAGGCACTCGTCGCCGGTATAACGCACCCCCAGCAGGAACTTCTCCCCCACCCGCTTGCGGATGCTTGCGAGCACTTCGAAGGTAAAGCGCAGGCGATTTTCCAGGCTGCCGCCGTAGGGTGCATCGAGCTCATTGGTCAGCGGTGACCAGAACTGATCCATCAGGTGGCCGTAGGCCTGGATCTCGAGACCATCCAGACCGGCGGCGTACATGCGCTCGGCGGCATCGGTGTAATCCTGGATCAATCGCTCGATATCCCAGAGTTCCGCCTTCTTGGGATAAGCGCGATGGGAGGCCTCGCGGTGATTCGATGCCGAGACCGCAGGCAGCCAATCGCCCTTGTCCCAGCGGGTCCGCCGCCCCAGGTGCGTCAACTGGATCATCACCGCCGTGCCATGTTCGTGGCAGGCATCGGTCAGCTCACGCATCCACGGCACCACTTCATCCTTGTAGGCAAGAATGTTGTTGAAGACCGGCGGGCTGTCTCTCGATACCGCTGCCGATCCCGCCGTCATGGTCAGTGCCACGCCGGCCTTGGCGCGTTCGACGTGATAGGCCCGATACAGCTCCTTGGGCATGCCGTCTTCCGGATACGCGGGCTCGTGCGAGGTCAGCATGACCCGGTTCTTCAGCGTCAGGTGCTTGAGTTGCAGCGGTTGCAGTAGCGGATCGTTTTGCACGGTGAGACTCCCTTGTTGTTATGGGGTTGACACAACGCTATTCGCCGCTGTACACCTTTGTCAACTGGCATGACAGTGGTGTACACAAAAGGTCTAACGCGGCCTGATAACATCACTTCCTTGCCTCAAGGAAAGGAATTTTCAGTGAAAGACGATCACTCCAGCGATAACCGGACGGCCTGGCTCAATGCCGCTTACGACCTGCTGATCAACGCCGGTGTCGGCGCCGTCAAGATCGTGCCGCTGGCGAAGAAACTGAAGACATCGCGGACGAGCTTCTACTGGCTGTTCAAGGATCGCGAAGAGATTCTCACGGCGCTGCTCGATCGCTGGGAAAGCCAAAACACCCGCGCGCTGATTCTTCACAGCGAGAAATACGCCTCGTCGATCGTCGAGGCCACGCTGAACGTCTTCGATTGCTGGTTCGACGCCGGCATCTTCGATTCGGAGTTCGAGTACGCCGTCAGAAGCTGGAGCCTGCAGGATGACGCCGTGGCCGAGCGGGTCCGCCGCGCCGACGAGCAGCGTCTCGAAGCGCTGCGGGCAATGTTCATCCGTTATGGTTACGACGCGCTGGAGGCCGACACGCGGGCCAGAACCGTTTACCTGCTGCAGATCGGCTATATCTCGATGCATACCCAGGAGACCCGGGACACCCGGATCAGTCGCGTGGCGCAGTACGTCAACATCTTTACCGGGCAATCGTGTACCCCCGCCGATCTCGAGCGTTTCGCCTCACGCCATACGACCCAGTTCCCCCCGGAGGAACTGGCTGCTGTTCAACAGGAGATGACCCATGCAACAGGCACCGACGCTCGGCATCATCGGTGGTAACGGCTGGCTCGGCAGCGCGCTGGGCCGCGCCGCACTGGCAAGCGGGCTGATCGCTCCCCAGCAGCTCGTGGTGACGGCCAGCCGTAGCGGCTATCGCTACGGCGAATGGCCCGGTGTCACGTGCGTCGACAGCGCCGGGGCGCTGCTCGAAAGCGCGGACATCGTCGTGGTGTCGGTCAGGCCCGAGCAGTTTGCCGAGCTGGATCTGGCGCTCGAGAACCGGCTGGTCATCTCGTTGATGGCCAAGGTCTCGATCGCCACCTTGACCCAGGCCACGGGGAGCGAGCGTATCGTGCGCGCCATGCCCAACGCCGTCGCCGCCATCGGTCGCTCGTACACGCCGTGGTGCGCGACCCCGGCGGTTTCCCGCGCCGAACGGGATTGGGTTCAGCGGCTGTTCTCGACCTGCGGTTCCAGCGACGAACTCGACGATGAGGCCCAGATCGACTACCTGACGGCACTCACCGGCAGCGGGCCGGCCTTCCCCGCCCTGCTGGCCGACGCCCTGATCGGCCATGCCATAGCGCAAGGCATCCCCGAAGCGATTGCCCGTCGCGGCGTGCTGCACAACCTTTCCGGCAGCTTGCAACTGATGCTCGAGGAAGCAACGCCGCCAGCGGAGATCGTGAAGCGCTTTCTGGATTACGGCGGCGTCACCACGGAAGGGCTCAACGCCATGATCCAGGGAGGTTTTCAACGAGCGGTTCACGACGGGCTGGAGGCAGCCCACATGGCCACCCTGGACCAGGCCGATTCGCCTCGAAAGCCGGAACTCGACTGATCGAAGATCACCCAACCCCAATATCAACAATGACAAGGAATCCTCATGAACCTCGCGACAATTTCACCCCAAGACCCGGCGAACCACGCTGAACCGCCATCGACGACGCCATTCGCGAATGCCCGAATCCCTGCGCATTGCAGGCTCGATGGCGCCGGTGGTCGTCCGTCCGGGCAGTAACGCTTTTGGGGTATAACCACCCCTGAAAAACCCTCTGCCAACAACGATTTAGCAACGTTCAACCGTTGCCGGGCCTGCTTGTGCCCTGAAAAAGCCAATGCCCTGAAAAGGAGACCGCGTCATGCTGGACAATAATAATGCGGTGGTCGTTACCACCTTCATGGTCTATTTCATCGTCATGTTGATTATCGGTTACGTGGCGTGGAAGCGATCCTCGGACTTCTCCGATTACGTGCTGGGTGGCCGTTCTCTCGGCCCCTTCGCTACCGCCATTTCCACCGGTGCTTCGGAAATGTCCGGCTGGCTGATGGTGGCCATGCCCGGCGCCGCTTATCTTTCAGGTCTTTCCTCGTTCTGGGTCGCCGCCGGACTGCTCACCGGCTCGTTGCTGAACTGGTTGATCGTCGCCCAGCGCCTGCGCGTCTACAGCTTCGTGGCGAACAATTCGTTGACGATCCCTGAGTTTCTCGCCGAGCGATTCCAGCAGCACACCAAGGTATTACGCCTGGTTGCCTCGCTGTTCATCATCGTCTTTTATCTCTTCTATACCAGTTCGGGACTCGTGGCCGGCGGCAAGTTGCTCAATACCGTTTTCGGCATGAACTACGAGCTTGCCGTGGTGATCGGCATGCTGGCGATCATCTCCTATACCTTCTTCGGCGGCTACCTGGCGGTCTCCTGGACTGACGTGCTGCAGGGCATCATGATGCTGTTCGCCCTGGTCGCAGTGCCGATCGCCGCGATCATGGAGCTCGGCGGTATCGAAGCTTCCATCGCGTCGGTCCAGAACGAATCCCCTCATATTCTTCAGTGGTTCACCGATGCCGCCAGCGGCGAACAGCTGACCTGGATCGCCATCGCCAGTTCGCTCGCCTGGGGATTGGGTTACTTCGGCCAGCCTCACGCACTGGCGCGCTTTGCCGGTATCGATGACCACCGCAACATTCCTTTCGCCCGCCGCGTAGCAGTTTCCTGGACCGGAATCGGCCTGATTTGCGCGCTGTCGATCGGTGTATTGGGCCACGGCTTCTTCGCCGACGGACTTGCCGACCAGGAGCGCATATTCATGTTCATGGTCGACATGTTGTTCAACCCGGTCATCGCCGGCGTTCTATTGACCGCCATTCTGGCAGCGGTCATGTCCACGGCGGATTCGCAGCTGCTGATCTGCTCCTCGACCATCGCCGACGATATCTACAAGGCGACCTTCCGCAAGCACGCCTCTCAGAAGGAACTGTTGATGGTCGGCCGCCTGGCTGTACTCGGCGTCTCGGCAGTGGCGTTGATGCTGGCGCTGGTTCCCGATTCCGATGTCCTGGATCTGGTTTCCTATGCCTGGGCTGGCTTCGGCGCTTGCTTCGGCCCGACGCTGATTCTCTCGCTTTACTGGAAGCGCATGAACCAGTGGGGCGCGCTGGCAGGCATCGTCGTCGGTGGTATCACCGTCATTGTCTGGTCACGAATCTCGGGCGGCCTTTTCGATCTCTACGAAATTGCACCCGGCTTCGTCTTCTCGCTGGTCGCCATCGTGCTCGTCTCGCTCGTCACGGCGGCACCGATCTCTCCGGTCCTGCGTCAATTCAACGAGATGCAGTCCGAACTCCACGGGCCTGAACAGGAGGTTCACGCATGAAGGTTCTCGTCGGCGTCAAGCGCGTCATTGATTACAACGTTCAGGTACGGGTGCGGCCGGATAACACCGATGTCGACCTGACCCATACCAAGATGGCCATGAATCCGTTCTGCGAGATCGCCGTGGAAGAGGCGATCCGACTGAAGGAGAAAGGTGTCGCGACCGAGATCATCGCGGTGAGCGTCGGGCCGAAAGGCGCCCAGGAGCAGTTGCGCACGGCGATGGCGCTCGGCGTCGACCGGGCTCTGCATATCGAGAGCGAGGAACGCGTCGACTCGCTGGACGTCGCTCGCGTCATGGAGAAGATCGTCGAGGAGGAACAGCCGGGGCTGGTAATTCTCGGCAAGCAGGCGATCGACAGCGACAACAACCAGACCGGTCAGATGCTGGCGGCGCTGACCGGCATGGGCCAAGGCACCTTCGCCTCCGAGCTGGCCGTCGACGACGAGCACGTCACGGTGACCCGCGAAGTCGACGGCGGCCATCAGACTCTGTCGCTGCGTCTGCCCGCCGTCGTCACCACGGATCTGCGCCTGAACGAACCGCGTCATGCGCGCCTGCCCGACATCATGAAGGCCAAGAAGAAGCCCATCGACACGCGCTCTCTCGAATCGCTCGGGGTGGAAATCGATCGCCATCTCACGCTCGAGCGGGTCGAAACGCCTGCCGAGCGCAACGGCGGCGTCAAGGTCGGCTCGGTCAGCGAGCTGGTGGAAAAGCTGAAGCACGAAGCCAAAGTGCTTTGAACAAAGTGCTTTGAACAAAGACCTTTGAAAAAGCACCAGACAAACCCTGGAAACGAGTCCCGGAACACGTCCTTAAAGGAGCTGACCGCATGAGCATCCTGATCGTTGCTGAGCATCAAGACGACACCCTAGCCGAGGCCACCGCCCACGTGGTCGAGGCGGCCCGCCAGATCGGCGGGGAAATCGATATTCTCGTCGCGGGAGAAGGCATCGGCGCCGTGGCCGAAGCCGCCGCACGTCTGGATGGCGTGCGCGCGGTACTGACAGCGGACCACACCGTCTATGCCCATCAGTTGGCGGAGCCGATGGCCACACTGCTCGACACGCTGGTCGCGAACTACACCCACTTGCTGGCGGGGTCTTCCACGACCGGCAAGAACGTCTTGCCCCGCGTGGCAGCGCTCAAGGGCGTGCCCCAAGTGTCGGACATCATCGGTGTCGAATCCGCCGAGACGTTCAAACGTCCGATCTACGCCGGCGGCGCCATCGCCACGGTGCGTAACGGCGCGCCGCTCAAGGTCATCACCGTACGCACCAGCGCCTTCGATGCGGTCGGCTCGGGCGGCAACGCCCAGATCCAGGCGCTCGACACTGTCGTCGACAACGACCTTTCCACTTTCGTCAGCGACGCACGCGCAACGAACCAGGGGCCGGAGCTGGGCAGTGCGCGAGTCGTCGTCTCCGGCGGACGCGGGCTCGGCAGCGGCGAAAACTTCAAGCTGCTCGAAGGCGTGGCGGCGCAGCTCGACGCCGCCATCGGCGCCTCCCGCGCGGCGGTGGATGCGGGTTACGTCTCCAACGACATGCAGGTCGGCCAGACCGGCAAGGTGGTCGCGCCGGATCTCTATATCGCCGTGGGCATCAGCGGTGCGATCCAGCACTTGGCGGGCATGAAGGATTCCCGCGTGATCGTGGCGATCAACAACGACGAGGAAGCACCGATCTTCAAGGTCGCCGACTACGGCCTGGTCGGTGACCTGTTCGAGGTGATGCCCCAGCTGGAGCGTGAACTCAGGGCCTGATTCGCGGACGCGAAGACACTTCGGTCGATCCGACAGCGCCGCGACGGCGTGTCCAACTTCCGAGCTGCGGGCCTGTCGGTTGGAGCAACGAATAGATGTGATTAGGCCTGGCGCCTGACGATTATCGGTCAGCCCAGGTCTCTCCCGGCAGCCGCTAGGCGCCGGGGCCACACTCCATACATTGATTCACCATCGCCGGTTTCAGCAGCAGCCGAGCGCTCAGCTCGCGTAGCGCGGTCTGAAGCCCCTCTTCCAGCGTCGGGTGATAAAACGGCATTCCCAACATTTCCGGCACGGACAACGCCTGCTGATGCGCCCAGGCAAGCAGGTGCGCCAGATGTTCGCCCGCGGGCGCGCAGAGCTCGGCGCCGAGAAAACGACCACTGCCATATTCGCCGTAGAGGCGCAGATAGCCCCGATTGGCCGCCATGATGCGAGCCCGGCCCTGGTTCTCGTAGGAGAATTCGCTGACGCTCAGCCTGTCGCCGTGCTGCTCCGCCAGCGCGGCATGCCCGGGCCCGACGCGGGCCATCTGCGGCTCGCAGAACGCGATGCTCAGCGGGGAACGGCGCGGCGCAGCGTAGACGCCTTTCCCGCGGCCGGCGTTGTCGCCGGCGATCTTGCCTTCGTCCGTCGCCTCGTGCAGGACCGGCGTATCGTTGTCGACATCGCCAGCCATGTAGATATGGCCGAACGCCCCGTCCCCGTTGCGACAGCGCAGCGTATGGCGATCGACCTCCGGCATGCCCCGCTCGTCCAGCGCCAGCCCGGCGCGGGGCAACTCGAGCCTATCGACATTGGGCTTGCGCCCCGTCGCGATCAGCGCGTGATCGAAAGATTCGGTCATGGATTCGTTGGATCGGCGATCGGTAAAGCGCACCCTCACCTGATCGCCATGGCGCTCGACGATTTCCGCATCGCCGCGCGTATCGAGATAGAACTCCTCGTTGAACAAGCGCTCGCATTGGGCGATCACCTTGTCATCGGTCAGCACGCCCAGACTGCCGTGCTGACCGAACAGGCGCACTCGCACGCCGAGTCTCGCTAGCGCCTGGGCCAGTTCCAGCCCGGTGGTCCCCGGGCCGAACACTGCCACTGATTCGGGCAGCGTCCGCCATTCGAACAAGGTATCGCTGGTCACCAGCCGATCCCCGGCAATCTCGAATGGCTCGGGAATGACCGGCCGCGATCCGGTGGCAATGACGACTCTCTCTGCGGTAAGCCGAACGTCATCACCGATGAGCAGCGTATGGGAGTCTTCAAAACGGGCCAACCCCTGATATCGGCACGACTCGGGAATGGAATCCATCGACTCCAGCACATGGCCCACGAACCGATCCCGCTCCTGGCGGACGCGCGTCATCACCGCTTCGCCATCCACGCGCACTTCGCCGTCGAGCCGTACGCCAAACGGCGCGACATGACGAACCTGATGCGCCGCATTGGCTGCTGCAGTCAGCAGTTTGCTGGGCATGCAACCCACCCGGGCGCAGGTCGTGCCGGAGGTTCCGCCTTCGATCAGCGCCACGCTATCGGTGTGGTTGCTGGCAGCCTGCCAAGCCGCCAGTCCCGCGCTACCGGCACCGATGACCGCGACCTCGAACCGATGCTCCTGCATGCTTCCTCCCTATGGGCGCGCCCAGATCGAATGAGCGTCAATCCGCCTGCGGCTCGAGCTCGACCTTGATCCAGCCTTCCTCGCGACGATCGAATGCCTCGTAGGCTTCGAGCACGTCGGAGATCGGCGTGGCCTGGCTGAGAATGTCCGCCGGGTCGATCAGCCCCGTCCGGGTCATGTCGACCAGCTTGGGGATGTACTTGCTGTGGTTGCAGTTGCCCATCCTCAGCGTCAGGTTGCGGTTCATCGCCATGCCGATCGGAAACTGGCGGAAATCCGGCGGGTAGACGCCGATGATCGACAGCGTGCCGGCCTTGGCCAGACTGCGAACCGCCCACTGCAGCGCCTGACTCGGCGCATCGCCGGGATGCCAGTTGTCACCGTCGGGATTCGTTTCCGGGGCGTTGGCACGCGACTCCTGCTCCTCGGTCTCGATGTCGCTCTTGTCGCCGGCGTGGGCATCGTGGGCGTGCTCGGCATCGATCCCCACCGCATCGATGGCACGATCCGGACCGATCCCGCCGGTCAGACGCTGCAGCGTCTCGACCGGATCTTCCCGATCGAAGTTGATGCACTCCGCGCCCAGCTTGCGCGCCTTGTCGAGACGATCCGGCTTGGAGTCGATGGCGAAGACCCGGCCGGCGCCGAACAGCTTGGCGCTGACGATGGCGCACAGCCCCACCGGGCCGCAGCCGAACACCGCGACACTGTTGCCATCCTTGATCTCGGCGAGATCGGCGCCGAAGTAGGCAGTCGGCAGAATGTCCGATATCACGATCGCCTGTTCGTCGCTGACTTCGTCGGGCAGCTTGGTCAGCACGGTGGTGGCGAACGGAATGCGCGCCTTCTCGGCCTGCAGGCCGTTGAAGGGTCCGGTCGGCGCCGGCCCGCCGAAGAACGAGGTGCCGGCCTGCTTGCCGTTGGGGTTGGCGACGTCGCATTGGGCGTAGTAACCGGCGCGGCAGTAGGAGCAGTTGCCGCAGCCGATGGTCGAGGAGACGACGACCCGGTCGCCGATATCGAGATTGCGCACGTCGTCGCCGAGTTGCTCGACGATACCGACGCCTTCGTGTCCGAGAATGGTGCCGGCTTGCATCGGTGTGAAGGAGCCGCGAACGAAGTGCAGGTCGGTGCCGCACAGTGCAGAGGTGGTCAGCCGAATGATGGCATCGGTCGGTTCCTGAAGTTGCGGCTCGGGAACGTCATCGACGCGAATATCACCGATAGCGTGAAAGACGACGGCTTTCATCATGCCTCCTGATCATTTTCAGAGTCGGGTGTCGAGAAAGTACGAGTCATACACGCAGGCATCCTGCGTGCATGAATGAATGAATGAGCTCGTACGCGACAAATCTCCTTGAGCGTAGATGGCGTCGGATAACTCGCCACGCGCCTTCGAAAGACCGGATTAACGTGAGTCAAGTGCGGTAACAGGCGTCCATGAAACGACCCGATATCCAGGTGGATATCGGGTCGTTCACAGGAAGATACTTTTCGTCTTGCTTCCTGCTGGTTACGCCATGGCTTCACACGCTTCGGCGCAGCGGTGGCAAGCCTTGGCACACTCCTGGCAATGCTCGGCATCATGCTTGGCGCACTCGTCGCCACACGCCTTGCAGATATCTGCACAGAGTCTGCAGATCTGGCTGGCATATTCGCTACCCTGCGCCATGAGGGAGGCCGCCAAACGGCAGATCTGTGCGCACTGCCTGTCCAGACGGATACATTCCGCCATCATTTTCACGTCGTCTTCTTTCAGGCAGGCAACAGAGCAGGCATCGCAGTAAGCTGCACAGACATGACAACTCTCGATGCAGGATTGATATTTTCCGAAGTCCATCTCGTCTCCTTTGGCGCTTTGACTATCGCCCATTGATCGACAATCACTATACCGGGACTGTATTCAACAGCCATTCAAGGTGTAGTGACTTTCAAGACTTCGAACAAGTTTTGATGACATATATATCCAATATCGCCCTATCTCGTTGATTACCTAACACAAAGGTTTGGCTGGACAGGAATGAACGGCCTATTGGGACGGCAATTAAAAACAAATTCGTCATTTAAATTGAATCAACCTTCCAAAATGATTTCGCTGGATGGATATCGATTTTTAGGCTTCGAGACCGGCGTTGCAGTAAAGGAATAGGGAGGATTCATTTTCAGCTCATCCCCATAAGCCAACCTAGCGGCATCGAATCAGGAGCGCAGTCGATGCGGGCAGGAGCGAAGGAGGAGTTGATGCAGTCCAGGCTAGTACGGTGGATTATGATGCTGGCAATGCTCGGCGTTGCCACGCTGGCTGTGGCGCAGGATCCGTTCGGACAACAGGGCGACTTCCTGCCGCCGGATCAGGCCTTCAAACCGACGCTGGTGCAAGACGGCAACAACCTGGAGATCAACTGGCAGATCGAGCCCGGTTACTACCTCTATCGCCACAGCTTCTCCGCTCAGGCCAACGAGCGCGAACTGTCACTCGACATTCCTGATGGGGAGACAATCGAGGACGAGTACTTCGGTCGTTCCGAGATCT
The DNA here is from genome assembly GCF_036663415.1 of Salinicola sp. 4072. Classification (NCBI taxonomy): domain Bacteria; kingdom Pseudomonadati; phylum Pseudomonadota; class Gammaproteobacteria; order Oceanospirillales; family Halomonadaceae; genus Salinicola; species Salinicola sp. 4072. The sequence goes on along the minus strand of NZ_JAXOVV010000024.1, from coordinate 28,371 downwards.
ACCGTCATGCGTTGAGCATGACCACGCAGCCAGGGGAAGCCGATACCCTCACCCTTCATTGGCAGGGTTGCGCCGATGCCGGCCTCTGCTATCCGCCCCAGCAGCGGACTTTCGAGCTGGAATCCGTCGCCGGTGCCTCGGGGAGCGGCACCACGAACACGAACGCGCCGCGAACGGATGCTACGACCTCTACGCCGAACGCGTCATCTGCCACGCCATCGTCTGCCGCACCGAGCCCCACCACTCAGACCCAGACAGACGTGGCGATGGCGGAAGATCAGCAGCTGGCGGCGCAGCTCGCCGGCGGCAACTGGATCTGGACGCTGGCAGCTTTCTTCGGCATGGGGTTGCTGTTGACCTTCACGCCCTGCGTGCTGCCGATGATCCCCATCCTCTCCAGCCTGATCGTCGGCCAACGTCGCAGCGGCAAGAATCCACGCGCCGCCGGCTTCGTGCTCTCGCTCGTCTATGTTCTGCCCATGGCCGCGACCTACGCGATACTGGGCGTGGCCGCGGCCATGGCCGGCGCCAACCTGCAGATGCTGTTCCAGAATGTCTGGTTCATCGGCATCTTCTCGGTGCTGTTCGTGGTGCTGGCGCTCGCTATGTTCGGTGCCTTCGAGCTCGAACTGCCGCGAGCGCTGCATCAACGCCTGGATGCGAGACTGTCGAAACAGCGCGGTGGCCGACTCAAGGGCGCCGCTGTCATGGGGGTGCTCTCCGCCCTGCTGGTCGGCCCCTGCATGACCGCTCCTCTCGCCGGCGCTCTGCTCTTCATCGCCGAAACCGGCAATCCGTGGCTGGGCGGTGCGGCGCTGCTCGCGCTGGGCCTCGGCATGGGCGCCCCGCTGGTACTGATCGGCACGGCCGGCAGCCAGTTGCTGCCCAAGCCTGGTGCCTGGATGACGCGCGTCAAGGCACTGTTCGGCTTCGTGCTGCTGGGCATGGCGATCTGGTTCGTCGCCCGAATCCTCTCGGATGCCCTCGTTCTTGGCCTGTGGGGCGCGCTGGGCCTGGGCGCCGCGATTTCTCTTGTGATCATGGCGCGGGGCAACGGCACGGGTAGCATTCTGCCTCAGTTCGCCACCGCCAGTGCCGCCATCATCGGTCTGTGGAGCGCGTTGATCCTGATCGGTGCCGCCGGTGGCGCCAGGGATCCGTGGCGGCCACTGTCGGTCTACGTCCCGAGCGGTGCGGCAGCGACCTCCCAGGACGCCAGCGGGTCCGGGCCTATCGCGTTCGACGATGTAAAGGATCTGGCGACGCTCGAACGCCGTATCCAGGCAACCGCCAACGGCGGCCAGATGACACTGGTCGAATTCACTGCGGACTGGTGCGTCTCCTGCGAGGTCATCGAACAGGAAGTGTTCAGCGACCCGACCGTCAAGAATGCGCTCCAGGACGTGCAGCGGCTGAGTATCGACGTCACGGATTACGACGCCGAGGATCAGGCGATCATGCAGCACTTCGGTGTCGTCGGTCCGCCGACCCTGATGTGGTTCGGTCCCGACGGTCAGGAGCAGCGCAGCGCCCGCATCATCGGTGAACTGGATGCCGAGGCCTTTCTCGACCGCTATGCGCAGGCCAGACAGCGCACCAACGAATCCACGGAGGGCTGACCATGAATCCGCTCGATCGCAGTATCGCCCTGGGACCCCTGGGCGTGAGTCTGGGGCAGCTTCTGCTGGCCCTGGCCATGATCGTCGCCCTGATCGTGGGTGCCTGGGTGGGCCGTCGTCGACAGGTCAGCGTCGGCGATCTGCTGTTCAATGCGTTGCTGATCGGCGTGATCGGCGCACGTGTCGTTTTCGTGGCCCGCTACTGGCAGAGCTACGACACGTTCTGGTCCTGGCTCGACATCCGGGATCGCGGGTTCGAGCCGCTGGCGGGGCTGGCTATCGCTTTCGTCTATCTGGCCTGGCGTTTCTGGCGGCAGCCGGCCATGCGCCGCCCGTTGGGTACAGCGGTGCTAGCGGGTGCATTGGCGTGGTCGATGACGGCCGGCACCCTGGCGCTGATGGCGCCCCGCGGCGCGAGCCTGCCCTCGATCCCGTTGGCGGCTCTCGATGGGTCACCGGTGGCCCTGCCCGCCGTGCTGCAGGAAGCCGACCGGCCCATGGTGGTCAATCTCTGGGCGAGCTGGTGTCCGCCCTGTCGTCGCGAGATGCCGATGCTGGAACAGGCCCAGCAGGCGCGGGACGACGTGTCGTTCGTATTCGTCAACCAGGGCGAGAGCGTCGACGCCGTCGAGACGTTTCTGCAACGAGAGTCCCTCTCGCTCGATCATCTCTATCGCGATCCGGACATGACCTTCGGTCGGGAAGTAGGGGCCATGGCCATGCCGACCACTCTCTACTACGACGCCGACGGCCAGCTCATCGATACCCACTTCGGCGAGCTTTCCCGAGCCACGCTCGATCGCAGTCTCGAGCGCTTCGACCCATGACGACCCAGACGCGCTTTCAACCCGAGCGCTTCAATCGACCTTCCCGCTAGACATTAACTGACGGAGATGACCAGGATGCACGACCACGCCCCCCGAATGATGCCACTACGGCTCGCGCTGCCCCTGGCCACCGGTATTGCCCTGGCGGCAAGCCTCCCCGCCTTCGCCGAAGACTGGCCCGCACCGATCCAGACACTCGAGCAGCAGGGCCTCACCATTCACGGGGAATTCGATGCGCCCGGCGGGCTCAAGGGCTACGCCGCCAGCGTGCGCGGCCAGTCCGTCGCGGCCTATCTGACCCCGGACGGCGAGCATGCGGTCGTCGGTACGCTGATCGACGCGCAGGGCCGGGATGTCTCCGCCGAGCCGCTGGAACGGCTCGTCGACGGACCCAGGAATGCCGAGCTATGGCAGGCAATGGCGGATCATCACTGGGTTCGTGATGGCGATGCCGATGCATCGCGAGTGGTCTACACCTTCAGCGATCCCAACTGCCCCTACTGTCGCAAGTTCTGGCAGGACGCTCAGCCTTGGGTCGAGAGCGGTGATTTACAGATTCGTCATCTGATGGTGGGCGTACTCAAGGCGGACAGCCCCGAGAAAGCCGCCGCGATCCTGGCCGCCGACGATCCCAGCGCCGCGATCGCCGAGCACTATCGCACCGGCACCATGCCGGATAGCGAGGGAACCGACCAGAGCGAGCAATGGGTCAGCGACAACACGCAACTGATGCGCGACGCCCAGCTCTACGCCACGCCGGTGACCTTCTATCGGAACGACAATGGCGCGGTACACAAGGTTATGGGCGCGCCCTCCCCGGACAAGCTGCGGGCCATCATGGGCAGCGACGCGCCCTGAGTTTTCTCATCCCCCTACTCACCCACCCCTGCTCACCCGCCCCTGGCGAATCAGGCCAGGGGCAGCGAGAGCGTGACGCGGAGCCCGATACCGTTGCCGGAGGCGAGCCTCACGCTCCCGCCGGCCCGGGTGGCGATCGCCTCGACGATGGATAACCCCAGCCCGCTGCCCCGGGGATGATTGCCGCGATGAAAACGCTCCGTCAGGCGGGCGATCTGTTCGGGCGGAATGGTCTCGCCCTGGTTGACGATGTCGATCACGGCCATGCCATTCGTCTCGTGCGCCTCGATCTCGATCGGGGTTTCGGGCGAACCGTGACGCATGGCGTTCTCGAGCAGATTGCGCAGCGCAATCACCAGCAACTCCCCGGATAATCCGACGTGGATTTGGTCGATCGACGCGTGCCAGTGGCAGCGATCACGACTGCCGGTTTCCACCATCGCGGCCTCCAGGGCCTCGCCCAGCCGCGTGGGGTCGACGCTCCCCCGCGTGATCTCCTCGCTCTCCATGCGTGCCAGCAACAGCAACTGGTCGAGCGTCTTCGTCAGCCGCCCCACCCCCGCCTCCGCCTGCTGCATCGCCTCCCGGCGGGGATCGCCGTCGACGCGTCGCGCGATCTGAAGATGGGTACGAATCGCGGTCAGCGGCGTGCGCAGCTCATGCGCGGCATCGTCGGTAAAGCGCTGCTCCAGCTCCAGCATGCGCCGGGTGCGCGCAAGCAGGGTGTTGAAACCGTCGATCAGCGGACGAATTTCCCCCGGTAGACCGCGGATCGGCAGTGCCGAGAGATCGTCGTGATCGCGTGACATCACGCGTCGCTGCAGCCTCGACAGCGGCGACAGCCCGCGGGTCACGCCCCACCACAGCGCGACCAGGCTGCCGATCGACGCGAGCAGAAAAGGATAGAACGCCGCACGGCGCACCTGGGCCAGTAGCGACTCCCGCTCCCGCAGGCGATCCGCCACGGTGATTCGCCTGTCGTCGTCGACCAGGGTATAGACGCGCCAGCGCTGACCGTTGTGATCGCGATAGCGGTAGCCTTCGCTGTCGACCGCGAGAACATCGTTCATTTCCGGGTGCGTGCCCGCCACCACTCGCCCGCGCAGCGACGACACGCGGCAGGCGACGCCCTCGAGCGCAGGGATGGTCGAGGTCTCGCCCATTTCTCCATCCCAGGCCGCCGCCGGCACGCGATCGAGCAGGCCGGCCACCATTCGCGCCGACTGAGCCAGACGCTGATCCAGCGAACGCTCGAGCTGGCTCGAGAGATCGCGCATCGACCACGCCGCCGTCAGCCCCCACAGCAGCATCAGCGTGATCCCGAGCGTGGCGACGAGACGCAGCCGAAGGCTCATGAGGGTATGTCGCCATGAAGTCGCTCGTCGGCGGGAAGCGCGCCGAGACGGTAGCCGACGCCCCGGACCGTCTCGATCACTTCGCGTCCCAGCTTGCGACGCAACTGGTAGATATGCACGTTGAGGGCGTTGCTCTCGATCTCGTCATCGATGCCGTAAAGGCGGTCCTTCAACTGGTCGGCGCTCAGGATCCGCCCACGCGCGCGCATCAGCGCCTCCAGCAGCATCAGCTCGCGACGCACCAGCGCCACCGGTGCGCCATCCAACGTCACGCTGCGAGCGACGGGGTCCAGCGCCAGGCGCCCGTGGCGAAGGGAGCGGTCGACCTGCCCGGCGCTGCGGCGCAACAGCGCCTGCAGCCTTGCCGTCAACTCATCCAGATCGAACGGTTTGACCAGATAATCGTCGGCCCCGCCCTGAAGCCCTTCGACACGACTGGCAACGGCGTCTCTCGCCGTCAGCATCAGTACTGGCATGGCAATACCCGCACGACGCCACTGTTGCAACAGCGTCAGACCATCGCCGTCGGGCAAACGGCGATCGAGCACCGCGGCATCGTAGTCGATCGCGGACAACGCCCCGCGTGCACCGTCCAGCGTGGTCACGATATCGACGACGAAGTCGCTCAGCGCCAGCCCCGCTTCGATGCCTGCCGCCACCGGGGCATCATCCTCGACGAGCAGCACGCGCATTTCCCTCTCCCCGCTTCATCGTCCGTTGCCTCACACCCACTCATGCCCGCCGCAGTCTGGCAGGCGCCGATGAGGCCAGGATGAGTTCGCCCCTCAGTGAGCGGGCGATGATCGACGGGCCAGCCACCACCCAGACACCATGGCGACCAGAAACAGCGCCAGCGGCCAGCTCAGCCCCGGCAGCGAGGCGACCGCCGGCCCCGGGCAGTAACCGGTCAGCCCCCAGCCGATGCCGAAAAGCGCCGCACCGCCCAGCAGCCGGCCGTCGAGATCGCGGCGCGTGGGTAGCTGAAAGCGCACGTCCAGCACCGGCGCCTGCCGCCGCCAGACCAATCGATAACCGATGAAAGTGGTGACGACGGCGCCACCCAGCACGAAGATCAGGGTCGGATCCCAAGCGCCGGCCACGTCGAGGAAGCCGATGACCCGTGCCGGATCGGTCATGCCGCTGACCGCCAGACCGAGCCCGAACAGCAGCCCGGCCAGATACCCCGCCAGCGCTTTCATACCGAGCCCCCCAGCATGTGCCGCGAGACGAACACCGTCAGCATGGCGACCAGCACGAAGACGAGCGTCGCGGCCATCGACCGAGGCGAAAGCCGCGCCAGCCCGCAGACCCCGTGCCCGCTGGTGCAACCGCTACCCAGACCGGTGCCCAGCCCGACCAGCAGCCCTCCCGCCAGCATCAGTAGTGGTCCGGCCACCGGCAGGCCGACCACACCGGTGCCGGCAGCCGTATTGCCCAGACCGCTTCCCGTCAGCATCAACACGGCCGGGCCCGAAACCAGCCCGAGCAGAAAGGCCAGACGCCAGGGCCTGTCCCCGCCGCGGTCGAAAATCAGCCCGGAGAGAATGCCGCTGATCCCGGCGATCCGCCCCAGCAGCCCCATGAGCAGGGTGGCGGAAAGGCCGATCAGGACGCCGCCCAGCGCACCTTGCAACCCACTCATCGTTTCCATCTCGTGTCCTCTTGAGGTTGTCTCTACCACGATTGTCTAAACCAGTTGTCGCGTCTCAACCAGCTGTCGCGTCTCAACCGGCAGTCGCCGAATGCCCGGGGACGGGCGATTCGATACAGGGATGGCTCAACGGCGCCGACCCGCGGCCATGCAGCTCGCACCAGGCATCGAAGGTGCTCAGGAAGACGCGGCCATTGAGCGTCTCGAGCAGTTCGGTACGACTCAATCGATCCATCACCGGTCCTTTCACTTCGGCGAGATGCAGCCCGATATTCTTTTCCCGCAGGCGCCGATTGAGCGCCTCGAGACTCTCCAGCGCCGTCGCGTCGATGACGTTGATCGCCTGGCAGGCCAGCACCAGATCCCTTGGCGGCGGATCGCGATTGACCACCGCCGTGACCAGGTCTTCCAGATGGCGAACGTTGGCGAAATAGAGACTCTCGTCGACGCGCAGAATGGCGACACCAGCGTCGGTCTCCACGGCATGGCGGCGGACGTTGCGAAAATGCTCGGTGCCGGGAATGCGGCCGACTTCCGCGCTGTGCGGCCGACTGGTGCCATACAGATGCAGCGCCAGCGACATGGCGACGCCGACCAGGATGCCCACGTCCACGCCCAGCATCAGCGTCGCCAGCGCGGTCGCCGACATCGCGATGCCCTCGCCGCGAGCATAGCGCCAGACGCGCCTGAACGCCGCCAGATCGATCAGCGAGACGGTGGCGATGACGATGGTCGCCGCCAGCGTCGCCATCGGCAGCTCCCGCAGCCACGGCGACAGGAACAGCATGGCCAGCGCGATGCCCACGGCGGTGAAGGCGCTGGAGGCCGGGGTACGGGCGCCGGCATCGAAGTTGACCACGGAGCGGGAGAAGCCGCCGGTGATCGGCATGCCGCCGGTGAAAGCCGCCGCCAGATTGGCCCCGCCGAGCCCGATCAGTTCCTGGTCCGGATCGACGCGCTCGCCACGGCGCACCGCCAGCGCCTGGGCCACCGAGACCGATTCCACGTAGCCGACGATGCTGATCAGTACTGCCAAGCCGATCAGCGAACGCCACAGCTCCGGCTCCCAGTCGGGCAGGGTCAGCGGTGGCAGCCCGGCGGGAATCTCGCCGATGACGGCCACGTCGCGGCCCAACCACCCCGCCGCACTGGCCACCAGCGCCGCCAGCACGATGGTGGCGATGGGCGCCAGCTTGACCAGCACGCCCGCCGCCCTGGCCGGCACGCGGCAGCGTTCCAGCGCGGGCTTGCCCCACCGCCGTATCAGCCACAGCAGCAGGAGCGACCCCAGCCCGATGACCACTGTGGGCAGGCTGACATCGCCCAGCGCCGAAGGTAGCCGGGACAACAGCGCCGGCAGCGTCGAACCTGAGAGCTCGACACCGAGCAGCTGCTTGAGCTGACTCGCCGCGATCAGCACGCCCGAGGCGCTGACGAATCCCGTCATCACCGGGTGGCTCAGGAAGTTGACCAGAAAACCCAGCCGGCAGAGCCCCATGATCAGGAGAATGGCCCCGGAGAGCAGCGCCAGCACCAGGGCCGCGGCGATGTAATCCGACGAGCCCGATTCGGCAACCTGCGACAGCGCCGATGCCGTCATCAACGACACGACCGCCATCGGGCCGACGGAAAGCGTCGCGCTACTCCCCAGCAGGGTATAGACGACCAGCGGCACGAGGCTCGCATACAGCCCCACCACCGGCGGAAGTCCCGCCAGCATGGCGTAGGCCAGCGCCTGCGGGATCAGCATCAGCGCCACGATGGTGGCCGCCAGCAGATCCTCGCCCAGCAACTCGCCGTTGTAGCGCCGCCCCCAGTCGAGGATCGGCAGCCAGCGTGCCAGCCCGGCTCTGTACTGCTGATTCATGACTCGTCGGCCTCGTTAGCTGAACCGTGCCACGCCCCGGGGTTCATCTCACTCCCACACCGCGCCTTCCAGCGCATTGAGAGGAATCTTCAGATAGCGCTTGCCGTTGCTCTCCGGCTCGGGGAGACGTCCGCCGAGAATATTGACCTGCAACGCGTGCAGGATCAGCTTCGGCATCGGCAATTCGCTGTCGCGGCGGTTGCGCAGCTCGACGTACTCGGCCTCGCTGCTCTCGCCGAGCCGGTGCTTGTTGTGCTCACGCTGCTCGCGCACGGTGCTTTCCCACTGCGGTTCGCGGCCGTCGGGCATGTAGTCGTGACCGGTGAACAGGCGCGTCTCGTCGGGCAGCACGAGGATCGCCTGGATCGAATGCCATAGCTGATGGGCGTCACCGCCGGGGAAGTCGGCGCGGGCGGTGCCGAAATCGGGCTGGAACAGGGTGTCATGAACGAAGGCGGCATCGCCGATCACGTAGGTGATCGAGGCCAGCGTATGCCCCGGCGAGTGCATCACGCGACAATCGATCTCGCCCAACTTGAAGGTATCCCCTTCGTCGAACAGATGATCCCACTGGCTGCCGTCGTCCTTCAGGTCCGGCCAGTTGTAGATCGCCTTCCACAGCGCCTGCACCTGGGTCACCGGCCGGCCGATGGCGGTGGGCGCGCCGGTTTTTTCGTGCAGATAGCGCGCGGCGGAAAAGTGATCCGCGTGCGGGTGGGTATCCAGAATCCACTCGACCTCGAGCCCTTCGCGCTCGATATACGCCAGCAGCTCGTCGGCATGATGGGTCGCGGTGGCACCGGACTTCTCATCAAAATCGAGCACAGGGTCGATGACCGCGCAACGCCGCGTGGCGGGATCGCTGACGACGTACTGAATGCTGAAAGTGCGAGGGTCGAAAAAGCCGGCGACGTCGGGCCGGCCGCGTTCCCTATCACCTCGGGAGAGAGCAAAAGTGTTCATGGCGACTCCTTGGGGAAGACATGCCCCTAGAGTAACGCCAAAAATGTTCTAACGTTAGATCTTTTTGAAATATAAAAGTCGACGCAAAATTCTCTCTATGCCATCTGGATATAACCGAGGCACCTGTTATCCGTGACCGCCAGATAGCATTGGCTGCCGAGCCACCAACGAAGAGCAGAAGCATGGTGGAATCGTGCAGGCGGGCGCGGAATGAAGGAGAGCGGCGGAACGGGAGAGCAACGAAAAATGAAAGAGGGCCCAGGCGCAAGCGCCGGGGCCCTCAGTAAGCACGACCATAGGTGCTTGGCTATCACGGTCTCGCAAATCCGTGAATCCATGGCATCAGAACATTCCTGTCTGCATTCCTGGCGAGCATCCATCCAATGGAAGGCGACAGCATAAAGCCAAATTATGATTAGGGATAATGATCTAGCCTAAGTATCCGTAGGATTTTGCTACTCATCGTAAACGAGCCGACAGCTCATGCTCCCTCGGGCTGCCCGCCCTGTCTCGCCAGCAGTACGACTCAGCAGCGCTCCAGATAGTGGACGCTGAACAGGTCCTCATCGTCGGTCCAGCAGGCGCGCGCCTTGAATCCCGCGCGCTCCGTCAGTGCCTGAAAGCCTTCGACCGTGTACTTGTAGGAATTTTCTGTATGGATGGTCTCGCCTTCCAGAAAATGGAAGCGCTCGCCCTCGATCGCGACGAACTGGGGTAACTGGCTGACCAGGTGCATCTCGATGCGGGTTTGCGCCTCGTTGAAGAAAGCCCGATGGGCAAAATGCCCGGGGTCGATTTCGGTGTTCAGCTCCTCGCGCAGGCGATCCAGCAAGTTCAGGTTGAAAGCTGCCGTCACGCCTGCCGCATCGTTGTAGGCGGCTTCGAGTGTCGTCTTGTCCTTGATCAGGTCGACACCTATCAGCAACCCGCTGCCAACGGGCAGCAGGGAGTGCAAGCCGCGCAGGAAATCCTCGGCGGCCTGCGGGTCGAAGTTGCCGATGCTCGATCCCGGGAAGAAGCCGACCGGCCGTTCGCATCCCAGCCCCTCCGGCAAGGCCATGTTGCAAGAGAAGTCGGCACAGGCGGCGTGCACCTCGAGCCATGGATAGTCGGCAGCCAGACGGCGCGTGCTTTCGAGCAGGAATTCCCGGGAGATATCGATGCCGAGATAGTTTGACGGTCGCATGGCTTCCAGCAGCAGCCGAACCTTGCGACTTGCCCCGCTGCCGAGTTCGATCAACGTCGCCTCATCACCGGCGATGTTAGCGATGTCCTCGGCGGCGTCGGCCAGGATCAGTTCCTCGGTTCGTGTCGGGTAGTACTCCGGCTGTTCGCAGATCCGGTCGAACAGCTCGGAGCCCCGCTGATCGTAGAAGAACTTTGGCGAGGCGAACTTCTGGTCGGCGCTGAATCCCGTCAAGATCTCGTCGCGAAGCGACGTCTTGGCAGGGGTCGTGTGCATGTCATGGAATTGTACGGCCAGGGTCATGATCAGCTCTCCTTGGAAACCTATGATTAATTATTCCGCTGGGTAATACGGCGTTAATCAGAGGCTTACTTGGCAAGACGGAAACCGGAAAACGCCCAGCGGGCATGAGGCGGGAAGAAGTTGCGATAGGTGACGCGGATGTGATCGGCCGGCGTCGCACAACAGCCGCCTCGCAACACCATCTGGCCGGACATGAACTTGCCGTTGTATTCGCCCAGGCTGCCCGGCAACTTGCGAAACCCCGGATAGGGGCGATAGGCGCTGCCCGTCCACTCCCAGACATCGCCGAACATCTGGCCCGACGCGCCTGTGTCCCCGGCAGCAGCGACCGGCTGCAGATGGTCCTGCTCGACGAAGTTCCCCTGCCCGAAGTCGTCCTGAATGTCGGCATCGTGGGCCACTGTCTCCCACTCGGCCTCGGTGGGCAGGCGGGCACCGGCCCACTGCGCATAAGCATCGGCTTCAAAGAAACTGACATGGCAGACCGGCGCGCTCATGTCGACCGGTACCAGGCCGCCCAGGGTGTAGTGGTGCCAGACACCGTCACGCTCGACCCAGTAGAGTGGCGCCTGCCAGCCTTCGGCCTTGACCGTGGCCCAGCCGTCCGACAACCAGTGATCGGGCTTGTCGTATCCACCCGCCTGCATGAACGCGAGAAACTCGCCGTTGGTCACCGGGCGGTCGGCGATCTGGAATGCCTCGACGAACTGGCGGTGGCGCCCCATCTCGTTGTCATAGGCAAAACCCTCCTCGGTGTCGTCATGGCCGATGTACCGGACGCCGGCCGGGTAGGCATGCCAGCCGAGCGCAGCGACGTCATGCGCAGGCGTCGGCGCCAGGTCGTCCCGATAGACCGGGCACAAGGGGTTCTGGGCCAGGATGTGCTTGATATCCATCAGCAGCAGTTCCTGATGCTGCTGTTCGTGGGGCAGGCCCAGCTCGAGACGTCGGAGAATCTCCTGGAGATGTTCCTGCGGTGGATCGCTGAGCAGCGCTTCCATGGCCCGGTCGATGTGAGCGCGATAGCGATAGACATCGTCCACGGTCGGCCGCGAGATCATGCCGCGTTCGGGCCGGGGGAACGGCGTGCCATGGGTCACGTAATAGGAGTTGAAGAGGTGATCGTACGCGGGGTCGAGGGTCTGGTAGGCGGGATGAAACGGTTTCAGGATGAAGGCTTCGAAGAACCAGCTGACATGGGCGATGTGCCATTTCGGCGGGCTGACATCCGGCATGCTCTGCACCATGTAGTCTTCCTTGTGCAGAGGCGCACAGATGGCCTCGGTGGCGGCACGGATTCGCTGGTACGCACGCAGCCATTCCTTGGCGTGCAGGTTGTCTGGCGTTTCGATTGCCAAACCTTGAGCAGGTGACATGGACGACTCCTTTCTCAGTATCACTCCATTGACGTGGATCCGGCGGGCCAGGCCGCCGGGGCCTAAAGGGCAAAGCGTATCGATCCTGTAAACAGCGAGAGCGCTTCCGCGCCGAGTCCTCCGACGATCAGCAGCACGCCCGCCACGGCCATCGTGGAACGCGCCCACAGGCCCGACAGCACATGCACGGCGGACTGGCGACTGCCGAACATCATCGGCGCGACGATGCGCAGGTAATAGAACAGCGAGACGACGGTGTTGATCACCGCCACGAGCGCCAGCCAGGCGTAACCGCCCTCGAGGGTGACGCGAAACAGCATCAGTTTGCCGAAGAAGCCGACCAGCGGCGGGATACCCACCAGGGATAACAGCGACACGATCATTATCGTTGCCGCGATCGGTGCGTTTCTGGCCAGCCCCCGGTAATCGTCCAACGCAGTACGGCCTCTCAGATGCGTGACCACGGCGAAGGCAGCCAGGTTGGCCGTGGCATAGGTTGCCAGGAAGAACACCAGTGCCGGCAGGGCCTGATCGCTGATGCCCAGCACTACGATGGCCATCAGCGCATACCCGGACTGGGAAACCGATGACCAGCCCAGCAGACGGCGCACATCCGTCTGTCGCAATGCCGCCACGTTGCCCAGCGTCATGGTGGCGACGGAGATCGATGCCACGATCGCCCGCCAGGCGACATCCGGCGGCAACAGGGAAACAAAGCGAGCCAGCGCCACCGCGGCGCCGACCTTGGGGATGACGGTCAGAAAAGCCGCCGCGGGTACTGGTGAGCCCTGCGCCACATCCGGCATCCAGGCGTGGGCCGGAAACGCCGCCAGCTTGAAGGTCAGGCCCAGCACGACGCAGGCCGTGGCAATGGTCAGCGCCAGGCGGTCGCTGTCCGTGGCCAGCGCCTGGGTAATGTCCGGATACCCGGTACTGCCGGTCAGGCCGAACAGCACCACCACACCGATCGTCAGCAACGCATTAGTTAGGGCACCGATCAGGAAATACTTCATGCCGGCTTCCAGCGCGGGCGCCCAGCCACGGTGATAGGCGGCCAACGGGTAACTGGCCACCGAGGACAGCAGCACGCCCAATACCAACTCCATGGTATCGCTGGCCGATGCCATCATGCTGACGCCCAGCAGGGCGAACAGAACCAGTGCGTAGTACTCACCATGGCGGCGATCGGTCCGCATCCATTCAGGCGACATCGCAACGACCATCGCACCGGCGGCCAGCACGACCAGCTTGCTGGCGAGCGCCACGCCATCCAGGGCCCAGACACCGGAAAACGTCAGTCGCGGCGCCCCGCCCCATTGCGCGAAGGTCAGCCCCGCACCGAGACCGATAGCGAGCAGGGCCAGCACAGCTGCCCAGTGATGCTGCCGCTGACGGACGAAGCTGGCGAACAGGACGATCGCCACCGCGCCCAGCGTCAGGCTGATTTCCGGCAATACGTCACCGATAGGCATCAGTGGCCTCCCATCAACAGCGTCGCCGATGCCTCGACCAGTGTCAGCAGAAACGCCGGCGCCACGCCGATGATCACGAAGCCTGCCGACAACACCGCGAGCACGCCCCACTCGATGGGACGCAGATCCTCGAACTGCGCCCAGCGCTCCGGCATCGCCCCGAAGAACACCTTCTGCAGCATCTGCAGGAACAATGCTGCCGTCACCAGGATGCCCAGCACGCCGATGACGGCGAGCCACGGATAGACACCAAAGGTGCCGACAAAGATATGGAATTCCGCCACGAAGCCGGCCAGGCCAGGCAGGCCCAGACTGGCAAACGATGCGAGCACGGCGAAAGCGGTCAACCACGGAGCCTGACGAAGCAATCCACCGTAGCTGTCCAGGTCGTACTCCTCGGTGCGCTGCCAGAATGAGCCACAGATCAGGAATAGCGTGCCAGTGATCAGACCATGCGCCACCATTTGCACCGTTGCCCCGGTCAGCGCTATTTGCCGGGCGACAGTGTCATCGCTTAGCACCGCGGCGGCTACGGCGATCCCCAGTACCGTGTAGCCCATGTGGTTGATCGAGGTGTAGGCGATGCGTCGTTTCAGGTTGCTCTGACCAAGCGCCACGAAAGCCCCGTAGAGAATCGACGCGACCGCGAACAGCGCAATGACCAGGGCATAGCGTGAGAACGTCTCCGCCATCATGGCGAACGGAATGCGGATGATCCCGTAGGTGCCCATCTTGAGCAGCACCCCGGCGAGAATCGCCGAGACCGGCCCCGGAGCATCGACATGCGCCTGGGGCAGCCAGGTATGCACGGGCACCACCGGTGTCTTGATGGCGAAGCCGAGCATGAGGGCAAGGAACACCAGGCCGGCCGTCATGCCCGCGCCCGCCAACGGTTGCTGCTCGATGAGCACGCGCATGTCGAAGGTGTGCGGTTCGACCGACAGATAAAGCCCGATGATCGCCAGCAGCAGCAACAGCGAGCCGCAGAAGGTGTACAGAAAGAACTTGAACGCGGCGAGCTGCGCCTGGCCATGCCCCCAGCGGCCGATCAGGAAGAACATCCCCACCAGGCTCAGGTCGAAAAAGACATAGAAGAGCAGCAGGTCCAGCGCCAGGAAGACACCCAGTGACACGGACTGCAGGAAGAGCATCCAGGCGTAGTACTGGCGAGGCTGATGCTTCGTGTCCACGGGGTAGGCGATACTCGCCGAGAAGACCAGCGCACTCATCGTCGCGACAGCCAGGGCAATGCCATCCACGCCCAACCTGTAGCCCATGCCCAGGCTGGGTACCCAGGGCACCTCCTCGACGAACTGGAATAGCGCACCTTGCGGATCGAACTGTCGCCACGCCCAAGCCAGCAACAGCACCGGCAACACCGAGACCGCAATGGCAAATCGACGAGCCGTGACCTCGGTCCAACGGCTTGAAACGGCGAGTACGAGGGCCCCCAGCATGGGAAGCCCCAAGGCTGCAGTCAAAATCAAAGGAGCACTCCTATGCTCAGAATGATCAGGATCGCGGCGAGTCCGGCCGCGATACCGGTGTAGTAGTGATGCATCTGCCCGGTGTGCGCCCGACGTGCCACTTGTCCCGCCCAGTCGATGCCCTTCGCGAGCTGGTTCGTGGCACCATCGAACGCGCCTTCGCCACGCCGCTCTCCCAGCCTGGCCAGCCACGCACCGAAGCGGGCACTGCCCCGGATCCCGGCATCCACGGCGCGATCGTCGAAGCGTGCCAGGCCATGGCTGAACATCATCACGGCATCCGCGCCACGCGCCGTCAACGTCGGCAGACCCAGCCAGTCCGCCATAGCGGCACGCTTGTCGCTCTGCTGGCGCGACACCTCACGACGCACCGCCCAGGCGCCGAGGCCCACACCCAGCGCCACCAGCAGTAGCGATACGATCAGTTCCCATAGCTTGGTCTTGGGGAAGTGCACAGACAGCAAATCAGCAAGGCCATTTCCGACACCGGGCCACCAGAGTATCGACAGCGCCAATGTGCCTGCCGCCAGCAGGTAGAGCGCGACGGCTTCCGCCCGGGAGTGGCCGGGCCGGGAGACAGCCTCGCTCATGCGGTCATGCCGCCCCCGCCCGAACGCCAGCAGTTGAAAGCGTGTGGCGTACAGCGCACTGAGCCCTGCCGCCACGGCGACGATCACGGCCAGCCAGGACGCCTGATGGCCGGCGGCCGTGACGATTTGCTCCTTGCTCCACGCCGCACTCAGCGGGACGACGCCCGCCAGCGCCAGGCTGGCCACCATGGCGGCTGCCGCGACGCCAGGAAGCAGGCGGCCCAGGCGCATCGCATTCAGCGAATAGCTGCCGACATGGCGTTCGGCGACGCCGGCCGCCAGAAACAGGGCCGCTTTCGTGAACGCATGCGTGACGAAGTGCACCAGGGCAACACCGGGAAAGCCCGCCCCTGCCGCCAGCCACATCAGGCCATACTGGGCCGACGTCGAGGCAGCCAACAGCTTCTTGGCATGGCCCTGAAGACAGGCCACGACGCCCCCTGCCAGGGCAGTGGCCAGCCCCAGCGTGATGGCGACCGGCGCAAACCAGGCGACGGCGGACAACTCCGTATGCAGCCGAATCACCAGGTAGATCCCCGCCGCGACCATGGTCGCCGCATGGAGCAATGCCGACACCGGTGTCGGCCCGGACATGGCGGCAAACAGCCAGGGAGAGAACGGCACCTGGGCGGATTTCGCGGCAGCGGCCAGTACGGCGCCGGCAACGAACACGTCCAGCAGCCACCCATCGAGCCGGGACAGTTCGTCAAAGGCAAACGAACCCGTGCCGGCAAACGCCGCCGCCGCGGCAATGTACAACCCCAGATCCCCGAAGCGAGTCACCAGGAACGCCCAGGCGGCATCCCTCAGGTTGCCAGTCTTCTGCCACTCATGGGCGATCAACGCCCACGAACATGCCCCGACCAGTTCCCACGCGATCAGCAGGGTGACGAAATCCTCGGCCAGGACGAGCAGCTCCATCGCCCCGACGAACGCCGTCAGCAGCGCCACCAATCCGACGGGCGAGCGCGCCGTCCCCCCGTCACTGACAGACGATGCTTCATGGTAGGCGCTGTAGACGATGATCGGCGCGGCGATCAGTGGCACGACGATGGCGAACACGGCGCTCGCGGGCGTCATCCCGATCGACAGGACGATCAGGGAACTCCAGCGATAGGTGCCGCCCCAGTCCGCCGTGACCGCAACGCTCGCGAGCAGCAAGGTAGCGACCGTAATCGCCACCCCCGCCAGCGCCAGCGCGGCACGGCCCCTGTCGTCGCCCAGCCAACGCTTGCCGACCCCATGGATGACAGGGGCAGCCAGCAAGGGCAAGAGAGGAACGAACCACAGCATCAGTGCTTCAGCCCGGTCAGCGATTCGGTCACGTCGGCCTGCTTACCGCGGAAGACCGCGACCACCAGGGCAAATCCCATCGCCATCTCGATGGCCATCACCGCCATGACGATGATCGTCAGCAATTGCCCTTCCGGCGCCCCGGCCCCGCTGAAGGCCCAGAACGCCACCGCCGCCAGCATGACCCCGTTGAGGATCAGCTCCAGTCCCATCATCAGCATCACGAACGACTGCTGGGAAAGCGCACCATAGATCCCGATACCGATCAGTGCCGCTGCCAATAGCAAAAGTGTGGTGAGTGTCATGCAAGCCTCCCTGCCTGTCTGTCCCGCTCAGTGGTGATGGTGATGATGGTGATGCCCACCCTCGCCCTCTTCGTCCTCCTCGGGCTTGCCTGCCGGGTCGCCGCCCGGTTCCAGCCCCGGCGGCATCGAGCCCTCCGCCGCCGCGCCATAGCGCCCGCGATGGCTCGACAGCACCACCACGCCGATCATGGTGGTCAGCAGCACGAGACCCGCCGATTCGAAAATCAGCATCGAGTCACCGAGCATTTCGTTGCCCAGTGACCTGACGGGATCGAGGCTTGCCGGCACCGGCTGGTCGGGAAAGGTCGCCAACAGAGCCATGGCGCCCAGTACCAGGAAACCGGCGACGCCGGCCCCGATGGCGATACGTTCCTGGTGAACCATGTTCATGGGATTCAGGCCGGCCGGGTTCATCATGAACATGACCATGAACAGCGCCATGACCGTCATTTCCACGGCCATCATGAAGAACATGGCGACGCCCAGGTATTCCGCCGCCAACAGGATCATGATCACGCCCACGGCGATGAACGACACCAGCAGGAAAAAGGAGGCCCGTACCATCGAGTCGGTGCGAAACACGCGCCACCCGGTAACCACCGCCAGCGTGGCCAGCAACACAAACGCGATATCGACACCGATGCCGTGATTCATGCTCTCCATCACAACAGCGCTCCTATCCCGGCCCACACCAGGTCGATGAACGACAGCGGCAGCAACACGACCCACATCAAGGTGACGCAGCGCTCCGGCGCCAGTCGCGGCAGTAACCGCCCGAGCAACAGCAGCACGATCAGTACCGCCAACATCTTGAGGGACATCCATAACGGGCCGGGCAGCCAGGGCCCCAGCCAGCCCCCCAGGAAGGCAGTCGCTGCCACGCCGCTGAACGCGACCAGCATGGCCGCCCGGGCCATGTCCCAGACCAGCCTTGGCGGCCCCGAGATCTCCGAGGCCGTGCCGCCGGCCAGGTCCGTCGAATCGGCCAGGTTCAGCGGCCCCCAGAAGGTCATGCCCAGGCCGACGATGAGAAACAGCGGTAGCCCCAGTGGCTGGCGAATGACATTCCACAGCCCTTCCTGCGAAGCCACCACCTGGGTGAACTGCAGCGATTCGGCCGGCAATGCCACACCGATCAGCACGAACATGCTGATCAGGATGTAGGAGAGCCCCAGCGCCACATAGCGGTACCCGCCGATCAACGCCAGTAACGAATTCGCCGACCAGCCATGCAAGAAGATGACGACGGTCGCCAGGGCTTCCACGCTGCCCCACAGCACCACGCTGGTGACCAGGTCCGTGGCGACCAGCGAGGCCGACCATGGCACCACCGCCAGCCCGCTCGCCGCCAACGCCAGATACAGGGCCGGTGCCAGCCGCCAGGCCCGCCAATCCGGCGCTTCGGTGGCATTGGCGTGCTGGGTCAGCAACCAGGCGCCGCGTGACATCGGCGCCAGCCAGACACGCCCGGCCTGAGGAGTGCCAAGCGCACTGGCAACCAGGCGATCGAGCACGGCGACGGCATAACCGCCGATAACCAGCATGAAGATCACCATGAGAACCGGCAGAAATAGCTCACTAAACATCGCTTCCGGTGCCTCCCTCTGCCGCCCGGGACTCTCCGGATGGCCGTGTGCCGACAGGTTGATCGGTCAACCCCGCGACATCCAGACTGGCGACCGCCGCCAGGGCATCGCCCCACTCCAGCCCGGGTAACAGCTCGTCGAAGAGCGCACTCGCATCCGCCGGCCGCCGCGCCGACCAGGGGCCACGCGGTGTCTCGACGCTGCCTGTCCGCTCCGTGTGTACCCTGTCGCGTTCGGCCAGACGGGCCAGATGGAGGGACTGATCGATTTCGTCCAGAAGCTGCCGCCAGCGAGCATGGGTATCGCCTTCGGCCTGGCAGACGGGAGAGAACCCCAGCCGTCGATAGCCGGCATCCTCCGAGCGCAGATCATCATCCATTCCGGCAGCTCGAGCGGCGGGCCCACCGATCATGCGCGCCTGCTCGGGGCCGAGCGCGCCGCCGCCCGCCGTCAGGCGAAAGAAGCCGCTACGTGATAGTGCGCGCCGCAATCCGTCGAGGGTGCTCGACGTCGACAATCCATGCGCCAGGCGCAAGGCCCTCAGGCTCACGTTCTCCAGGCCCGCCAGGTGAAACGCATGAAACAGCCGCTGCAGGTGATGGCGGGCCCGGGCAAGCTCGACCTCCGCAATGGGGACGGGGCGCTCGCGAGCGTTGAAAAAGATATCGTCGAGAGATTGTGGATACGGCGCAAATTGCGTTTGCCATGTCTGCACGAGATCCCCCTGCAGGGTGATCTCCGCCGCCATGCCGGGCGGAAACACGAAAAAGAACGGCCCCAGCCGGAAAGTCAGTGAATCCAGCGTCAATCCGTCGCGGATGTCATCCTCCATGTTCATGGCCATGGGCCGCCCGTAGGGCACCCCGCCCATCATGCCTTCACCGCCCTGGCCGAAATCGCCCTCGCCTTCCCAAGGGTTGGGCGGCTCGTCCGGCAAAAGACGATGGGTACTGCCGCGGCAGCCTTCCATCAGTTCGCGATGCGCCGTGACCAGTGCACCGGGCAGGTCGTCGAGATCGTCGATACGGGCCACGCGTTCCAGATGCGGCCAGGGTTCACTGCGAAACCACAGCGTCGTGAAAGGGTATGGCAATTGGTCATGCACCCGACGCAGGGGCTCGAAGCGGTCGGCCGGAATCTCCCCTGCCACCAGCAACACACTGGCGTGGCGCGGCGAATCGACCAGTTCGATTTGCGGAGAAAGCGCGAGATGCCGCAGCGCGCCATCACCCTGCTTACCCAGCACGGGAAACACGGGAACGCTGCCACGTGAGGCAAGTTTGTGCAGCCAGTTCACTGCCACTTGAACACCCCCTCACGCCAGGCATAGACGATGCCCACCGACAGGATGGCGAGAAACATGCCCATCTCCATCATGGCCTTCATGCCCGTCTCGACGAACACGACCGCCCACGGGTACATGAACATCATCTCCATCTCGAAGGCGATCAACAGCAGCGTCATGGAGTAGTAGCGAACGTGGTAGCGGCTCCAGGCGTGGCTGTCGGGCGTCCCCCCGCCCAGAAACGGCACGCGCTGGGACCAGCTGGGCCGCGGCTGGTGACGCATGGGCAGCCACTGCACCAGCAGCCCGGCGCCCAGTACCACGATCAGAATGATGAGAAGAGCGAACAGCTCCATGCGAATCCCTCGCGTCGCTGATTCAAACGAACCCGGGCCAGAGACAATGACCGCGGGCTCCAGTCCCTTCGCTGATAACCAGCCCTTTATAAAAGGGTAGGCGGCTCAGCTGAACGCAAACTGAATAAGCGTCCTCATTTAGCTCCCTGGATAAAGTAGGTTAACAATAGCCAAGGTGCGAGGCAGAGTCGGCCGTCACGCAGCCAGCGGCATCGGGTCATGCGGAAGAACTCGCTGCGAAAGTAACCCAGGTGAGCGATGGGACCACCAAAGGAAGTCAAGCCCAGCAACAGAAAGGCCGCGAAGACCTCTCTAATAAGTCCGGCAGGGCGTGGTGTCTGATTCTCCATCCGGGCTCCTTGCCATGGCTCTCTTACAAGGGACTGTCGTCTTTTAAGGCCTCGCCGGTCAGCTCTCTCAGCTGGCGTTTGGCCGTTTCAAGCCCTTCTCGACCTAGATCGGTCGCGCGATAGAACTTACGGCGAACGCTACCCTGATGCGCTTCGCGGGAGATCAGGTATCCCCTGTTCTCCATCGAGTGCAGCATGGGATAAAGAGTGCCGGGGCTCAGTCGATAGCCGTGACGCGCCAGCTCATCGATCATCCATTGTCCGTTGATTTCATGCTCGGCGGCATGGTGAAGGACGTGTAGTCTGACCAGGCCCACGAGCAAGTGATGATGCTTCATTGTATTGACTTCCGGTCTACCGAAAACGAAGATCGATATCGACTTTCGTTTTAGCAAGTCTTGCTCCTGATCGCAAGCCAACCCCCTCCTCTCATGGATTAGACAGATGTTGATAGAGAATGCGGTCTTGCTGGTAGCGACCGGCTTTGGCCTGGGATGGATATCCTGGGCACCGGGGACAATCGGGTCGCTGATCGGTGTGCCGTTGGCCTGGTGGCTGACACATCACTCGCCGCAACGCCGGGTTGTCATTCTGTCGGTACTGCTGGTCACGGCAGTGCCAATTTGTCATTGGGCTTCAATCTGGCTCGGCGGCGGAGATCTCTCCCAGATCGTCGCCGATGAGTACCTGGCGTTTCCGATCGCCATGCTCGGAATCACGGTGGCGCGCCGTGCCTGGACGATGGAAGTGGCGTTCGTGTTATATCGGCTGTTCGATGTCACTAAGCTATTGCCCATTGGCTATAGCGAAGCCATCGGTGGCGGCTTGGGTATCGTGCTGGATGACGTTATGGCGGCATTCTTTGCATGTATTGTGCTCTTTGTGGGGCTTACCCTGTGGCACCGTGGCATTCCAGGTGAAGCGATGATCCTGCCACCGTCACGCAAAAAACGGTCGATCGAAATGCCTGAGATGTGGCTTCGGGGAGGCGTCAGTTGAATGAACACCGAATTGGGATAAATCACGATATCCGGCGCCTTCCGGATTTTCAGGAACCATTCAGGAACCGGCTGTATCTTCGGCAAACAGATTCAGTCTCTCGATGAGCCATGAGAATATTACTGGTAGAAGATGATGAGCTGTTGGCGGAAAGTTTGGCAGAGCTTCTGGATGATGCTGGCTACCGCACCGACATTTCACCTAGTAGCCGATCGGCGTCTGCGCTCTCGGCTAGCGAGGAGTACACGCTGGTCATTCTGGACCTTGGTTTGCCGGACGGCTCCGGGCTGAGTCTCCTCTCCGACTGGCGGGACGCTAAGTGGTCTGTGCCGATACTGATTCTGACCGCAAGAGATAGCTGGATGGATAAGGTCGAAGGGCTTCGCGCCGGCGCCGACGACTACCTCACCAAGCCTTATCATGAGGAAGAGTTGCTGGCGCGCCTGGAGGCCTTGTTGCGTCGTCGAGGTAGTCATTTTTCCTCCCTTCTGGAGATCAACAATCTTCGGCTCGATGAGGCACGCCAGCAGTTCAGTCTGGATCACCAGGAGTGGCAAACACTCACCTCCACCGAATTTCGGCTTCTGCGCTACCTGATGCGCCACCCTGATCGCGTTCACTCCAAGCGACACTTGCTCGAACAACTCTACGCGCTCGAGCAGGATGCTGCGACTCCCAATCTCGTCGAGGTCTATATCGGCAGACTACGTCATCGGCTCGGACGTGAGCGCATCGTGACGCGCCGTGGTGAGGGGTACATGCTTGTCTCGGTTTAGCCGGCGAAGCCTACGCCTCCGGTTGCTGGGTAGCCTGGGCATTGCGGCGCTGATCGTCGTCGGGAGTACCTGGGTACTGCACGGACTGCTGCTGGACCAGTTGGCACGGAATTTTCTCGCCGATCGCTTACAGCAGGAATCCGAACTGGTCGTGCGCCGATTGCGCCTCGAGGGCCCGAGTGCCCTGTCGCTGCCACCTGATTCCAGCCCCGCCGAAACCTTTCACCACTTCTATCAGTTGCGGACCAACGGCCGTGTCTACGCGACTCACGATGCGCTCGAGACATTGCCGACCGGGGATACAGAAGGCGCGCAACTCTTGCAGTGGCGCGATCATCGACTGCTGCTGTGGCGAACCGGATTGATGCTTGCCGGCGAACCCGCCACATTGACGGTCGGCGAAGACTTCGCCGGCATCGAGCGAGGACTGACACGCCTTCACTGGTGGATCGGTGCAGCGGCCATGGTGCTGCTGTTGCTGTTGATACTGCTCAACCTGTTCGCGGTCAATCATGCTTTACGCCCGTTCGGTCGGCTATCGCGCCAGCTCATCGAGCTGCAACGCGGCGAGCGCCGCCGCCTGGACATCAAAACCGTCTCCGAGCTGAAAGCCCCCATCGCTCAACTCAATACCCTTCTCGACGAACATGAACGTCGTCAGCAGCGCTCGCGGGAGTCACTGGCCAACCTTTCTCACGCGATCAGGACGCCACTAACGGCGGTCATGCAAGCCCTTCGCTCAAAACGAGCCCTGGATGATCAACGTCGTAAGCAGATTCTGGCTCGTCTCGACGACATCGATGAAAAACTGGAGAGCGAACTACGCCATTCGCGTATCGCCGGCCAGTCTACAGGACAGCAACATACCGGCATGGCAGAAGTCATTTCCATGCTGGAAATGTTTCGTACCCTCTACCCCGATCGCATCTTCGTTCTCGATGACACCGCCGTCGTCGATTTCCGGATACCGCTGGAGCGTCAGGACGGCATGGAGATGCTCGGTATCGTGCTCGACAATGCCGGTAAATGGGCGCGCCAACGCGTCGAGCTTACGCTACTTCCCAAGCCCTGTTGCCTAAGGCTCGAGGATGATGGCCCGGGGGTTCCGGATATCATGCTCGAGCGCCTGGGCCAGCGAGGCGTCAGGCTTGATGAACAACATCGTGGCCACGGCCTGGGGCTCTCCATTCTGTCACAGCTCACCGAACGCTACGGCGGTCGTGTGACCTATGGCCGTTCACGACTGGGCGGGCTGCGGGTCGAAATCACGTTACACCCTGGCTCGGCACCGTGAAGATACTTTTCTCGTTTTGGCGGATCCATTCAGCCTCTTTTCAGCTTACCCACGTTTACTGTTGGCGAAGGCTCATGAACGCTCCGGAGATTCGTCATGCCAAGCAGAAACATCGCATTGTTGTTATCCGCAACATTCATGCTGGGTGCCCAAGTGGCCCACGCTTCACTGCCCGACCAGGCGACACTCTATAAAAGCCCTTCCTGCGGTTGCTGTGCCGCTTACGGCGATTATCTGAAGGAACGTGGTGTCGATGTCAAAGTCGTGGAAACCACCAACCTCGGCGAAATCAAAGAACGCCTTGACCTTCCTCATGGACTCGGGAGCTGCCACACCCTCGAGATGGGGGGCTACGTTGTCGAGGGCCATGTCCCCGGCGCAGCGCTCGATCGGCTTTTTGCCGAACGTCCAAGCGTTCGCGGTATAGCCCTGCCCGGCATGCCGGCTGGCACACCGGGGATGCCCGGCGATCAGGCTCGGGCCTTGAACGTGCATCAGTTCGACGATAACGAAACTCAAGTGTTCATGACCCTGCCGATATCGGCAGGTTGATTCTGGCACCCGGCAATCTGGTTTTGGTATCCGCCGGCCTCGATCAGCGGGCGAAAACATCATTTTTAAATATCCTTTCTCATAACAGCGGAGCTTTTTGATGAAATTCCTGTTTTTGCTTTTCACCTTGACTGCCGTCAGCGCCTCAGCCTTGGCAGATACCGGCCACGGTCAGTCACACCAAAGTGAGCCCGCGCCCAGCCGAACTATCGATATTCAGGCCGGAAGCATGTGGTTCGACGCCGACAAACTGCAGATTGAACCCGGTAAGACGGTACGTTTTCGGATCGAAAACGTATCCATGATTCCCCACGAATTTTCTATCGGCAGCGGCCGCATGCAGCAGATGCATCGAGAAATGATGCAACAGGGCGGAGACCATCACGGCGCTGAAGGCAGCGATAAGATGATGGGCGATCATCACAACGGCATGATGGATCACGGTGAGACCCAAAGCGCAGCCGTCACCATAGCGCCGGGCGAGACCGAGACACTGATCTGGACCGCACCCGAGCAGGGCGACGTCATCGAGTACGCGTGCTTCCTTCCCGGTCATTACGAAGCCGGGATGAAAGGAACCGTCACCTTGAAGTGACCCCCTCCAGAGCTGCACAGGCTATAGTGCAGTCATCAGGAGGACAGAATGAGCGACGATACCCCCATCAAGCGGTGGACCGCGAAGCGCAAAGCGTCCGTCGTCATGGACATCTTCAAGGGCAAGACCACGGTCGCGGAGGTCGCGCGACAGCATGACCTCACCGTCTCCGAGGTCGAAGGCTGGATCGATGAAGCCCAGCGCAACATGGAAAACGGGTTCAAGGCCCGCCCCAAGGATATCCGCGAGCAATACGAGTCCGACCTGCGGGAAACCAAGGAGGCGCTGGGCGAGGCCCACTTGCAGATCTACGCACTAAAAAAGTGGCGTCGCCTGCTCGACGAGGACGAGAACTCGTAAGGTCGCTGCAGGCGGAAATGGCCCAGGAAGGCCAAGTGGTCTCACTGGCCAAACTTTGCCGCTGGCTGGGTTTTCCTCGGCGCAGTCTGTATTACCGGCCCAAGGCGCGGCAGCGTGTCGTTAATACGGATCTGACGGCCCGGGTGAAGCTGACGCTGGAACGCTTCCCGAGCTACGGCTATCGCCGGCTAGCGTGTGTACTGGGCGAGAACCGCAAGCCGATCCAGCGCATCCTGCAACTCAAAGGCTGGCAGGTGCGCAAGCGGCCGCAAGGCTTCCGACCTCGCGCCAGACGCTTGCCGTCGATCACCTCACGACCCGATGAGCGTTGGGCCACGGATCTCACTCACGTGTGGTGCGGTAAGGATCGGCGGGCCAGCCTGGCGGTCATCATCGACTGTTGCACGCGTGAGATCCTCGGTTGGCGATTATCGGACAATGGCAGCAGCAAGACAGCGGAGGCTGCCCTGGAAGAAGCATTGATTTATCGACTGGGGGCACTGGGGCGCGTTCAGCAGCCACTCGCACTTCGCTCCGATAACGGGCTCGTCTTTAGCAGTCGCCACTACACGGGCACGGTGAAAGCCTATGGCCTCACGCAGGAATTCACGACACCGTATACACCGGAACAGAACGGGCTTGTCGAGCGTTTTTTCCGATCCTTGAAGGAGGAGTGCATCTGGCTTCACCGTTTCGAATCGCTGGGCCAAGCCAGGGTCGTGATCAATCGCTGGATCCGGTACTACAACGAAGAGCGGCCACATCAGTCTCTGGACTACGTGGCACCCCGAGCACACCCCGCATTAACGGCGTAGGGTGTGCAGAAACCAGGGGGTCATTACACCGAAAGCAGCGATCTCCAGTTGCTCTATAGTCGCGCGATAAGCCCGTTCTGGAACTTGCAGACGGGCGTGCGTCAAAGCTTCAATCCGGACCCTGATCGACGCTTCGCGGTCGTTGGCTTTCAGGGGCTGGCACCTTTGATGATGGAAACCGACACTGCGTTATTCGTCAGTGACGAGGGTGATGTCAGCGCAAGCACCGAATTCGAATATGAAATGCTACTCACTCAGCGATTGATCCTGCAACCACGACTGGAGCTCTCAGCATCGTTCCAGGATGTTCCCGAGTACGACATTGACCGCGGTTTTAACAGTAGTGAGATCGGTCTTCGTCTGCGCTACGACCTGATGAGGGAGCTAAGCCCATACGTGGGGGTTAGCTACGAACGTAATTACGATGATGATGAGTCAACAACTGCCTTGGTAATGGGTCTGCGCGCCTGGTACTAAAAGTCCAAGTTTTACATTAAGGGAGGATCACGATGTCATCTTTTCCATGGAGGGATACACCTGCTTACTACGGTCGAATCAGCCGCTGGCTACACTGGGGTATTGGCGCTCTGTTGCTATGGCAACTTGGCGGGATGGCAGCAAAAATATTATGGGGACACCCACAGTGGGTACAAGCCTGGCTTTCGACCCATCAACCCCTGGGCACGCTGTTGATGGGCTTGATTGTACTTCGCGCACTTTGGGCACTATTCAACTTACGCCACCGCCCAGCTCACGTCGGCAAGTTAGCCAAAATCGCGACTTTGTCGCACTTATTGCTCTATCTGCTAATGCTGGGAATACCGGCTCTCGGGCTCTACATGACCTGGCTCGGTGGTCAGCCCTTCGCACCTTTCGGCATACCTTTATTCGACGGCGGAAGCACCCAAGGTCCTCGGATGATGCAGGCTCGCCAGTGGCATGTCTGGCTTGGCTGGACCCTGCTGGCGCTGATTGTCGGTCATGCCGGTATGGCACTGCTTTGGCACGGCCTGATACGCCGGGATGGTACTCTTAGCCGCATAGCCGGGCCCCGGCGCCGCTGATCTAGCGTCAGTTCGAAGCAAGATTTCGAAGATATTCGGATGAAATAATTGGTAAAGCTCCCTGTTTCCAATCTTTTGATCCTCTTGAAGAGTCGATGGATCGGACCGAAAATACTTGTCGGACTCAGGGAGACTCATGCAGGAAACCACGAATGCCGTCTCATCGTCATAGGTGTGACGTATCCATCATGGTTTGAGGGATTCTAGTCGGTGTCCTTTATAATTCGATAGTTTGCATATGGATCCCGTGCGATCGTGTTAGACAATGCGGCCTTTCCCGATCCTTATGTTCGTCAAAATGCAGGACAAATGCAGCTATCATTCGGAAATTGGAAGACTCACTCGCCAAATAAGCTAACCAGTGCCGCTCTGCTGGTCGGTTCTTCAAGATTTATTTGCTGGCAACACGGCATCCCCTTCCCTCTACCGGCTACCGGCTACCGGCTACCGGCTACCGGCTATAGAAATATCATTTCCTATGCACCAAACCTTTTCAGTCATTTTAAACACCGTTAGTGGTCTGAATCTTCGAGCAGATTCGAGAAACGTTCGAAATACAGAGAGGCTATAAAGAAACAGAGTTTAACATAAGTGGTGCTATCATAGGTCGGACGAGGTGTCGTGGCATGAACATCTGAAGATCTATCTAATTTGGTGAAAGGATTGCAATGTGATAGAACAAGCAGAACCGCAAAGAAAACATTCACTTAGTGCAATTGACTTACGCCATCCCATTACCGGATTCGCTTTTCAAGTTTATCCATCAATATTCGTATCGTTTTCAGCTCCAGTTCAGATTCGTCGCACATACTTAGGCTGTACCAACTTTTAGGAGATTGTCATGAACCGTGGAATTCAAGCATTGACCTTAGCGCTTGCCGTGGCTATCACTGCCCCCGCCTTTGCCGCTCCGGGACATCAAGATACAGCGAACAAGATATTACAAGAAGGTAAGTACCTGATCTAAAGTTTTCGTGTAATATCCATGCCAGGATTTCTGACACGGACAGAACCATGGAAAAACGCTTCGTTGCCCCTCTCACTGAACCTGAACAACAGACGCTGACCTCCGCCTATCACCATGGCGAGAAGCGCGCTCTCCGTCGTCGGGCGCATGCCATTCTACTGAGTGACCAAGGCCATACTATTAACCAAATCAGTGAGATACTTCAGGTTCGCCGCGATGC
>NZ_JAXOVV010000023.1:0-69493 GCF_036663415.1 Salinicola sp. 4072 | reverse complement strand
AGGTGGATAGGCTTTCACCCATAGCGGATGGCTCTCTTGGTTCAGATTCTTGGCGGAACACACTGAATTTTCAAGAGAATACCATCCGCTATCTTCGTTTTCGGGCCGGCCTCATGAATAAGCCGGGCTGATAGCATCTCTTGCGTTGCGGCCGGTGATTGACAGTCAGGGAGAGAATCGATGGTGGCAGGGAATCTTCGGGTGGGTGTGTTGGCGCTGATGATGCTGGCGTTGGCAGGTTGCGAAAGTCTATCGACGGGATCGTTTCAGATGCCCGATATCTTCGATCGCTCCGGCAGCGATGAGGCCGTGGTGAAACGCCAGATTCCCTTCCCTGCCGAGGAGTATGCCCGGCTCGAAAAGCGCGGGACCTCGGCCGTCCAGGGGCGGTTGACCTATAGAACGTCGGATGGGCAGACGCTCGTGGGTTCCGATGAGACGGTTTCGGTGGCGCCAGCGACGCGCTATGCGGCCGAAGCCGCCGAGGTGGCGCTTTCGGGACGCAAGATCGAACCGGCCGACTCCCGTGCTCGTGAATATACGCACTACGCCAAGACTGACGGCAATGGCTATTTCGTCGTCAGAGGCATACCCGCAGGCGTGTTCTACGTTGCCGGCAGCGTGCTGCTTCCCGGTGGCAAATCACGCAGTCCGATCATCATCAAGCAGATCGAACTCGGCAAGGGGCAGACGCGGGACGTGGACTTGAGCCGCTGAGTTCAGGATAGAGTCGGTGAGCGCCAGCAACGCCTGGCGCCTCGAGATGGCTTGCCAAAGCGCTACTGACACTGTCGTTTTTGTAAGCCAACCTTATCGGTCTCTTGTCTGAATTTATCCATTAACTGCGTAGTCCATTGCCGATACCGGGTTACACAGGGAACAATTCGGGTATGATACTGTTTAATCCGCTAGGCTCTCTTCAGGCATAGCTGATTATCCAGAACATTAGCGCAGTAACGGTAAATTATATCTGCCTGGCTCTTGAAGTCGCTTGATGCCGTTAACTGCCAATAATAAATCAAGACCGTGGTATGCAGGGTTTCGAGGCCAACTCAAAGGGATGGATGACAGCTTGGACAGCACTGCACATCAAGATCGCGTATTGATCATCGAAGACGACGAGCGTCTGGCGCATCTGACACGTGAATATCTGGAGGCCAACGGTTTCCAGGTCGGGCTCGAACACGATGGCGCCAACGGGGTGGAACGCATCATCGAGGAGCAGCCGGACATGGTGATCCTCGACCTGATGCTGCCGGGTGAGGACGGTCTATCGATCTGCCGTCGGGTACGACCGCATTATGCCGGTCCCATTCTGATGTTGACGGCACGCACCGACGACATGGATCAGGTTCTGGGCCTGGAAATGGGGGCCGACGATTACGTTCCCAAGCCGGTTCAGCCACGAGTGCTGCTGGCGCGCATGCGCGCGCTGATGCGTCGCGCCGATACCCTGGTTTCCTCGAGCGGGGCGACGCGCCTGACGTTCGACAATCTGGTCATCGACAGCGCCACTCGCGAGGCGTGGCTGGAAGAGGAGCGCATCGACCTCACCAGCGCGGAATTCGATCTGCTCTGGCTACTGGCCGACAGCGCAGGCCGGGTATTGACGCGTGAAGAGATCTTCTCCCAGTTGCGCGGGATCAAATACGACGGGCAGGATCGCTCCATCGACGTACGCGTCTCGCGCATTCGCCCCAAGATCGGCGACGATCCCAACCACCCTCATCGCATCAAGACCGTACGGAGCAAAGGGTATCTGTTCGTGAGAGACAGTTGAGAGAAAACGGCGATCGCGGTCGCCGTTTTCCCCTCGGCTCACCCGACACTTCCCGCGAGATCCAACATGCGTCGTTCCTTTACCGACAGCACTTTTCTGCGATTCTACGTATCGCTGCTGGCGGCGTTGGTCATTACCTTTGCGCTGGTACTGTTCGGTTTCCTGGTCGTCGACAAGGTGCGCCAGGAGCACTACCGCGAAAATCTCGTCAGCGGCCCGCTGGCACTGCTTTCCGATCTCGTCTCCCGTCAGCCGCTGGCGCAACGCGATGACTGGCTGGCGTCGATGGCCTCGACACTGGGCATGCCGCTGGGATTGTTCCAGCTCGATGACCTGTCGCTGAATTACTTCGAGCGGGCGCGCCTGCATGAAAACCGCCCGGTCATCGAATCCACCGATGATGGCTGGCGCTCGCTGTACCAGCTGCCCAACTCCAGCTGGGTGCTGGCGGCACGGATCAACAGTCTCAACGAGATGCAGCTTCGTGGTATCACCGAAGTGCTGCGCAGCTGGCTGAGCGGCGAACAGGACGATGTCCAGGCGCGTCGACTGGCGCGCGTCCAACAGCAGTTCCACATGCCGGTTGGTCTCTATACTTCGCCGCCGACGGATGTCGATCCTATCCAGGCGACGCGCCTCGACGCCGGCGAAGTGGTGGTGCGTCTCGAAACGGGGCTGAGTGCGCTCTACATTCACGCCCGGGTCGGGCCGGATCGCTGGTTGCGAATCGGCCCGCTGCCCAGTTTCGAATCGATGCCGTTATCGCTGGCGCTGGCCCTGCTGATCATGGTGCTGACGACGCTGGCCGGCGCCATCTATCTCATCGTGTGGGGCGTCGAAGGCCGGGTGGGGCGGCTCGAACGGGCCGCGACGCGCATTGCGGCAGGTCATCTCAACTCGCGAGTGCGGGTCGACAGCAACGACTTCATCGGCCGTCTGGGCATGGCGCTCAACGGCATGGCGGCGCAGGTCCAGACGCTGCTGCGCAGCCAGCAGGAGATGATTCGGGCCGTCTCCCACGAGCTGCGTACGCCGGTGGCACGCATTCGCTTTGCGGTGCAGATGCTGGAAGATCTCAGCAAGGACGAGATCGCGCAGCGCCAACTGGCGGGCATCGACGAGGATATTGCCGAACTCGACCGGCTGATCGACGAAATCCTCACCTATGCCAAGCTCGACAGCGAGAATGCCCAAGGCGTGACGCTGCAGACGGAAAGTCTGGAGTGCCGCGCGCTCGCCTGGCGGGTGCTGGAGACGTTGAGCCCGCTGCATCCGCATCTCGAACTGCGCGTTGCCGATGGCGAAGAGCTCGAGGTGGAGGCGGAGCCACGCTATCTGCAGCGTGCGGTCCAGAACCTGGTCGCCAATGCCTGCCGGCATGCGGAGAGTCAGGTCGTGGTGAAGGTCCATCGCGAACCCCGAGCCGTGCGCATCGATGTCGAAGACGATGGCCCCGGGGTGCCGGAAGAGAAGCGCATCGCCATCTTCAAGCCATTCGCCCGGCTGGACGACAGTCGCACCCGGCGCTCGGGCGGCTACGGCCTGGGGCTCTCCATCGTCCAGAAGATCATGGCCTGGCACGGCGGCAATGTCGTGGTCGATCGCAGCGAAAGCCTGGGCGGCGCTCGCTTCAGTCTGCTGCTGCCGCTACACGGCCGGGAGGCGATTCGGCCGCTGACATTCGACGAAGAGACGGTCTGACGACCCTTCGCGGTTGCCCCATTCGCGGCTTCGGTAAGCGCCCGATCGTCAGGCGTCGTCCGGCGTGCCGGCTGGCTTGACGCCACTGAGCACCGCAAACGAAGTGTCTCTTGCGGTGCGGATGAAGTCCTCCATCCACGGCAGTTCCAGATTGTCCTCCCGCACTGCCGCGTAGAGCGTGCTCCACACCCCGTCCTTGCCCAGCGGCAGCGCCTTGACGTAATCCCGCTCCAGATACTCCGTCAGCGCCCAGTTGGGCAGGGCGCACACTCCGCGGCCACTCGCCACCAGCTGCATCATCATCACCGTGAGTTCGGCGCTGCGGATCTCCTGCGGGCGTACGCCGGCAGGATCGAGAAACTGGGTGAAGACATCCAGACGGGAGTGATCCACCGGATAGACGATGAGCGTTTCCGTGGCGAGATCCGAAGGCTCGACCCAGCTTCGGGTCGCCAGCGCATGCTGCTTGGCAACGGCAAGCAGGCCTTCGTAGCGGAACAGCGGCGCATAGTGTACGCCCGGCAACGGCTCCGGGTTGTCCGTGATGACCAGATCGAGCGCCTCGCGCGTCAGCCCCGGCAGCAGATCGAAGTTCTGGCCGCTGGGAATATCGACTTCCACCTCCGGCCAGTGGTCGCGGAAATGGTCGATCGTCGGCATCAGCCACTGGAAGCAGCTGTGGCACTCGATCGCCATGTGCAGGCGACCCTGTTCGTGGCCGGCCAGCCGTGCCAGATCGCGTTCCGCCAGACGCAGCTGGGGCAGCACCTGTTCGGCCAGGGTCAGCAGCCGTTCCCCGGCGCGGGTGAACGACACCGGACGCGTCTTGCGGGCAAACAACGGCATGCCGAGCCGCGACTCGAGATCCTTGATCTGGTGCGATAGCGCCGACTGGGTCAGGTGAACGCGCTCCGCCGCTTCGACCAGCGAGCCGGTGTCACGCAGAGCGATCAACGTGCGGAGATGGCGAAGTTCGAGCATGTGATGAACTGTGCTCACGTTGAGGATTAGATAAACGCGTTTGATTCAAGGTGCGTTGCCGGAGAGACTGCCCGCCAAGCCATGATCTTCTCCATTCTAACCGTTAACTCCGAGAGACCCCACAAATGACCACCCTGGTGCACACTCTGGGCTATCCGCGCATCGGCGCGCATCGCGAATTGAAGAAAGCCGTCGAAGCCTACTGGAAGGGCGAGCTGGACCGAGACGGACTCGAAAAGGAAGGCGCGCGACTGCGCAAGGCGCACTGGCAGGACCAGATTGACGCCGGCCTGGATGTCGTCACCGTCGGTGACTTCGCTTTCTACGATCAGGTGCTCAACGTTTCCGTGCTGGTGGGGGCGGTGCCGCCACGCTTCGGCAGTGTCGAAGGGGAGGTCGATCTCGACACCAGTTTCCGCATGGCACGGGGCCGCGCTCCCTCCGGCGAGCCGGCGCCGGCCTGCGAGATGACCAAGTATTTCGACACCAATTATCACTATCTGGTGCCGGAGTTGTACGAAGGACAGACGTTCCGGATTGCCAGTAAGCGGCTGTTCGAGGAAGTGGCCGAAGCCAAGGCGCAAGGGCATCCGGTCAAGGTGGCGCTGACCGGCCCCGTCACCTGGTTGT
Source organism: Salinicola sp. 4072 (assembly GCF_036663415.1). NCBI lineage: Bacteria > Pseudomonadati > Pseudomonadota > Gammaproteobacteria > Oceanospirillales > Halomonadaceae > Salinicola > Salinicola sp. 4072. The sequence goes on along the minus strand of NZ_JAXOVV010000023.1, from coordinate 64,401 downwards.
GGCTGGCCAAGTCCAAGAGCGAAGGGCTCGAACGCCTTTCGTTGCTCGACGATCTGGTCGCGACCTATGGCCAAATCCTAAGCCGGCTCGCCGACGCCGGCGTCGAATGGGTGCAGCTGGACGAGCCGGCGCTGGTCCAGGATCTGCCGGGCGAGTGGCAGCGCGCGTTCGAATCCGCCTACAATCAGCTGCAATCGGCCCCGGTCAAGCTGCTGGTGGCAAGTTACTTCGGCGGCCTCGGTGACAACCTGGGGCTGGCGGTATCGCTGCCGGTCGAGGGGCTGCACGTGGATCTGGTGCGGGCACCGCAGCAGCTCAGGGCCGTGCTCGATCGCCTGTCGCCCTACAAGGTGCTTTCCGTCGGAGCCATCGACGGCCGCAACATCTGGCGCGCCGACCTCGAACGTCTCGCCAGTGAACTCAAGGATGCCAAATCTCGCCTAGGCGATCGGCTGTGGCTGGCCCCGAGCTGTTCGCTGCTCCACGTGCCGGTGGATCTGGACAACGAAATCAAGCTCGATCCGGAGCTGAAGAGCTGGCTGGCGTTCGCGCGTCAGAAGCTGGATGAAGTCGTGGCACTGTCGCACGTGCTCGACGGCGCGGAAACGGCGGCGGATCGCCAGCGCGTCGAGGATGCCAGCCGAGCCCTGGCGGCGCGGCGCGAGTCACAGCGCATTCACAAGCCGCAGGTTGCCGAGCGTCTGTCGAAGGTCGGCAATGCCGACACGCGTCGCGCCAGCGTCTACACGGTTCGGGCCGCGGCACAGCGTGAGCGACTGAATCTGCCGCTGTTCCCGACCACCACGATCGGCTCCTTCCCGCAGACGCAGGAAATCCGTGCGGCCCGCCGCGACTTCAAGCGGGGCGAGCTCGACGCGGCGGATTACGAAGCCCGCATGCGCGAAGAGATCGCGCTGGTGGTCGAACGCCAGCAACAGCTGGGACTCGATGTGCCGGTGCATGGCGAGGCCGAGCGTAACGACATGGTCGAGTATTTCGGCGAGCAGCTCGACGGTTTTGCCTTCACCCAGAACGGGTGGGTACAGAGCTACGGCTCCCGCTGCGTCAAGCCGCCGGTGATCTTCGGTGACGTGATGCGGCCTGAAGCGATGACGGTGCGCTGGAGCGAGTACGCCCAGTCGCTGACCGACAAGCCCATGAAAGGCATGCTCACCGGGCCGGTGACGATCCTGCAGTGGTCCTTCGTTCGTGACGATCAGCCCCGCGCCACCACCTGCCGCCAGATCGCCCTGGCGCTGCGTGACGAGGTCGCCGACCTGGAACGTGCCGGTATCGCGATCATCCAGATCGACGAACCGGCGCTGCGGGAAGGGCTGCCGTTGCGGCAGGCCGAATGGCAAGCGTATCTCGACTGGGCGGTGGAGTGCTTCCAACTGAGCGCTGCCGTGGTTGCCGACGAGACGCAGATCCATACCCACATGTGCTATGCGGAGTTCAACGACATCATCGGCGCCATCGCCGCCATGGATGCCGATGTCATCACCATCGAGACCTCGCGTTCCGGCATGGAACTGCTGGACGCCTTCCAGCACTTCGGTGATTCCAGCAAAATCGGGCCCAACGAGATCGGGCCGGGCGTCTACGACATCCACTCGCCGAACATTCCCGAGCGTGCCTGGATGGTCGATCTGATGGTCAAGGCCGCGGAAAAGATCCCGGCCGAGCGGCTCTGGGTCAATCCGGACTGCGGTCTCAAGACGCGGGGCTGGGCCGAAGTGGAGCCGGCACTGGCCAATATGGTCGAGGCGGCCCGGGAACTGAGACGGCGCTATGCCTGAAGCGCGCTCGGCGCAATGAACCTCGCCGGGTTTGGCCAGCCGCTGGGTTTGGCCCATCGATGACGCTGACATGTTAGGCTGAGCGTTGCGCCGCGAGACGATCTCGCGGCGCTTTTTTGTGACCTGCCATCCCTGGCGGTCACCCTCCGGGCCGTCGCTGCGCGACGTCAAAAATCGCTCCCGGCGATTTTTTGTGACGGCTATCCGTGTTCAGACATCTCTCGGGAATCGTGCTCATGTCCAAAGCGCTTCAGGCTGGCAAAGACCGCCGCGCCCTCTATCGTCATCGTTCATCGGTTCGCTGGCTGACCCTGTCGGTCGGCGTGCTCATGCTCGCGGGTTGCGCCAGCGGCGGGCAGCAGGAGGTGTCTTCCGCCGCGCCGCCGTCAGGGCTGGATGCGCTCAAGTCGCCGCTGATGCCAAGCGCCTTCTTTGCCGATGGGGGCGAGGCCTTTACCGCCTGGCGCTGTACGCCCTCCCAGGATCTGGTGACGACCACGCCCGACGATCGGCGGCTGCGGCTGTGGACGGCGCTGGGGGAAACCGAGCTGCCCAGTGCTGTGGTCGGCACCGGCTCGCGCTATCAGCTCGGCGGCCTGTCGTTCTGGCGCCAGGGGCGCGATGCCCGCGTCGAGAGCGACAACGGGCGGCTGGTCTGCACCCTCGCCAGTGAACGCAAGACGACCACGCGGCAGGAACATCCCGAGAGCATTTTCTACGCCAGCGGCAACGAACCCGGCTGGAATCTGTCCCTCGATCGCAACAGCCATTCGCTGACGCTGGTGTCCGACTACGGCCAGGCCAAGGATACCTTCGACTATCGGGTCGCCTCGGTGCAGAACGGCAGCGAGGCGCGCATGGTGCTGGTCAGCGACAGCGGCCGATACCCCATGGAACTGGATCTGCGGGCCGGCGCCTGCTTCGACGACATGAGTGGCAAACCGTGGCCGGTCAAGGTGACGCTGCGCTACGGCGACCGGGAGTTTCACGGTTGCGGGCAGGGCGTCGAAGCCAGCCATTGAAGGGCAAGGGCGGCGGGGCCGTCATGACCTGGGATCGGGACGAGTCGATGCGTTCGAACGTTTCATGCCATATTTCGCGGTTTTCATTTCAAAAACCACAATGAATAATGCTTCCCATGTAGCCGCCAGATAGCGGCATCTCGCTGTAGTGCAATCCCCATTGGAGGCAGATTCATGGCGCAGCGCATTCTTCTCATCACCAGTTCCCTGTTCGGCGAAGGCGGCCAGTCCAGCGTGCTGGCAGCATCCTTCAAGTCGGCCCTGGAAGGTCGTGATGTCGAGCTCGTCGAGCGCAACGTGGTCGAGCAGGCATTGCCGCACCTGACCGGTGCCGAAATGACGAGCTGGATGACCGAGTCCGGCGAACGCAGCGCCGATCAGCAGGCGCTGGCGCGGATCTCCGACGACCTGCTGGCGGAAGTGGAAGCCAGCGACGTGCTGGTGCTGGCCGTGCCGCTCTACAACCTGGGAATCCCCAGCCAGCTCAAGTCCTGGTTCGATCGCATCCTGCGTGCCGGCAAGACCTTCCAGTACACCGCCAACGGGCCGGTGGGGCTGCTCGAGGGCAAGTCCGGTCTGATCCTGGCGGCCCGCGGCGGCATGTACGCCGGCACCGAGATGGACTCCCAGACTCCGCATCTCAAGCACATGCTTCGCCTGATGGGTATTGAGGACGTGCACACGATCTACGCGGAAGGCTTGAATATGGGCGAGGATCGCAAGCAGCAGTCGCTCAAAGAGGCTCAGCAGGCGATCGGTCAGTACGTGGCAACGCGTTTCTGAACACCTGATGGTCCGGTCGCCATGACGTCGAAGGCCCGATATCGATGATGTCGGGCCTTTTTGTCTGCCTTCCGGAGCGTTCGCCGATGGCGAGATAGGCGGTAGGCCGGTCCACGATTCACCGAACGTCGGTCGTGGTCTACCATAGAATGGTTCAACGTTTTGACGAATCAGGAAGATGTCATGGAATATTTGCACACGATGGTTCGCGTCGCCGATCTCGACGCCTCGCTGCACTTCTACTGCGATCTGCTGGGACTGCAGGAAGTCTCGCGAAAGGAGAGCGAGAAAGGGCGCTTCACGCTGGTGTTTCTGGCAACGCCCAACGATACGCCGCGCGCCAAGGCCGAGCAGTCGCCGATGGTCGAACTGACCTACAACTGGGACCCGGAAGAGTACACCGGGGGGCGCAACTTCGGCCATCTGGCCTATCGGGTCGACGATATCTACGCGCTGTGCGAGAAGTTGCAGGCGGGTGGCGTCACCATCAATCGTCCGCCGCGAGACGGCCACATGGCCTTCGTGCGTTCGCCGGACGGCATCTCCATCGAACTGCTGCAGAAAGGCGACGCCCTGGCGCCGCAGGAGCCGTGGGCCTCGATGGAAAACACGGGTAGCTGGTAATTGCCGTGAGTCGCTCGAGTCGTCTTTTCTGCGGCTGGCTGCTGCTGGTGGCAATCGCTGCCAGCAGCGGCATTCTGGCGCCGCCCGGCGAGTGGTACGCCGCGCTTGCCAAACCGCCACTGACGCCGCCTGACTGGCTGTTCCCTGTCGCCTGGACGCTGCTGTATCTGATGATGGCCGTGGCGGCCTGGAAGGTGACGCTGGTTGCGCCGCGCGGCGCACGCGGAAAGGCGCTGTTGCCTTTCGTGCTGCAACTGATCGCCAACGGCCTCTGGTCGTGGCTGTTCTTCGCAGCCCACTGGATGCTGGTCGGCCTGCTCGATCTGCTTCTGCTGTGGGGGTTGATCGTCTGGACGATCGTGACCTTCTCGCGCTATTCACGCCTCGCTGCCGGCTTGCTGTTGCCTTATCTGGTGTGGGCCGGTTTTGCGGCTTATCTGAACGCCGGAGTGCTGGTACTCAACGCGCCATGGAACTAAAGGCCGGCAGCTCGATGGTCGGTCTATTCAGGGCCAGTATTTATTGATGGCCAAGATCTGTTGATGGCCAAGATCTGTCGATGATCAGAACTATCGGCTAAGAGCTATTGGTTAAGGACTCTTGGCCAAGGACTATTGATGGCTAAGGATTATTGATGGCTAAGGACAGCGCATGAATCATCAAGCTCAACCCCTGCCGGCCGAGATCGACAAGGCCATGCGCCGGGAAGCCGCCGAACTCGATCGGCTGGATGGCGATGTCTATCGCCAGTTCGATCGCGATCCATTGGCACCGATCGTCGGCCTCGGGCCCAAAAACGCCAAGCTCGCCGTGTTCGGGCGGGACCCCGGCAAGAAGGAAGTCGAAGTGGGGTTGCCGTTCGTCGGTGCTGGCGGGCAAAAGGTGCGGGAGGCACTCTATCGTCACCGCCACGGACAACCGCTCCCGGACTTCGAGGCGTCATTGACGGTGGGGGACGACCTGTTCTGGATCAATACCGTTCCCTACAAGCCGGTGGGCAACAAGGCCTGGTCCATGGCCGTAAAGCGCCGCTTCCAGCCGTTGGTGGCGGCCCTGCTGACTCGACAATGGGACGGTGACCGGGTGATCACGCTGGGGCGAGAGGCGTTTCTCTGGTTCGGTATCGGGCAGTCCCGGGAGGTCCGGGATGCGCTGGAGGCCTTCTGGTCGCGAGAAGACCGCTTCTCGGCGACGCATGTCACCCAGCTGACGCTGGACGATGGGGAGACCAAGCGCTTCGTTCTCGCGCCGTTGCCTCATCCTTCGCCGCTCAACCAGCGCTGGTTCAAGCGCTTCCCCGAGCTGCTGGCTCAGCGGCTGGCGGACTTGAAGATCGAATGAGGTTGCCGGCGCGACTCGTCAGTCGGGTCTGGCTGCCATGCGCCCGCTTCCCAGGAACATGATCGCCAGTGCTCCGAACAGGAACATGCCCTGCAGTTCCAGCGTCCAGCCGCCCTGGCTGTTGAGAGTCCACAGTTGGGAGGTATGGACGAGAATCAGCGCCACGACCATGTTGACTGCCATCAATAGCCCGCCAATTCTTGCCTGCCAACCGACAATGGCCATCAGCGGCGCGACGATCTCGCCAATCAGCACGCCATAGGCGACGAACGACGGCAGGCCCATCCCCGCCAGTTGCTGGGCAATGCCGTTGAGACTCGTGGGGTCCATTAGCTTGCTGATGCCGTGAAGCAGGATCAGAGCACCGACACACAGTCGTAGCAGCAGTTTGCCCAGATCGTCGTTGTGCAGAAAACGCATAGGAAATTTCCGTATTAGCCAAGTCCAGTGCCGTGTCGGCGCGTCTAGGCTACCAGAACTCGCCCTGATTCACGGCCATAGGAAATGGTTAGCGAATTGTAAGTCCTGGACTACAATGTTGTACGTGATTTTGACAATGTTAATTTTTGTCAAAAGCAGTGATACTCGGCCACTCTCTTCCCCGGTACTGTATCAGCCCGCAGCTTGGGTGATTGGCATTTCGACCAAGCCAGGCCTACGAAGAGCCCCTGCATAAACGGGTCATACCCAAGCACAATAATGAGTCGCCAATGCGCAGCTTGTTTCTTTCTATCCGGCAGAAAGGTACCGAGTTCTGGCGGAAATGTACCGAGGCGCCTGATTCTCTCCCGGCCGAGCGTCGGCGCAGCTTCGAGATCATGGCTGAAATCTATCTGCTGGCTTTCTGTCTGCAACTGGCGGTAGCGCCTGTGTTGTATCTGGTCGATCGTCCGCTGCTAGGTGGGCTCAATCTACTCTGTCTGGCAGGTTATGTGGTAGCCCTTGTATTGCATCGTCGGCTCTTCGTGGCCACGGCGTTGACGATCAAGCTATCTACCTTCCTGATCTTCGTCATCATCGGGATCGCCATCACCGCTGACTCATCCAGCTTGATCTACTATCTGCTGTTCGCCGAAGTCGAGCTGATGCTTGCTGATCTCAGAAGACGCACCAAGATCTTGGCTACCGGCTGTTTGATTGCGCTATCTTTTGGCGTACTCCGTCTGCCTCCGCTGTACGGCACGGACGCGAGATTATCGACGGTCGATATGCTGCTCTCCGATTTGGGGCTGGGGCTGGTCTTCGTCATGCTGTGCGTGGTGATCCTGCGCATGTTGACGATCACCGACCGCCACGAATATCGCTACCGGCGCGATGCCATGCACGACTCCCTGACCCGCGTGCTCAATCGACGCGCCATCTTCGAGCGGGCTTCGTTCTACTGGCGAGCCCAGCGTGACTTCGTCGTCGTGCTGGTGGACGCCGATCACTTCAAGGATATCAACGACAACCATGGACATACCGCAGGTGACGCCGTGCTCCGTCATCTGGCTCGTCTGCTGCGGCAGTCGCTGCGAGACGAAGATAGCGTTGGCCGAGTCGGGGGTGAAGAGTTCCTGCTGCTGTTGCCCGATACGAGCAAGCACGATGCTATCGCGGCAGCTATGCGGATCCGCAAACGGCTGGCGCTCCAACCTTGTCGGTTCGATGGTATCGAGCTGCCGGTGACACTCTCGATGGGCATCGCGACGTCGGACGAGGGGCTACATTTGCGAGATCTGATCGAATTGGCCGATCGCCGGCTCTACGCCGCCAAGGACGCGGGACGCGACCGGATGGTGACCGAGGGGTTCGCGGACAAGACGGCATCGGACAATGCGGAGCGTCTGGTTCAAGGGGTCGAGCGCGCACTGGAAACCAGCGAGGCTTGAGCGAAAGCGGCCGCGATCGGAAATCGAATGCGTGTGGGGATTTGGCAGGGACTTGGCGGGGCTAGCTGGGTGTGCCAGCGGCAAGCGCAGTAGCCACGCTGCCGGGCAAGTCACGCTGACTGGGCAAGCCAAGCGATGGCTGGCGGCTTGCGCCCAGGTTCATCCCTGGGCGCAGCGCCGTCCTGGATGGACAGCCATCGAACGTGGCGTGCTAACTTACAAATCCATGATCTTGGTCCGCTGCTCGACCAGTACCTGACGCGCCGCCAGATACTCCTTGAGCTTGCCGCGTTCCTTCTCGACGACCGCTTCCGGCGCCTTGGCGGTGAAGCTTTCGTTGCCGAGCTTCTTCTCGATGCCAATGATCAACTTGTCCTGCTTGTCGATCTCCTTGGCGAGTCGCGCAAGTTCCGCGTCCTTGTCGATCAGATCGGCCATCGGCACCAGCACTTCCATGTCGCCGACCAGTTGCGTCGCCGACAGCGGTGCCTGTGCCGGGTCGTCGAGCCAGGTTACGCTCTCGAGCTTGGCGAGTTTCGACAGGAACAGGCGGTTGGCCTCGAGGCGATCGCGATCGCCGGCTTCGCCCTTGGTCAGCAGCACATCCAGCGGCTTGCCGGGCGCGATGTTCATCTCGGCGCGGATGTTGCGCACCGCAACGATCACGCCCTTGAGCCATTCGATATCGCGGATCGACTGCTCGTCGATGCGCGATGCATCGGCTTCCGGCCAGGGCTGGTTCATCAGGCTTGCGCTGCCGGCATCCGCCGTTTGCGCAAGCGTGCCGGCCAGCGGCGCGACGCGTTGCCAGATCTCCTCGGAGATGAACGGCATCATCGGATGCGCCAGGCGCAGGATCACCTCCAGCACGCGGACCAGCGTGCGGCGAGTGCCGCGCTTTCTTTTTTCCAGCTCGGCCGCTCCCGACATCCTGTCTCCCGCGGCATTAGTACCTCCCTGTACGTCATCCTCCCACAGCACTGGCTTGGAGAGCTCCAGATACCAGTCGCAATACTCGTTCCAGACGAAGTCGTAGAGCGCCTGGGAAGCGTGATCGAAGCGGTACTCTTCCAGCGCCCTGGTGACCTGGGCTTCGGTCTGCTGCAGGCGCGAAATGATCCAGCGGTCGGCCAGCGACAGCTCGACGGGCTCGCCACCAAGTCCGACATCCTGACCCTCGGCATTCATCAGCACGTAGCGCGAAGCGTTCCACAGCTTGTTGCAGAAGTTGCGGTAACCGTCGAGACGGCCCATGTCGAATTTGATGTCACGCCCGGTGGTCGCCAGCGACAGGAAGGTGTAGCGCAGCGCGTCGGTACCGTGGGCCTCGATTCCTTCCGGGAACTCGCTGCGGGTCGCTTTCTCGATCGCGCGCGCCTTCTGCGGCTGCATCATGTTGACGGTACGCTTGGCCACCAGCGTTTCGAGATCGATGCCGTCGATCAGATCGATCGGGTCGAGCACGTTGCCCTTGGACTTCGACATCTTCTGGCCCTGGGCGTCTCGGACCAGACCGTGGACGTAGACGGTCTTGAACGGCACTTCGCCGGTGAAGTGGCCAGTCAGCATGATCATGCGCGCGACCCAGAAGAAGATGATGTCGAAACCGGTGACCAGCACGCTGGTGGGGTGGAAGGTCTCGAGTTCCGGTGTCTTTTCCGGCCAGCCGAGGGTGCCGAAGGTCCACAGTCCGGAGCTGAACCAGGTATCGAGCACGTCGTCGTCCTGGGTCAACGTCACATCGGCGGCGAGCTGGTACTTTTCGCGGGCTTCCTGCTCGGTGCGGGCGACGAACACGTTGCCCTCGGCGTCGTACCAGGCCGGAATGCGGTGGCCCCACCACAGCTGGCGGGAGATACACCAGTCCTGCAGGTCGCGCATCCAGGCGAAGTACATGTTCTCGTAGTTCTTGGGCACGAACTCGATATCACCGTTCTCCACCGCCTCGATGGCCGGTTTGGCCAGCTTTTCGACGGCGACGAACCATTGATCGGTCAACAGAGGCTCGATGACGTCACCGGAGCGGTCGCCGTAGGGGAGGGTGTTGGTGACCGTCTCGATTTGCTCGAGCAGGCCGGCGGCTTCCATGTCGGCGACGATGCGCTCCCGCGCGACATAGCGATCCAGGCCGGCGTAGGCGGCAGGCAGAGTGTCGTCGATATCCGGCAGCGGCCGCCCCTGCAGGTCGAATGCCTCGGCGCGTTCGAGAATGGTCGCGTCTTTCGAGAAGACGTTGATCAGCGCATGATCGTGGCGCTTGCCGACCTCGTAGTCGTTGAAGTCGTGGGCCGGGGTGATCTTGACGCAGCCCGAGCCCTTTTCCATGTCGGCGTGTTCGTCGGCGATGATCGGAATCCGCCGGCCGACCAGCGGCAACTCGATGAATTTGCCGATCAGCGAGGTGTAGCGCGGGTCTTCCGGATTGACCGCCACGCCAGTGTCGCCCAGCAGTGTCTCCGGGCGGGTGGTGGCGACGACCAGGTAATCCTTGCCGTCGGCGGTCCTGGCGCCATCGGCCAGCGGATAGCGGAAGTGCCAGAACTGGCCCTGCTGCTCGCGGTTTTCCACCTCGAGATCGGAGATCGCGGTGTGCAGCGTCGGGTCCCAGTTGACCAGGCGCTTGCCGCGATAGATCAGCCCTTCGTCATGCAGGCGAACGAAGACTTCCTGCACCGCCTTGTAGAAGCCGTCGTCCATGGTGAAGCGCTCGCGGCTCCAGTCGACGCTGGCCCCCATGCGGCGCAGCTGGCGGGTAATGTGCCCGCCGGACTCTTCCTTCCACTCCCAGATCTTGTCGATGAACGCCTCGCGACCCAGATCGTGGCGCGTCTGGCCGGTTTCCGCAGCCAGCTTGCGCTCCACCAGCATCTGCGTGGCGATGCCGGCATGATCGGTGCCGACCTGCCACAGCGTGTTGTTGCCGCGCATGCGCTTCCAGCGCACCAGCGTGTCCATGATCGTGTCCTGGAACGCGTGACCCATGTGCAGGCTGCCGGTCACGTTGGGCGGCGGAATCATGATCGAGAAGGGCTCGCCTTCTCCGCTCGGCGCGAAGCGGTTGTCGGCTTCCCAGCTTTCATACCAGCGGGTTTCGATCTGATCGGGTTGGTAGGTCTTGTCCATGGCGACTATCGGGCTCGAATCGGTGACGACGACACGCGGCACGGCGAAATGCCGCGTAGCGAAAAATGGCGGGGATTATACCTTGTCGACGGCCATGGAGTCAGGTCGGTATGTTGGATACGAGGGCTGGGTACCAGCCATTACCCGGATCAGAGTTTGTGCGCCTCGACGCGGTATCCCCGATCCTTGTAGGTCTTCCAGCAGGCGCGCTTGGTACGCAGCACGTCCTGATGCTGGTTGATGATCTCGGCGACCCGCTCCACCCGCGAGAACCACTCGGGAATCTCGTCGTGCAGATTCAACATGGCCTGCACACCCGGTTCCGGCACGGTTTCCCAGCCGATCGTCACCGGCGGTGGCGGCTCCATCGCATCGCCCGCCACCCGGTGCGGGACGTAGCTCTCTTCGCGGAAGGTCCACAGCAGCTCGTCCAGCTCGCGGGCCATGGCCTCGTCCTGCGTATGGATGTGCAACTGATACCCCTTGCGGTAGATCGTCTCCGCCAGTCGACAGGCGAAACTCAACCGCGCCTCCAGCGTGGTATCGGGCAGGATGTAGAAATCGACTTTGGTCATAAATCCCCTTCGGGGAGCGGTAAGCAGCAAGAGCGGCGCTTCGCGCCTGGACGCGGTAAGAAAAGCCAATCCCGGCTACGGGCTACGGGCTACGGGTCACGGGCTACGACGTCGTGAAAAAAGTCGCAGGATATCGAATTCTGTCCTTGGCGGCTCGTCTACGGGCTCGAGTCGGCGCCGAGCGAGATGAGTGGCTAGGCGCACGGCGCGCAAGGAACGAGACATAACACGGGGTTAGGCGAGGCCCGCGCGCGTCGTGCAACAACGCCAATCGCTCGCGCAGGCCCGACCTCTCCTAGACGCCGCCGTCGATGTCGACGAGTGCTCCTGTTGTGAATCCTGCCTCGGCCAGCCACAGGATGCCGTTGGCGATCTCTTCCGGCTCGCCGATGCGGCCCATGGGGATCACCGAGCCGGCCACCTCTGGCTTGTCCGGGTTGCCGCCGCTGGCGTGGATGGTGGTGCGGATGACGCCGGGGCGGACGGTGTTGACGCGAATGCCTTCGCCGGCAACTTCCTTCGAGAGCCCTTCGGTCATTACGTCGATGGCGCCCTTGGAGGCGGCATAGTCGATGTATTCCCCCGCGCCACCGAGATGCGAAGCGGCCGAACCGACATTGACGATGACGCCGCCCTTGCCGCCGTGCTTGGTCGACATGCGCTTGATCGCTTCCCGGGCGCAGATGAACGGGCCGACGACGTTGATCTTCATCATCCGGTCGACGCGCTCGAAGCTCATCTCGTCGACGCGGCTGATCTGGTCGACCACGCCGGCGTTGTTGACCAGCACTTCGACCCGGCCCAGCTCGCGGTCGACAGTCTCGAACATGGCGACGATGGCGGCTTCATCGACGACATCGGCCTGGACCGCGATCGCGCGGCCGCCGTCGGCTTCGATCTCGGCCACGACCTTGTCCGCGGACGCCTTGTCGCTGCGGTAGTTCACGGCGACGGCGTAGCCTTTCTGGGCGGCCATGAGGGCGGTGGCGGCGCCAATGCCGCGTCCGGCACCGGTAATGATCATCACGGGTTTCATCACATCATCCTTTCGTGAGTGGGTCGCGAGAATCGCGAGACGAAGCGACCGCCGGTGGGCGGTCGTTCCGGGCTCGGGATGCGATCCCGAGCTCAGCGTCTTGCACGGTTTCAGCGTAGGACGGAACCAGGGCCTGCGCACCAGGGCCTGTCGTATCAGAGACCGTGCATCAGGCCCTGTCGTATCATTCAGACCCTGTGGGGCATCAGGCCAGCCGCATCAGCCAGCCGCGAGTGTCTTCGCTGCGACCGTACTGGATGTCGAGCAGGCGCTTGCGCAGCTTGGCGCTGATCGCTTCGCCTTCGATCTCCGGTGTGACGATACGGTCGTTTTCGGTCACCAGTTGGCCGATCTGGGTGATGACGGCGGCGGTGCCGCAGGCGAACACCTCGACGATCTCGCCATTGGCTACGCCGTCGCGCCATTCGTCGATGCTGATCGGCCGCTCTTCCGGCGTCAGGCCGGCATCGCGGGCGAGTTCCAGGATCGAATCGCGAGTGACGCCTTCCAGGATGGTGCCGGTCAGCGCCGGCGTTACCAGGCGGCCATCGCGGTAGACGAAGAACAGGTTCATGCCGCCCAGTTCTTCGATCCACTTGTTCTCCGCCGCGTCGAGGAACGCGACCTGATCGCAGCCGTGGCTTTCGGCCTCGGCCTGGGCCAGCAATGATGCCGCATAGTTGCCACCACACTTGGCGGCGCCGGTGCCGCCCGGTGCGGCGCGATTGTAATGCTGGGAGAGCCAGATCGAGACCGGCTTGCCGCCGCCCTTGAAGTAGGAGGCGGCCGGCGAGGCGATCAGGTAGTAATCGACCTCCGCCGCCGGCTTGACGCCCAGCGACTTGCCATTGCCGATCATGAACGGGCGTAGGTACAGGCTACACTCTTCGGCATCGTTCTTCGGCGTCGGTACCCAGGCGGCGTCCTGCGCCACCAGTGTCTTGAGCGAGCCGAGGAAAGTCTCGTCATCGAGCTCCGGCAACGCCAGACGGCGAGCGGAAGCGCGGAAACGCGCCGCGTTCTTCGCGGGGCGGAAGGTCCAGACCGAACCGTCGGCATGGCGATACGCCTTGATGCCTTCGAAGATCTCCTGGCCGTAGTGCAGCACTGGAGAGGCCGGATCGATCAGCAGCGGCCCGTAGGGGCGGATCTCGCCGCGCTGCCAGCCGCCCGACTTGGTCCAGCGTACGTGTACCATGTGATCGGTGAAGTAGCGGCCGAAGCCCGGGTTGGCAAGAATCTCGTTGCGCAGAGCGGCATCGAGCGGGTTGGAGGAAAGGTGGGCTTCGAAACCTGAGGTGGACACTGCGACTTCTCCTGACAGTCCATGATGCCTGACGACGCGAGCAGGGCGGCAGGCGGTCGATGACTTCGGTTGGGGGCTGCCCGGCCGACGGGCAGCGGAACATTTAAATTAGCATGCAAATCGTAGGCTGCGAAGAGGGCGGCGGCGGTTATCTCTGGCGCCCGATTCCGCGCCTGTCCCGGCGCCTGCGAGTTTCAGCGCCTGCCTGCGGCGAGCTGATATTTTCCCGCGTGGCGCCGCCGCTCTCCACGGCCAAACTCCACAATGATCAGGCCTCCGGTGTGACCATCAGCTCGCTCTCGCGGTCCAGCAGATAGCGCGTCAGCAATCCTACCGGGCGGCCGCTGGCGCCTTTCTGCTTGCCGCTGTCCCAGCCGGTGCCGGCGATATCGAGATGCGCCCACGGATACTTGTCGGCGAAGCGTGACAGGAAGCAGGCGGCGGTAATGCTGCCGGCCGGACGCCCGCCGATGTTGGCGAGATCGGCGAAGTTGGAGTCCAGCTGCTGCTGGTAGTCGTCCCACAGCGGCATGTGCCAGGCGCGATCCCAGGAGGACTCACCCGCTTCGAGCAGGTCCAGCGCGAGGTCGTCGTCATTGGAGAACAGGCCGCTGGCATGATCGCCCAGTGCGATGACGCAGGCGCCGGTGAGGGTGGCGATATCGACGACGCTGGCCGGTTCGAAGCGCTCGGCGTAGGTCAGCGCGTCGCACAGCACCAAGCGGCCTTCGGCGTCGGTGTTGAGGATCTCGACGGTCAGCCCCTTGAGCGTGGTGACGATATCGCCGGGCTTGATCGCGCGGCCATCCGGCATGTTTTCGGCACTGGCGACGATCGCCACGACATTCAGCTTGGGCTGCAGCGCGATCACGCTCTTCATGGTGCCGAAGACGCTGGCGGCGCCGCACATGTCGAACTTCATCTCGTCCATGCCGGCCCCCGCCTTGAGCGAGATACCGCCGGTATCGAACGTGATGCCCTTGCCGACCAGCACATGGGGCGACTCTTCGGGATCCTCCGCACCCTGATATTTCATCACGATCAGCTTGGAGGGTTCCGCGCTGCCGCGGCCCACCGCCAGCAGCGAGTGCGCGCCCAGCGCTTCCAGCTCGGCCTCGTCGAGAATCTCGACGCTCAGCGAGCCGGCGGATTCTCCTGCCAGCGTCTCGGCCTGATTGGCCAGGTAGGTGGGCGTGCAGATATTGCCGGGCAGGTTGCCCAGAGTACGGGCCAGATTGACGCCATCGCCCAGTGCCGCGCCGATGCGAGCCCCGGCCTTGGCGTTATCCGCCTGACTGGCATCGCTGACCAGCAGCTCGACATTGCGCAGCTGTGGCACCGGTGGCTGAGTCGACTTGCATTGAGTGAAGCGATAGACGGCTCGCGTGGCGGCTTCCAGCGTCATCTGCGCGTTCCAGGCCGCGTCGCGATCCTCGACCATGGCGTCCGTGAAAGCCGCGGCGGCACTGTCGACCGGCAGTTTGGCCAGCGCGGTGAAGGCGGCATCGAGCGACTTGCGCAGGGCACCTTCATTGAATGTATCCCGCTTGCCGAGCCCCACCAGCAGCAGACGCTCGGCGGCGAGACCCGGCGCGAACGGAATCAGCTGAACATTGGCGAGCTCCGGGGTGAAATCGCCGCGCTCGACCAGTTGCGCGATCAAGCGTTCGCTGGCGTCATCCAGCTTGGCGGCGGCGGATAGCAGGTCGCCATCCTCAAACAGCGGTACGACCAGACAGGCTGTTTCGACCTTGGCTGGATTGACGGTCAGTACGGAAAATTCCATGACATCTCCACACGACAGAGGCTTCATCCACACCACCGACATCTCACGAAGAGACAAGGGCGAGCGGTTTCTGGATAATGCTGGCACGTCGCCAGCCTCGAACGTTTCTCAGTGTACGCAAAGCGGTGCCGTATTGCATGGACCGGCAACCGGCGTCGATAGGAAGACAGGCCAGCAAGGAAGCCATTTCGGGAGACACTTTTGATTATTTTTCGTTATCTGACTCGCGAGATACTCACCACCATGGCCGCCGTTGCCGGCGTGCTGCTATTGGTGATCATGGGCAACCGCTTCATCAGCTACTTTACCGATGTGGCGCAAGGGGACTTTCCCGCCAGGCTGCTCGGCACCTTGATGCTGTATCAGTTGCCGAACTTCATGCAGTTACTGCTGCCGCTGGCATTCTTTCTGGCTATCCTGCTGGCATACGGGCAGCTCTATCTCAACAGCGAAATCACCGTGCTGGCGGCCTGTGGCGTCAGCCCGCGCAAGCTGTTGCATGTGGCATTATGGCCCGCCGCGGTCGTGGCCCTGCTGGTAGGTGTCTGCAGTCTATGGTTGACACCGGCCGGCCTGGTGCATAACGAGAGCATGCTGGATGATCAAAAGCAGAACGCCGATTTCAGTACACTGACGCCCGGACGTTTCCAGGAGCTTGGCGATCGTACGGCATACACCGAGTCGCTCGGCGACGACGCCAGCCGCATGCAGGACCTGTTCATCGCCGAACAGGAGGAGCAGGCCAACGGCCCGCCGAGACAGGTCATCACGCGTGCTCGTAGCGGTTATCAGGCGACCGACCCGGAGACGGGCAGCCGTTATCTGGTTCTCAAGAACGGTTACCGTTACAGCGTCGTGCCGGGTAGTGCGGCGAGTGACCGCCTTCAGTTCGAGACCTATGCCATTCGCCTCGCCGGCGCCGCTACGACGCCGCAATACGACGACGTCGAACTATTATCCACGCCTTCCCTGCTTGCCAGTGACGATCCGGAGGCCCGCGGGGCGCTTCAGTGGCGCGCCAGCCTGCCCTTGATGGTGCTGATCCTGACCCTGATCGCGCTTCCGCTGTCACGCGCCAATCCACGCCACGGGCGTTTTGCCAAGCTGCTGCCGTCGATCTTTCTGTACATCTGCTACATGAGCCTGCTGCTGGCGGCACAGAGCGCCATCGCCAGGGAGCAGTTGTCGGCGACGCTGGGGGTATGGCCGATCCATATCGCTTTTCTCGCGTTCGGTTTATGGCTGAACCGAGGCCGACGTCCACGCAGGAGACGTGTCCTATGAACCTTATCGACCGCTACACTGCGCGAAATGTGCTTGCCGCGATGTTGGTCGTTCAGGTCCTTCTGATGGGGCTGGATCTGGTGATCAACTACATTTCCGGGCTCGATGACGTGGAAAACCATTACGGTGCTTTCGAGGTGCTGTTGTACACCCTCATGCGGCTGCCGTGGCGCTTTTATCAATACGCACCGGTGGGTGTCCTGCTCGGCGGGTTGATCGGGCTGGGTGCGATGGCATCGAATAACGAGCTGACCACGATGCGCGCGGCGGGATGGTCGCTGGCACGCATCATCTGGGCGGTGATGAAGCCGCTCGGAGTGGTGATCCTGCTGACCATGGTGGTCGGCGAATACGTTGCACCGAGTACCGAGCAGTATGCCAAGTCATGGCGGGCGGAGCAGCGCCAAGGGGATAACGGCTTGGCTGAACAGGATGGCGGGTGGCAGCGTGAAGGCAACGATTTCTACCGATTCGCCTCGATGCGCTCCGATAATACCGTGATCGGCGTCCTACGCTACCATTTTGACGGCCAACGCCTGGAGAGTGCCCTGCATGCCGAGCGCGCCGTGCCGATGAAAGGCGGATGGCAGTTGCAGAACGTACAGGAGACCCATTTCGAGCCAGACCGTACCGTAACCGACACCTATGCCAGCGAGCCCTGGCGGACATCGCTCGATCCGAAACTACTCAAGCAGATCATCACCGACCAGGACAGTCAGTCGATCGCCGATCTGTGGCGCTATGGCCGCTATCTCAATGCTCAGGGCACCGACGCCACCGATACTTGGCTGTATTTCTGGCAGAAGCTGCTGCAGCCGCTGGTGCTGGCAGGGCTGATGCTGGTCGCTGCTTCGTTCGTGTTTGGACCGCTCAGAAGCGCTGCCGCCGGCACGCGGGTCTTCTACGGCACCCTCGTCGGCTTGTCGTTCAAATACCTGCAGGACCTGCTTGGCCCAGCCTCGACGATCTTCGGTTTCTCGCCGATCTGGGCGGTACTGACGCCCACCCTGGCCTGTTTCCTGGTCGGGTTTTTCCTGCTCAGGAGAGCGGAATGAGGGTGGTAGCGTGTCATTCCCTGTAATTTCCCATCTCATTTAGCCTTGGCCAGCGAGTGCCACCTTGGGTGGTGGGCTCGCTGGACGCTTTCCTTAGCGGCATGCTGAACTTCCCTTGTGCCTGGAATTTTCATATTTCGGTGTGCCCGTCTGCGCTTATTCCGATATATTAAGAAAATATTAAAATTTTATTAAAGATGGCGAAGGGGCAGGGCAATGGCATTAGGCATCCAGCGGGGAGGTATGCAACGGTGCCGACCGCAGTTCCTGACTGCCCGCTTCGACGGGCCGGTAGCCTTCTCCAACTCGGGATGGCAGTGGTGGCTTGGCGAGGGGCAGGCACATCGGCCAGCGCAGACGATCGATCATCATTTTCATGCCGGCGCCGGGTCCGGCGTTACCCTGTTACGTGAGAAAGTCGCGAGGTCGCGCCGACTTTATTCTCTTGCGCCGCCGAGCTTGCCGGCAACACCGCGTCACTTCGTCAAGCAGATGGCGGTATCGCCGCGCAAGCGGCTGGGAGCGCTGCTGGGGTGCAGCAATGCACTGCTCGGGTTCAGCCACGGCACGGCGGAGCTCGCTCATAACCTGGCATTGCACGAGCGAACGGTGCATGGTGTCCGGACCTTGGCCTTTGGCGAGCGCTTCCGCCACGGCCTGCCCGTACAGCAGGTATTGCTGCAGGAGTATCTGCTCGGTTGGCAGCCGTTCAACGTCGTCTGGCAGGCGCATGAGCACGAGGCAACCCGACGCCACGCGCTACTGTCGAAGTTGATCGCCATGTTGGCGTCGTTGCGCGATACCGGCATCACTCATCTCGATCTTCATCCCGGCAATGTCATGGTATCGCCCGACCCGCTGGCACCGCTGCGCGCAATCGACTGCGGGCAGATGAGCATGGCGGACGATCCCGCCATCTCGGCGGCTATACATCTTGGCGTGTTCCTGCATGAACTCAATGGCAAGCGTCTCTTGCCGTCACCGCAGCTAGAAGAGGGTGCCCGAACGCTGCTGTACCGTCTCGTAGGTGGCGAAGCCGAGTTTGCTGGCGCCGAGCGGCTGGTGTCGCTGCTCGTGCGCTATTCGAGCAAGAAGCCGTTCTCGAGACGTCGGCTGCTGCAGCGCAGACGAGAACGGCTCGATACCAGCATCATCGAGACGCGTCTGCAGGCCCTCTCCCATAGTCGCAGTCTTCCTGCCCAGGTTGCCCACGCATCGTCTATCGGCAGTCGGCAGGAGTTACGGCTTATTGCGTCTATCGAGGACGTGGTGACCATGGCGCCTTGAACCGATCAGGCCGCGCGTCCGAACAGCCCCTTGAGCCTCTTGGTAAACTGCTTGAGTGGGCGGCGTTCGTTGATGACCGCGATAAAGACCTTGCGGTAGTGCCCTGGCGGACAACTGATCTCGCGTACACCATGCCAGGAATTACCACGTCGGGTGAACAGCAAGCTGTAGTTGCCCATCGCATGGGATTCGGTAGCGCTGTCGAAATCCTCGAAGGCTGGCGCACTTTTGCTGTCGAAGCGGCCATTGTCATCGAGCACCACGGTTTGCCCGCCCCAGACGGGCTGCCAGTCGTCTTCGCCATTGAAGTAGAAGATGTGCGAGCCCAGCTTTTCGCGGGCGTCACAGTGTGGCGAGACCGAACAGCTAGCCGGCGTGTAGTGCCAGTGAAAGCGCAAGCTGAAGGCCTGGGTGCCTAACATGCGTGCCATGAACTGCCGATAGTGCGGTCCGTGCAGTTCCTGCATGAAGGCTTGCCAGTGCGGCGACAGTTCTATGTCCGGCGAGTATTCCAGCGCCAGCCGGTCGTGGGGTTGCTGACCGTAACGACGCGTCTTGCCGAATATTTCCTCGAAGTGCTCGGCGGCGGGCAGGCTGTCGCGCAATGCCGCGTAGCCTTCCTCGGTCAGCAGACCCGCCGGGTTGGCCCATGGATAAGGGGAACGCTGCTGGAACGCCTTGGCATCCATGTGCTCCAGTGCGTCGACATCCAGATAACGCATGACATGTTCCTTCCTTCAATAATCACTGATGATCAATTTCTGTCTGCTGGCGAATCAGCCATGAACTTGAACGTGCGGCCTCAGGATGCCAGGCGGCGCAACAGCGTCGCGGGTAAGCGCCTGGCCAGCGGTGAGCGTATCAGGCGCAGATAGGCGGCGGACCCGAGCTGGCGGCGTGCATGCCAGCACAGGTCTATCCAGCGTTCGGTCATGACCCGTGTCAGCGCCTCGGGCACATGGCGTCGGCTACGCCGGTTGGCGGCGTCGAGCCGAGCCAGCCACTGATCGGCCCAGCCGAGATATTCTTCGTTCAGCGCCGCGCCGAGTTTCTTGGGTCGCGCCAGCGCATAGTGACGATCGAGATCTGCCTCGCTCGGGACGAGTCCCGTCTCGATGAGCGCCCGGCGACAGATTTCACGCTTGCGCTCACGGCCCAGCGCATCGGTCTGCTTGGTGAAGCGTCCGCTGTGTTCGCGTCCGCAGACCAGGATGTCAGCGAGGTTGGCCATCCGCTGCGTGCGCGACAGTCGCTGGTGCAACTCGTAGTCCTGACAGCGCGGAAAATCCTCCCTGTAGCCATGCTCGCGCAAAATAGCCGTGCGCGCCATGATCGTACGGTTGGTCAGTGCGCAGTAGAACGCCAGGCTGGCGGCGACGTCATCGGCGGCTAACGGCTGGCGCCGCACGCGCTTGAGATGCTGTCCCTGATCGTCCATGAAATCGCAGGCGCTGCCGACCTGCGCCAGCTCCGGATGGCGGTCCAGGGTCTCGACCTGGCGGGCGAGCCGATTCGGCCATGACTTGTCATCGCTATCGAGCAGGGCAATATATTCTCCACGCGCCAGCTCGAGGCCGCGGTTGCGGGTTGCCGGAATGCCCAGATTGCGCGCATTGCCCTCCACGCGCAGGCGTGGATCCCGGTAGCGGGATAGGACCTCGAGAGTGGCATCGGTCGAGCCGTCATCGACGATCAGCAGTTCGAAGTTCTCGAATGTCTGCGCCAGGATGCTGTCGACAGCCGTCGTGATGTAAAGCTGGCGGTTATGTACCGGAATAAAGACCGTGACGCGCGGCGTGCTCATCGGCGCTCCCGCCAGTAGTGCTCGCCGGCGCGCAAGCGAATGCTTTCTACCGTGGCCTGCACCTCGTCGGCAATTTCGAGGCGCTGCCGGCCTAGCGTCGCATCGTCCACTATACTGATATCGTCAAGCAGGTTGCGCATGGCAAGTACCTTGTGCAGGCGCTCGGTATTGCGCGGTGCGGTTATCAGACCTAAGCCGAATGCACGGTCGTACAGTCGGCCTTTCCAGTCCTGCTGGCGATGGGTGCCGCGGGTTCCGGTCGCCTGTGTGCGCCCGTGCATGAACGCCTCAAACCGATGCCCGAGACGACTCCATGATGTCGGCGGCAATGCGAGCGGAAAGACATGCACCGGTTTTTTGGTCCGAATGGCTTCGGCCTGCATCGATACGCTGTCGCCTGACACGACGAATGCGTCGCACAAGGCCAGATAGGCCCGGTAGGGGTTGTCTGCACCGTCTTCGTGGTGCCAGGCGTAGCGATAACTGGGAACATCGATGCCAGCGAAAAAGGCGTCCGCCGCGTCGGGTGGCGTGCGCGGGCTGGTGGTGATCAGCAGTGACCCTCCGCGAGCCTTGGCCAGGCGACAGGCGGCCTGAGCCATCGCACGGGCAACGGTGGCATCGAAGTGCTGCGTCTTCGTTGCGCCGCCGACCAGCACGCCGATACGGGGCCGGGGAAGATCGTCGAAGCGCGCTTGCCAATCCGCGGCGGCCTGATCGAGCGCCGCAGGGTCGGGCGCGTTGAGAGGCAGGAGGTTATGGATGACATTGTCCCGTGCCGGCAGGCCATACTGAGGCGTGGTGATGATCAGATCGAACCAGTCCAATGGCGCGCGCGGGCGGCCGAGGAAAATCAGCTGCGTGCATCCTCCTGACTGCTGCTTGACCCAGCGTGCTGCGCCGACACTGCGCCGGCCCGTGCTCAGGATCAGATCCGGCCAGGGGGGCTCGAGACGATCGGACTGGGTCAGATCGATGTTGGCAAGAGATGGGCGGCTGAACAGCGCGGGTCTTGGCGCAGACGGTTTGAAGTTCAGCCGTTTTTCCTCGCTGGGCCAGCCCAGTCGCTGTGCAAGTAGTGACAGCTGCGCATTGTCACCGTGATGCCGGCCCAGCAACAGCCATACCCGTGGAACGCGACCATGCCCCTGGCGTGCGCCGCTCAGTCCGGACTGGACGCACTCTCTCATGCCGGTTCCCGTGCGCTGGATATCAAGATGCCAGACGAGATCGGGATAGGCCCCGCTGATGCGGCGCAGCTGTTCGCGCCACCAGTGGGTACGGTAGAACGGCTGATCGTCGACGCGCCGGGGATCGGGGAGCTGAATGCCGACATAGAGTAAACGGCGGGCGCGCTGAGCCAATTCTCCCATGAACCAATGGATGTCTTCGGCGGGAAGATGTTCGAGCACCCCTGTGACGGCGACACCATCGAAGGCGGCATCCACCGCAGCGTCGCGCTCAGGATGCCAGAGCTGGCTCGCTTCCAGATTGAGCGGCGAGGGCGGCGCGGTCTGCCGAGCGGGCCGGCACCATAACAGCGAGGCGGCGTCGCACTCGCTTGCCAGCTGTGCGGCGCGGGGGCTGCTGCGCAATGCTTCATCGCTATCATCAGGCGTGTCGAGCGCTTGCAGCGCCTGCTCGAACCAGGGGCTTGGCGCCTGGCGGGAAAAGGGTCCGTAATACTGAGCATCCGCTTCCTGCTCCAGGCGGTGCCATAAATCGCCCAGCGCGTTGGGATGATAAGAGTAGATCCTCGGCGTCGGCTGCCAGGGCTGCTGGTGCAGCGCGGTATAGTGCAGCACATGGGTCCGGTTGTGTTCGTACTCCTCGTCGCGGGCGTTCCAGTGGCCGTCGAGTTCGCCCCACAGGCCGGGCTGTTCGGCCGGCGTGTCGGTCAGCGTCTTCTTGGCGGCCTGCCTGGCCTGATCGAGGTTCCACCACTGCGCCATGCGGGCGCAATCCATCACCATGACCGACGTGTCCTTGGCCGAGATGGCAAGATAGCCATGTTCGGCCATCGGCAGGTCGAACAGCACGGCGGGATCGGTGAAGTAGATCTGGTCGACGTCGTTATAGATGGCGCGCCCTTCGCGGCCGGCGAAATCGGGAATCGCGAAGCGGTAATTGGTGAAGCCGGTGCGCCATGTCGACTGATCGAAACCGGCGATATCCTTCATCAGGTAGATGCGGTATTCCCGTGCAGGATCGCGTACGCGTTCGACCGAATAGAAGAATATGCGCTGGGCTCTTACCTGGGCTTTCTCGGTGCCCAGGAAAATGCGCACCGGAGGACGCGGCGAGGGTGCTGAGGTCAACGCCGGCAGTATCACGCAGTGGGGCTGATGCGAGGTATCGGCGCGCTCGACTCGAATCGGTCGGGCGGCGATGGTCAAGGTCTCCTCGTTGAGACATGAAGCATTGCTTGTCAACGGAAAATCCCCTTCATTAAGCGCGCCTAAAGCGGTTTGTTGGCATGCTACACTACGATAAATCAAAAAGCAGCGTTGGCGCCGATTCGACCATGAGCCCGGTTTTTGCGTGACACAACAACTCCCCAGGATTGCCCTGCTATTGCCTTCGCTTGCTGCCGGTGGCGTAGGCCGTTCGATACTTCATCTGGCTGAAGCGTTTTGCGCTGCCGGCCATCCGGTGGATCTGGTGCTGTGTCGTGCCGAAGGCCCTTATCTATCGGCGATACCGGCAGGCGTCAACATCGTGACGCTCCAGCCACGGAGCGATCTAGTCACACGGCTGGAGCTCGTTCGCATGGACCCCGCCGGCCTCACTGCATTGGCGCGCCCGGTGCTGCTGACGCGGCATCCGGCGCCCGTCCAGCCCTATCTGGCCGATCTGGCTCGTTATCTGGCCAGCGTGCGCCCGGCGGCGCTGCTCGCCGCCAAGACGCCCACCAATCTGCTGGCGCTGTGGGCTCGGCGCTTGAGCGGCGCGCCCACCCGTGTCGTCATCAGCGAGCGTACTCAGCTTTCTCGGTCCATCATGCTCAGCCGCAAGTGGCGCTGGCGTCATATTGCGCCGCTGATCGCACGCACCTACCCACGGGCCGATGCGATCACTGCGGTTTCCGATGGTGTCGCCGATGATCTGGCGATTACCGCCGGGCTGCCGCGCGGCGCCATCGATACCGTCTACAATCCAGTGGTCACGCCGGGGTTGGCGGTCCGTGCCGCCGCGCCGGCACCGCATCCGTGGCTGGAGGATGATGGATCACCGGTCATTGTGGCGGCGGGGCGACTGGTGCCACAGAAGAACTTTACGTTGCTGCTGAACGCCTTCGCCCGGCTGCGTGAACAGCGTGCGGTGCGGTTGATAATCCTGGGCGAGGGGCCCGAGCGGCCCCGGCTTGAAACGCTGACCCATACGCTGGGAGTAAGTGGCGATGTGGCACTGCCCGGCTTCGTGGACAACCCCTATGCGGCCTTTTCCCGGGCGGCGCTGTTCGTGCTCTCTTCCGATTACGAAGGGCTAGGCAATGTCTTGATCGAGGCGCTGGCCTGCGGCTGCCCTGTGGTGAGCACGGACTGCCCCAGCGGTCCGACGGAAATCTTGCAGGGCGGGCGCTTTGGCGAACTGGTGCCGGTAGATGACATCGAGGCGCTGACCGCGGCCATGACGCGCACGCTCGATGCGCCGCTGCCGACGGATATGCTGCGCCGCCGCGGCGCCGCTTTTAGCCTGCAGCGCAGCGCCGGACGCTACCTCGATCTATTGTTGCCGGGGCGTTCAGGTTCAGCGTATGCCGCAGGTGGTCCGCACACCGGAATAGCCTCAGCCTCTATGAACAACTCGAATTCGGTTCACCACGGACGTGACAACCTATGAAACTTAGCGACAACACCTCTGGCTTTTTGCGAGGAAAATGTTTTTCCAACGATCTGGTTGCGACGTTCGACCTGGAACCGGCAGATTACGAGTATCGATCGCGTTTCGATGTGCTCACCGAACGGGTGGCCGACAAGCAAGTCATTCACGTGGGATGTGTTGATCACGGCTCGGCCGGCATCCGTAAGAAAATGCAGCGCGGCAGATGGCTGCACCAGGCGCTCGACCAAGCGGCCACACGCTGTTTCGGCGTGGATATAGATGCAGAAGGTATCCACTACATGCGCGAGACGCTGGGCTACAGTGACGTGGCTGCGGCGAACATCTTGGCCTTTGGCGGGAGCTCTTTCGGGCCAGTGTGCAGGAGTTGCAGATAATGTTGTGCCGAACGGTCAACGCTGAACGCGCTGGCCCGTGAGCGCATGTACTCCGCCGGTTGCGGTGTATCCAGCTGTCTGATCATGGCATCTGCCAGTGCTTCTACATCGCCTACCGGAACCAGTGGACCATATTGGCCGCCAGCAAGGATTTCGTTGGG
The DNA here is from genome assembly GCF_036663415.1 of Salinicola sp. 4072. NCBI lineage: Bacteria > Pseudomonadati > Pseudomonadota > Gammaproteobacteria > Oceanospirillales > Halomonadaceae > Salinicola > Salinicola sp. 4072. The sequence goes on along the minus strand of NZ_JAXOVV010000023.1, from coordinate 39,324 downwards.
GCCATGGGGGCAGTCGGTACTGACCACCGGGCATCCACAGGCCATGGCTTGGATCAGTACGTTGGGCAGACCTTCATGGATCGAGGAAAGCACGAAGAGATTGGCTCGACTCATCCAGACGTAGGGATCTTGTATCCATCCCGGTAAAAGTACAGATTCGCTAACCCCCAAGCTTCGTGCTTCACGTTCGATTTCTGCCCGCTGCTCACCTTCACCGATAATGATTAATCGTGCACTACGCCGCTCACCGACATGGGCAAAGGCCCGCAACAAGGTCATAAAATCCTTCTGCGCCACCAGTCTGCCGGCACCGAGAATCACCGGGATCATCCGTTCGTCATCCAGCCATGGATGAGGTGATGGCATCCGGTGGACAGTGGCAAATAACGATTCATCGTAGATCGGATTGTAGATGGTCTGAACGAGGTCGGAGGGGAGTCGCGCATGGTGCACGAGCTCCTCGCTGATAGCCTGGCTGACCCCGACCACGGCATGAGCGCGTTGATAGGTCTGATGGACTAGGGGCTTCAAGAGGCGTTGTCTGCGCCATGAGCGGCCAAGTTTGAGTCATTCGGAGAAGGCGTTGCGTTCGCTTAGTACTATGCGAATGGAGCGGCCTACCCAGCGCTGCGCCCATATAGCCAAGATATTGGAATAAGTATTGAACACCAGCAATGAGTGAATCGGGGTGCGCTCAAGATATTCACCAAGCGCTGGTAAATAAGGCATCAGTCGTTTAAATCTTGGCGCCGGCAGGAGAAGCGGTGGAAGAGTAGTGAAAAGCGTCCGCCATTCATTACGCATTATCTGCCAGTAGGCCCTTGATCTCGTAGAGGGTATAAGCTCTACCAGCTTTACGTTCTCAGGAATATGGGAACGATAGGGGCCACTGGTATCGGTGACGATCAGCTCTACGGTATGGCCGCGCTCACTGAAAGCCCTGGCCAATGTCAGCGCTACCCGCTCTCCGCCTCCTGCATCGAGTGAAGGCATGAATATCGCGATGCGCTCCTGCCCCGTATTCTGGCTGGACATATGATGCGAGGAGGGTGGAGTAGGGATTGTCATGGCGTCATTCCATGCTCAACGTGAATCGATGGATGATCGGGCAACAGAATCTCAAGAAATTCATTGGCGCTGCGTTCTAAGCTGAACATATTAGCACGCTGCATCAACAATTGGGATGGCAGAGGAGCTGCAAGCGTATCCAGCATGGGCACTGTCCAGGCGCAACAGGATCGGCGAAGCGGTGAGCGTTCGGGCACGAGGCAACACGCGCTTGAGCGTTTCCAGAAAGCCGTTATTGGCGTGCTGGCTACCGGGGCGTAACTCACAACCCATACACCAGCCTTCCTGGCCCAGGTACGCGGCAATGGGCGCATAGCCGTTGTAGCCCTTGTCGGTGTAGCTGACACCTTCCTGGCTCGTCTGGCTGTTGTCCATGGGGAAGCCATCGATATCCAGAGCCACATGGCCCATGCCCCGCGGGGAAACCGGAGCTTGCACGGACTTCAAAAACTCGGAACTGGCATCGTCCAGCAAGGGTGTCAGCGCCTTGGCATCTTCATCAAAGCGTTGCCGCAACCGGGCCGACGACGGCGACTGCTTGATGCCCATGGCGGACTTGAAGAACGGATCGATCCGCACTGGCTCCGCCGCCTCGAAGTCGCTTTTGCCCAGCGTGATCAGGCCCAGATAGGTCCGGATCAGCTCGATGTTCGGAATGCCGTGGCGTTTAACCACGGTTCGCGCGGTTTGGGTCAATGACGTGTGCCGGTTCAGGCAGTGGCCCACCAGGGCCAGTCCGCCATGGGGTGTGTAGACTTCGGTCTTGGATTGCTGGAGAGTGAAGGTGCGCATGGGCCAATGCACTGACTGGGTGAATGGATGTCAGGTGCTGTTATACCGTCCGAAGCCTTGTCGTTGCAGGCTTGAGCGGCAATTCGAGCCGTGCGAAGTCACGGATTCAGGAAGTTGGTTATCCCGGCCCTTTGGATCGTCCGTGGCAATCCACTTGTGGAATTCTCTCTGTAGCTTCCCTGCTCCGGAAGCCGGCCCTACAATGCCAACATCGACGTGTAGGCTTTCTGCCAGTCGCCATCTGTCATGCTGGTGATTGTTCAAAAGCGAGACTCCGCCAATGAGCAGGCCGGCATAGGGGCGATCATCTTTGATGAGCGCTTCGACCTCGATATCTTCCGCTGTATAAACCTGTTGCCCTAATCGGTAAGCCACAACCTCCAGGCTGCTTGCCGGCCATCCCGGAAGCGCCTCTGCGAAATGTCGGGCCCAGTGCCCGTCAACAGGTTCAAAAAAAAGCCCAGACTGCCTCGATGCCGTTGGTGTAGTGGCGATCGCCACCAGCAGAGAATGCATCGTTTTCCACTTTCAGAGAGAGCAGGCCCTCAGCGGAAACCGTTGTGGCGAGAGCGCCGAGCAATAGACCCCAGCACCATTGAGTCGTCATATATTCGAGCCTCACTATAGAATGTCTGGCCAAGGACCGGTTGGGCCTGCCAAGTTAGGTGCCCCTGGCCTCAAGGAAGAGGGCTCCTTCCGGCACTTCCACCTGGGGCAAACGGGGGCGACCTAGGGGCTGTTGACGTTTCAGCGCGAACCGCGTTGCTGCGCCAAATGGCGCCAGGCCAGGCGCGGGATGCAGAAAAGGGTGGTTCCCTTTTCCAATCCCGCAACGCCGCATGGCGCCATTTGCCGCGCAACCCGAAGGGCCGGGCCAGTTTTTGCACAGTGCTGCGTTATTCGTCGCTCATTTGGAATGACCACAAAAACGCCTGGAGCGTTTTTGCGCGTCAGCCCCGAAGGGGTGAAGTACAGGGATGTACTGAACAAATCACACTCCTCACGCCTTGCCCCGCACAAAAACTGGCTCCGGCGCGGCCGTGCATGAAACGTCAACAGCCCCTAACGATCAGTGTGCCCCCAGCCGGCATCTCCGAACGCCGCCGCCGGATCGTCGTCACGCCAGCACTTGGCCAGTAAGCGCTGACCGTTGATATGGTCGGCTGCCGGGGAAGCCAGCCACAGCAGCGGCGCGACCACGACTTGCGGGTCGAGCAGCTGTGCACGGAAGTGTTCATCCAGGTCCTGCGGAATCATGCCGGTCAGCGTCGCGCCGCCCGGCAGCAGCGCATTAACGGTGACGCCGGTGCCCTCGAGATCATGTGCCCAGATCACGGTCTCCGATTCCAGCGCCGCCTTCGATGGTCCATACGGCGAAAAGCCCCGTCGCCGCATGGTTTCGTGGTTCATCGACATATTGACGATGCGGCCCCAACCGGCGGCACGCATATGCGGTACCGCTGCGCGCGCCATTAGGAAGGGCCCGTTGACGTTGGTCTCTATAACCATGCGCCAAGTCTCGGGAGTCACCTCCCAGAAGTGAGTGGGCTCGGTGAGAAAACGCTCGCTGACGTACTTCATGCCGCGGCCGGCATTGTTGACCAGGATGTCCAGCCTCTGCCAGCGCTCCAGCGCGCTGGCCACCACCCGCTCACAATCGGCCTCTTGGGTAACATCTGCGACCAGCGGCAGGACGCGCTCCTCGCCGCATTCGGCGCATGCCTCGACCGCCACCTGCTCGATCTCCGCCGATTCACGTGCCGCAGTGGCAACCACTCGTACCCCGGCTCGAGCTAGGCCGAGCGTCATTGCCCGACCCAGGCCGCGTCCGCCGCCGGTAACGATTGCCACGCGGCCATCGAGCGCAGCATCAGTCACGCCACTCATTTGTTCAACGCCTGCATCTGAGAGGCATCGTAGCGCTCGCCGGCAGCCGCACCCGGCGGCAGTATGCGGTCGATGCGTGCAAGATCCTCGGGGCTGAGCTGCACGTCCAGCGCCTTGATGTTTTCCTCGAGGCGCTCGCGCCGCTTGGTGCCGGGGATAGGCACGATGTCGTCTCCCTGCGCCAGCACCCAGGCCAGCGCCAGCTGCGCCGGGCTGCAAGCCTTCTCGGCCGCCATACGCTCGACCTCGGCAACCAGGTCCAGGTTCTTCCGGAAGTTCTCACCCTGGAAGCGCGGCGAGTGACGGCGAAAGTCATCCTCCGGCAGGTCCTCGAACCGCTTGATCTGCCCGGTCAAAAAGCCCCGTCCCAACGGGCTGTAGGCGACATAGCCGATGCCCAGCTCGCGCACCGTCGGCAGGACCCGGTCCTCCACGTCGCGGCTCCACAGCGAATACTCGGTCTGCAGCGCGCTGATCGGATGCACGGCATGCGCACGGCTCAGGGTCTCCGGGGCCGCTTCCGACATGCCCAGGTAGCGTACCTTGCCGGCCTTGACCAGTTCGGCCATGGCACCGATCGTTTCCTCGATCGGCACGTTGGGATCCACGCGGTGCTGGTAGTAGAGATCGATATGATCCACCCCCAAGCGCTTGAGCGAGGCATCGCAGGCCTGCCGCACGTAGTCGGCATCACCGCGGATACCGAGAAACTCGCCATTCTCGCCGCGTACGTTGGCGAACTTCGTGGCCAGCACGACCTGATCGCGGCGATCCCGTATCGCCCTGCCCACCAACTGCTCGTTGGTGAACGGGCCGTACATGTCGGCCGTGTCCAGCAGGCTGATGCCGAGGTCGAGCGCGCGGTGGATAGTGGCGATCGACTCGGCCTCATCCCTGTGCCCGTAGAACTCGGACATGCCCATGCAGCCCAGGCCCAGCGCGGAAACTTCGAGCCCCTCAGATCCCAGCTTTCGCGTCTTCATGAATGACTCCTCTCTCCGGTGCCTTCAAAAAGGCTACTTCTGTTTTCAAGCAGCTCTGTCATGCCTGAATCAGTGACTCCGCTCTCAATATACCCGCCAGAGCACCAGTTCGGCCAGACAATACGGGCAGATCAGAGCTGACGATGGCCTTGCCAACGGTCATGTTTTTTCTGTCGGACTCGGTTTCCGCCCGCCTCACAGGCTCACCAGCTCGCGCAACTCGGCGTCGGAGAACTCGGTGATCCACCGCTCGCCGTCGGCCACGGTGAGCTCGGCGAGTTCCTTCTTGGCCTGGATCATGGCGTCGATGCGTTCCTCGAAGGTGTTCTCGGTGATCAGGCGGTGTACCGTGACGTTGCGGCGCTGGCCGATGCGGTAGGCGCGGTCGGTGGCCTGCTGCTCTACCGCCGGGTTCCACCACAGATCGTAGTGAATGACCTGGCTGGCGGCGGTCAGGTTGAGCCCGGTGCCGCCGGCCTTGAGCGAGATCACCAGGGCGCGCTGGCCGCGGCCGTGCTGGAAGGCGGCGACCATGTCGTCGCGCTGCTTGCGGGTGCGCCCGCCGCGCAGAAAAGGCACCTCGATACCGAAGGCATTGCGCAGTGCCGCGACGAGCAGCTCGCCCATGTCGGTGTATTGAGTGAAGATCAGGGCCTTCTCGTCCGCCGCCTCGACCTCGCGCATGATGTCGACGAACGCCGCCAGCTTGCCGGAGGCCTCGATGTCGACCTGCCTCCGGCCCAGGTACTGGTCCGGGCTGTTGCAGATCTGCTTGAGAGCATTGAGCAGCTTGAAGATAAGCCCGCGGCGCGCGACGCTCTCCTCGCTGTTGGCCAACTCGTCCATGATCGTGTCGACGGTGTTCTGGTAGAGCGCAGCCTGGCGGGCGGTGAGCGCACAGTAACGGTTGGCCTCGATCTTATCGGGCAGGTCGGCGATGATCGACTTGTCGCTTTTCAAACGGCGCAGGATGAACGGCGCGGTGATGGCGCGGAATGTTTTCAGCGCGGCCTGGTCGCGCTCGCGCTCGATGGGTGTGGCGAGCGCCTCGGCGAAGCGTTTCTGGCTGCGCAAATAGCCGGGATTGATGAAGTCGAACACGCTCCAGTACTCGCGCAGCCGGTTCTCCACCGGCGTGCCGGACAGCGCGATCCTGATATCGGCTTTCAGGCGCTTGACCGTCTTGGTCTGGGCGGCTGCGGGATTCTTGATGGCCTGTGCCTCGTCGATTACCAGCGCGCCCCAGCGCGGCTTGGTCAGGGTTTTCGCGTCGCTGCGCACCAGGCCGTAGCTGGTCAGTACCACGTCGTGGGCGTCGGGATCGAGCTTGCGCTGCGTTCCGTGAAACACCTGTACCGTCAGCGCCGGCGCGAAGCGCTCGATCTCGCGGCGCCAGTTGGTCAACAGCGTCGTCGGCGCCACGATCAGTGCACAGGATCCGTTCAGCCGGCCCTGGGCCTTGAGATGGGCGAGCAGCGTGATCACCTGCAGCGTCTTGCCCAGGCCCATGTCGTCGGCCAGCAGCGAACCGAACCCCAGCCGGGCGTTGCCGGCCAGCCAGGCGAAGCCGCGCTGCTGGTACGGCCGCAGCTGGGCCTTGAGCGTCTCCGGTATCGCTGGCGGCGCCTCGGGCCGGATCAGCTGGTCGAACAGCGCCCGTGCGTCGTCCCGCAGGGCCACTTCGCCGCCGTCGAGCTCGCCGGCCAGCCCCGCCTGCAGCAATTCGGCGCGTGAGAGCTCGGCCGGCGGCGTGGCCAGCTTGTCGAGCAGTTGGCGTACCTCGCGTTCGTCGACCAGGACGTACTGATCCAGCACCCGCACCAACCCCGAGGCGTTGTCGACCAGACGCCGGAACGCATCGACCGGGATACGCTGATCGCCGATCGCCACCTGCCAATCGAAGTCCAGCAGCCGCTCGAGATTGAGATAGGACACCGGTGCCGCGTCGCCCGAGCGCGACAACGACAGGCTCGCCTGCGGCCGCGCCAGGTTGTGCAGCGCCTTGGGCAGGATCACGCCGATGCCGAGCATGCGCAGCGCCGGCAACACCTCGCGCAGGATGGGGGTGAAGGCATCCAGGGCGTAGACAAGCTCATGATTGGCCCTGCCCGCATCAGCGTGGCCATACAGGCGCTCTACATCCGGAAAATAATCGGCGAGCACCGCCAGATCGGCGAGCACCGCCGCCTTGGCCTGGCCGCCCTCGGCCCGGACGAGCCAGTCGGCGACGGGCTCGAAACCGTCGTCGCACTCGATGCTCAGCGCGACACTCAAGGCGTCGCCGCCACGCTCGCCGACCATCAGATGCAGCCGGTGCGCACGCTCGCCGAGGGTGAGCCGGCGCAGCCAATGGGCGATGAGCTGCGGTGTCTGCTGTGTTTCGAAGCGCTTGAAGTGCAGCGGCCGGCCGGCGAAGAACAGCCGCTTGACGGCATCATCGCCGTGCGCCTCTGCGGTGTTCTCGAAGCCCCTGCGCATGAACAGTCCCAGCAGCAGATGCAGCGCGGCCATGAGCTGCGTCGGCGCGTCGCCATGGGCATACTCGCGCCGCCCGCTTGTGATGCGAAGCTGCACGAGATCCGACGGACATAGCTCACACAGCCGCGCGAACAGGGCGTCGACGCTGGCGTCCAGCCGCGCCGGGCGCCACTGAATCAGCGTCTCGCCAGCATTGTTCTCGCCCGCCCAGGGCACGTAAGCACCCTGCTCGAGGAGCTTGAGCGCGAAGCGCAGCAGCACGCGCCACAGCAGCACGCTATGCGCCAGCCGCGGCTCGCGTTCGGCGGGCAGCGCATGCAGGCCGGCCAGGTAAGCCGCGAACGGATCGGCGTCATCTTGCTTGTGGCCCGCCGTGAACAGTCGCTTGCCATCGCCGCGCAGTTCGACGAGGGTCCCGCTGTCATCGATGACCGCGGTCAAGTCCACGATCTGCTCGGCCTCGAACCAGGGCGTATCGGCGCCTTTGTCGAAGGCGCGGGCGGCGCGGCGCGCGCGCTGATACTGGGTCGCCAGAATCGCGCGGAAATCCTTGGCATGGAACAGTGGCTGGGCGGACAGGATGGTGAAGATACGCGATTCGAGTGCCGGCACGCGGGAGAGGTCGATGCCGGTGAAGGCGTCGCTGTCCGGTGGCTCGGAACCGGCGATGGTGGATGCCTCGGACCAGCCCGCCGAAACCGCCGGCAGGGTCGCCAGCGCCGCCGGCCGGACTCCAGCGCGCGCCGCCAGCGCCCTGGGCAGATCCAGGCCGTGGAGCGCGAACACCAGGAAGGGGTCCTTGTCGATCTCGTTGGCGATCAGATAGATCACCGCCGCAATATGCTTGCAGGGCAGCGCGACATCGGGACAGGAGCAGCGCGCGGTCATGTCCTGCCAACTGCCCGGAAACAGCCGTATCCCGCGCTCTTCGAGCAGCGTCAGCACCGGCGCGGGGAGCTGGCGATTGAGCAGGCGCGAAAGCAATACCGGGCTGCTTTCCACCACCTCCAGTACGAACTGTCGCTGTGACTCGGAATATGACGTCAGCGCTACCTCGACCCGGTACGGCGAAGGCCGGCTACCCTTTACGTGCGCGGTGACCGCCGTATCGTCGATCGCAATCGAACGCACCGAGCCATTGCCCGCGTAGCGCCGGCCCCGAGGCAAGCGGTTGCTGAAATCGATGTCGTCGAGAGCGGCCAGCCACTGCTGGCCCCACCAGGTGCGTCCGAAATGCATCATCTTCCGTCCGGGAACAAGCATGTCCCGTTCTCTACCCTTCTTCCGCCAGCCTGGCGAGCGTCGCCCGGAAATCACCGAGCCGGCGCTCGCCGTGGGCGTCGAGAGTGTCCACCAAGGATTGGGATTTCTGTTCGGGAGCGCTGCGTCCCAGGGTCGACATGTCCTGCGCGGTGCGCACGATGCCCAGATCCTCAGGTGGCAGGCAGGCGTAAAGCGGCCGCCATTGCTCGCCGTCGCGCAGCTTGAGGCGCGGGTTGAGGATGTAGTGGCCGCGCTGCAGCCGCACGAACAGCTTGCGGTTGTAGGGATCGCGCCCATCGGCCTCGTTCTTGGACAGGATGCTGCTGATATAGGGGCGCTGCTTGCGCCGCGCCGGCAGCACGCGCTCAGGCAGCCCGGCCAGCCAGTCGGCGAGCTGCTTGGCGGTGTAGGCGTTGCCCCTCGCTTGCGCCGGGCCGAGATAGCGGTAGAAGAGGGCCGTCATCACGTGCAACAGGAAGGTCTCCATCAGCCGCTGGTCGAGCTTGACCAGACGTTCATCGACCTGCAGCGAGACGCTTGCCGGTGCCAGCAGCGGATAAAGCGAGGCCAGCCGCTGGCGGGCGAAGGTTTCGTCGATGAATGCCTGTTCGAGGGCGAAGTGGAGTGCCGTGAAGCCGTTGTTGGCGCGCAGCGTCGGATCCGCGCCACGCTCGAGCAGCGCCGCCACCAGTTCGGCGTTGCCGAGCCGGGCGGCGATCATCAGCGGCGTCAGGTTGAAGCGCGTGCGGTGATCGACGCCGTAGCGCTCGATCTCCTTGAACACCGCGCGCGGCTGGCTGAACGCGTAGGCCATGAAGCGGTTGCGGTTGAGCTGGCTCACGGCCTTCGCCTCGCTGCTCAGCGCCGGTTTGAAGCCGGCCGCCTCGAGGGCGTTGAGCGTCGGCCGGTGGTGGTGGATCAGGGCGTATTCCAGCGCTTCCAGGCGCGCCTTCTTGCCACCGTCGTCGGCCAGCGCCGCCGTGCGCAGTTCGGCGAAGGCGGCGCGGTCGAGCACCTGCCAGGGCACCGGCTGCTGCTTGAGTACCTGGCTGCGGATCGCCTCCGCCTGCTCGGCCTTGCCCTGCAGCTCGAGCCGGCGCGCCTCCTGCTGCCACTCCTCGACCGAGGATTCCTCGCTCTGTTCGAGGCTGAGCGTGTCGTCGAGGTGTTCGAGCTTGAGCAGTCCGAGCAGCGGGTGCGCGGGGTCGGATTCGACCAGGTAGACGTTGCGCACCGCGCGGGTCAGCGCCACATAGAGGGCGTTGATGTAGAATTTGTAAACTTCGAGCGACTTGTCGCGCTTGTCCCGCGGCCGCGCATAGTCGAGGCTGTCGCGCTCCAGCGCGGCGGGATCGACGCCGGCGGCGATGTCACGGAAGGCCTTCGCCTCGCCGCCGACGACGTCGTAGAGAATGACGTTATCGTACTCGAGCCCTTTCGCCTCCTGGATCGCGAACACCAGCGGCGTGCTGAACCAGCGCCGGGCTTCGGCCTTTTGCTCCGGGTGCATGACGATCACTGCGAATCGCGTCGAGCGGGCGGTACGTGCGTCGAGATCGCGCTTGACGGCGTCGCTGGCGGCGAGCAGCTGCAACTGGCCGGGTTGGCGGCTGACGCTATGCACCAGGTAGTGGCTTTCGCGATCCACCGAGCCGAAGCGCGCCTGCTTGAGCTTGAGGATGCGGTTGGCGGCCTCGGTCACCACCGCGGCGTTGCGGTAGTTGGTGTGCAGCACACGCACGATCTCGCCGTGGCCGGTCAACGCCTGCTCCTGGAAGAACAGCGACTTGACGCTGGCCCAGGAGAAGAAGTTGGGGTGGACGATCTGGTTGGAGTCACCGCTGAGCAGGAAGGCGCCGGGCTCGCGCAGCGTCTTGAGGATCAGGTAGAGCTGTACGGTGGTAATGTCCTGGACCTCGTCGACCACCACGAAATCGTAGCGCGGCGCGACCCGGGCGAGGTGGTGGTGGGCAACGATATTGGGGTCGTAGAGCCCGGCCTCGTCGAGAAAGGCCAGGTACTTCTCGAACAGGTCGTAGACCCTGGGCCGCTCTTCCTCGGCGAAGATCGACTGCTTGACGCCGAGTTCGAGATAGGCCTCACGCGAGCGCCAGCCGCCCTCGCTGAGCGGGCCGGTGATTACGCCGCGGAACTCCTCGAAGAGCTTGTGGGCATCGCTCAGGTGGCTGCCGCGGCGGTGACGCTCGAACCAGCCCTGGAAGTCGCGCAGCGTCACTTCGCGCCCCGCCGGCACGTGGATGCTCTCGAGCAGCTCCTGGAAGGAGAGGAAGGTGGCTTCCTGATCGGGATTGTCGTAGTCGTGGGCGTAGTAGAGGTCGCGGGCGTTGTGGACCAGATAGGACGACAGGCTGACATAGAGCACGTCGCCGATGGCCTCCTTCATCTTCTCGAGCAGCAGCGCGGTCTTGCCGCTGCCCGCCGAGCCGACGATGACCAGCGGCGGCGGTAGCTCGAAGATCGCCTGCTGGTCGTCGTCGAAGGAGAGGATCTTGTCGAGCAGATGAAAGCGCTCGCGCTCGGGGTGCAGATAGGGCGCCTCCGGCACCTCGCCGGCTGCCGGCGTCTCGAGCGCCGGGATTCTGGCCTCGTCGATCGACGCGTTGCCGGCCAGAAAGCGCGAGCGATCGTAGGCATGGTTGGCGATGTGCTCGAGGATCAGGCAGCAGGTCTCGTCGCCATGGCGATAGAGACTGAACAGCAGCCGGTCACGCTTGTTCAGCCGGGCGCGGTAGAGGTTATCACCCACCTTGCGCACGTCCGCCTGGGTGAAGTCGTCGCGCTCGAGGGCCTGACGGACCTTGTCGAAACCGGCAATGCGGTGCGTCTCGAGAGCGTTGTAAAGCAGTATGCGCATGAAGAGGTACCTTGTTGTCGACGGCGGTCAGGCAGGGAGGCGAGACAGTTCGCTTTTCTCGACCGCCACCAATTGCCCCCGTTCGAGCCGATAGACCCGGTCGGCGGCGCGCATCAGCGCCGGCTGGTGGGACACGGCGACGATGGTCAGTTCGCTCTTCAGGCCTTGCAGGGTCTTGCTGATCGCTGCCTCCGCTTCCATGTCGAGCGCGCTGGTCGCTTCATCGAGAATCAGCAGTTTGGGACGGTGGGCCAGGGCGCGGGCAATGACGATGCGCTGACGCTGACCGCCCGACAGTCGTGAACCGCGCTCGCCCACCGAAGCATGAATCCCCTCGGGCATCTGGCTGACGAATGCCCAGGCGTCGGCCTGGCGCAGGGCGCGTTCGGCGTCCGCCTCGGTCAGCGTGGGATCGCCGAGCGTCACGTTGGCGAGCACGCTGTCGTGCAGCAGCAGCGTCTCCTGCGGCACATAGCCGATCAGGCGGCGCCAGGCGAGCCGGTCGAGCCGGTCGATCGGTACACCGTCGATCCGCACCTGGCCGGCGCTGGGCTCGAGCAGCATGCACAGGATATCGAGCAGGGTGGTCTTGCCAGCGCCGGAGGGGCCGATCAGGGTAGTGAACGAGCGCGCCGGGAGGGTCAGGTCGGTCACGTTCAGGATTGCCTGGTCGCCGTAGTGGAAACGGACCTTCTCGAAGGTAATCTCACGCTCGAGGGTCGGGCGCAGATCACCGCTGACCGGCTCGGCATTGTCGCGTGCTGCCTGGACCGCGTCCTTCAACGCCCAGTAGGCGCTCTCCTGAGTCTGCATCTGCTGATAGCGCCGCTGCAGTTGGTTGAGCTGCATGACCACGCGCGCCAGCAGAAATACCATCACCATTACCGACGGCAGCGAAAGTCCCCACACGACGAGAGCCAGATAGAGACCCACTGCGATGAACAGCGTCAGGATCGGCTCTTGAATGGCCTTCATCCCCTCGCGAGCCAGTACCTGACGCTCCATCGCGCGGTTGAGCTTGTGGGTCTGGCGTTTGAGCAGGGCGTCGGCGACATCGTAGCGTGCCATCGCCTTGAGCGGCTTGACCGAGCCCAGCGTATCGGTCAGGCGTGACAGCAGTTCGCGCATCAGCCGGGTCTGTTTCTTGCCAGCGCGCTTGGAGGCGCGGACCAGCCGATACAGCATGACAGACATCAGTACGCCAAGTCCGAGCGAAACCATCGTTGCCTGCCAGCCGATCATCAGTGCGACGATGGCATAAACGACTACCTGGATGAACAGTGAAATGACGTTGGCGCAGTGTTCGTAGCCGGTGGCGGCGCGGGTGGCCTCGGTGGCCACCGAGTTGGCCATGCCGCCGGCGGGCTGGCGCAGGTAATGCTCCCAGCGGCTGGCCAGCAGCGAGTGGATCAGTTCCAGGCGCAGATCGGTGGCGACCCGAGCGACGGTATAGCCGACCTGGCGGTTGGCGAGCAGGACCAGGGCGCTCTTGACCGTCATGCCGATGACGATGATCGACAGGATTACGCCGACAGTGGTTGGTAACCCGATCGCGTCCATGATGGCAAGCACCTTCTGCGAGAAGGCGTTAGGGTGCTCGTTGTGACCCAGCGCCACCGATAGCAGCGGTAACACCGTGGTCAAGCCGATTCCCTCGGCAATGCCTGCAAACAGCAGGCAGATCAACATCATGATCGTGCGTTGGGGATAGAGACGGAAGAAGGCAAAAAGCAGACGCATGTGCGATCCGTGGGCGGTCTCGACGACCGCCGGTGCTCACTCTTGCTCGTGATGGTCGAGCATGGGTTTCAAGGCGGCGAAGGCGGCGATGATTTGATCGATCTGGGTCGTGTCATGGGCTGCGCTGACGCTGATGCGCAGCAGCGCCCGGCCGCCCGGCGTGGCGGGTGGTAAGACCAGATTGACATAGACGCCATGATCGAGCAGCCCGTGCCAGAAGGCGACACCCTGCTGAGGCGACCCCAGCAGGGTGGCGACGACCGGCCCGGGCTCTGGCCCGAGCTCGAAACCGAGCCGTGACAGTCCATGATACAGACGCTCGGCATTGGCCCACAGACGCTGGCGGAGTTCGCCTCGCGAATCGACGATCTGCAGGGCGGTGCGTACCGATGCGATCGTCGCCGGGGAGGATGAGGCGGTGAAGATATAGGGACGGCTGGCGTAGCGGATCATGTCGAGCTGCGGGTGATGACTGGTGGCGAAACCACCAATGGCGCCCAAACTCTTGCTGAAAGTGCCGACCACGAAGTCGACATCGGCCTCGACGCCCTCGGCTTCGGCCAGGCCGCGGCCGTGGGCGCCCAGCACCCCCAGCGAATGGGCTTCGTCGACCAGCAGATAACCCCCATGCCGACGCTTGACGGCAGCGATCTCGCGCAGCGGTGCCTGGTCCCCCAGCATGCTGTAGATGCCTTCCACCACAATTAGGGCATTGGTGGTGCGCTCGCCTAGACGGCGCAAGCGTTTCTCGAGATCACTGGCGTCGTTGTGACGAAAGCGAATGATGTCGGCGCCGGTGAGACGACACGCATCGTAGATGCTGGCGTGGCAGTCGGCATCGAGCACGATGACGTCGTCGGTACCGGCCAGGGTGCCGATCAGGCCGAGATTGGCCACGTAACCCGTGGAGAACACGACTGCGGAAGGGCGCGCGAAGAAATGTGCCAGTTCTTCCTCGAGGCGGGTATGGCTGGCGTAGCTACCATTGGCCATGCGCGACCCGGTGGTGCCGGTGCCTTCGCGATCGAGAGCGTCGTGTGCCGCCGCGATGCAGTCACGATCGAAAGTCAGCCCCAGATAGTTATTGGTGCCGGCGAGGATTACCGACCTGCCATCTACGCGCCCTTCGGTGGACGACAGGATTTCGTCGATGCGTGTGCCAATCGGGCTGGGTTCCGTCTGGATCAAGGCGTGGCGCGCATCGCTGAGGGACTGGAATTTATCGAACAGAGACATCATCGGCTCTCGAGCAGTTTGTTGATCGCCTGGGCCAACTGGTTGGGCGTGCGGATATCGGCGAGGACGTTCAGGGGAACGGAGATATTGAATTCGTCTTCGGCATCCAGCATGAGGTCCATTACCTTGACCGAGTCGAGCCCCAACTCGCTAACCAGGTCGATGTCGGGACGAAGATTGCTGTCCGGCGGCGCCAGGCGTTCGAGATGTACCATCAACCGCTCGAGAATCTGTTTGTGTTGGGTCATGCGTGCTATGCCCGTTGCTGGCGACGTGCGCCAGATCATTGTGATGAAAGAGTATGTCCGCAGGCAGTAAGTCAGTCCGCCGCCCACTGCCGGCGATCGCCAAGCGCCTGCTCCAGCGTAATCTGCGGTACCCATCCGGTCGCGCGGGTAAACGCATCATTATGGCATGTCCAGTCGTGATGTCTCAGCTCGCGGAACTTTCCGGGTGTGAGCATCGGCGAACGATGCAATCCGCGCGCCAGCATCAGGTTGACCAGCGCCATGCCGTGCAATACGCCGGCGGGAATTGGCAGGCGACGTACCGGCCCACCGCGCACGGCAGCGCCGATCGCGGCGATGCGCGGCCAAGTGTAGCCGCCCGGGTAGCCATCGTGAAGCTCGAAGGGCCCGCTGTCGACGAGGGCGCCGGCCGGAGTGTGACACAGCCAGGCCATCACTGCGGCTACCAGGTCGTCGACATGCAGAAACGACAGACGCGCCTCTTGCGGGCCGGCCGTCGGCAGCCAGCCGCGCATCAGCATCTCGAACAGGGGGTGTAACTCGCGATCCCCCGGTCCATAGACCGCCGTCGGACGAAATACCGTCACTGCCGGCCGCGCTGACGACGCGACTCGTTGCTCGGCCTGGCGTTTGGAGGCGGCATACCAGGAGAGTTCGGGATGGCGCGCGGCCAGCGACGACATCAATAGCAGGCGGGCGCATTGCTGACGCTGCGCCACCTCGAATAGCCGACCGCTGCCCTCGACATTGATGCGATGGAACGTGGCGTGATTGGCACCGCGCACCGCGCCGGCGCAATGGATGACCGTGTCCGTCCCCTCGACCAACCGCTCGAGTGCCGCCGTGTCATCGAGCGACCCACTGATCCAGCGGATATGCGGACCTTCCGGTTCGGCTGGCACGCGCCGCGTCAAGGCACGCACTTGCACGCCATTCTTGACCAACCGGGCGAGCAGCCGGCGGCCGATGAAGCCGGTGGCTCCGGTAAGCGCGACACTCATGGCCATAGGATCAGGATGCAGCACCGGTCCCGACCGGCGACTCGGCTGGCGATGCCAGGCCCAGCGACTCGCGGCCCCCCTGCAGGTAACGTTTGGACGCTTCGCTGCGCGAAAGCTTGCCGGAAGACGTGCGCGGCAGCGAGCGGGGGGGCAGCAGGACGACCCGGCAGGCGACACCAAAATCGCTGCGTATCCGGCTGGTCAGCTCATTGATCAGTTCGTGTCGGCGTTGCGCGTCGCTGAGACGGCACTGGACCAACATCACAACCGCCTCCTCGTCGTCCGCTGCCGCCGTGAATGCGACGACATCGCCGTGCCGGACGCCATGGTAATGCCCGGCGAGATGCTCAAGATCCTCGGGCCAGATGTTGCGGCCGTTGACGAAGATCAGGTCGCGATGACGCCCGGTGATGAACAGCCCATCCGGGGTCAGGTAGCCCAGATCGCCGGTATCGAGCCAGCCGTTACGGAGCACCCGGTGAGTCTTTTCGGGATTCTGGAAATACCCCGACATGACGCTAGGGCCGCGCACGGTGACGCGACCCACCGCACGCTCGGGCAGGGGGTTGCCTTGCTGATCACGAATCACGATTTCATGGCCAGGCAGCGCGTGACCGCAGTTGACGAAGCTAGTGACAGCCATATCCCCACATGCCGATGCCAGGCGGGCGTGAGCATGATGCTCGAGATGGGCACGGTCGATGCGCTCGATGGCGATGCCCTGCCTGAGTGGCGCGAAGCTGACTGCCAAGGAACATTCCGCCAGACCGTAGCAGGGCAGAAAGGCCCGCGAATCGAAGCCGGCAGGCGCAAAGCATTCGGCGAAACGTTCTAGAACATCGGTACGTACCGGCTCGGCGCCGATGCCGGCGACACGCCAGCTCGACAGATCGAGGCGTTCGAGATCGCCGCTGCGCAGGCGGCGAGCGCAGATGTCGTAACCAAAAGGCGGCGCAAAGGCGATAGTGCCGCGATTGCGGCTGAGCAGGGTCAGCCACTGCATCGGTCGCATGGCGAATTCACGGGCACCGAGGTAATCCACCGACAGCTGTGATGCCATCGGTCCGAGAACGAAACCGACCAGCCCCATGTCATGGTAGAACGGCAACCACGAGACGCAACGATCGCCCGGGCGCACCCCCAGGCCGTGGGTGACGATCCCGCGCAGGTTGGCCATTACGGTGGCCTGGTCGATCATCACGCCGCGCGGAAAGCCGGTACTGCCCGAGGTGTACTGCAAATAGGCCAGCTCATCCGGACGCGAAGGCTCTAGAGCGTGCACATTGGCATCGAGCCTAAGAAATGCCTCGTTGCCCCCGCTGAACAGCAGATCGAGTTCGCTGCCGGCCTCCGCCAGGAAAGACTGCATCTCGGCGGGCGCAACCGCAACGCGAGCCTCGCAGCTGCGCAGCAGGCGCGCGAGGCGTTCGACATAACTGGCATGGTTGCCAAGGCTCATGTTGATCGGCAGCGGTACGGGAACGAAGCCCGCATACTGGCAACCGTAGAAGATCTCCATGAACAGTGGGCTGGTGTCGGCGATAATGGCCACCTTGTCGCCCCGTTTCAACCCCAGGCGACATAGACGGTAAGCCGCCGCCAGGGCGCGCTGACGCAGCTCGGCGTAGCGCAAGGGAGCGGTGAGGCGTCCGCGGCCATCGTGGAAGTTGTAGCCCGTCACACCCTGCGCGGCATAGTCGAGCGCTTCGGCCAGAGTGGTGAAATCGGCCAGCCGCTGGGGAAGCGGGTTCCGTGTTGACGTTTTGGTGATATAGAGTTCGGTCATTATTGAGGAGAGTCTCGATCATCGAAGCAGAGGGGGTTGTTATAAAGACAATGCGTGCCAGTTTGAAGCGCCGTAATCAATGGCAGCGTCCCGGATGGCTCTGACCGGCTCGATATATCTTTATCCCTGCGCGTGGTGTCGCACCGACATGCCATCTGACGGCGTCGACACTGAAAGTAGCGGCGTGTCATGCGATGGTCATACCCAATACTGCATGATTGCTGAGCATATCCGCGTATTGAGCGCAGCATCGCTGGTATTGGTGGCATCCAGTCTGGGGGGGCCGGGCCAGCCGGCATCGGCGAACTCATGACCATCGAGCGTTCGCGGCGTCGCGTAGCGCGGGACGACATGAAAATGGACGTGAGGATCAACCATCATCAGCATCAGGTAATTGATCTTGTCGTAGGCAAAAGCCTGGCCCAGAGCGGCTTCGAGGTCGGCGGTCACCTCGGCCAACTCGGTAAATGCCTCGCGGGGCAGGTCGGGAAAGGCGGTTTCCGGCCCTCTGGCGATCATCACCAGCGCACCCAAGGTCACTTGGGCATCGCGAAACAGCACGCTCCAGTGGCGATAGTCATGCACGATATTGTCGGGAGCACCGAACTTCACCATCGTCGAGTTCGGCTCGGCTTGTGGTTGCGTATGCACGATCCTTGTCTCACCTTTGCTTGCCGTATACCGAGTATAACGAATAAAACCTTAATGACGGCTTAATATATCTAGCCATCTATCGAGAATCACCAGGCAACCTTTCTTCCTTTTTCATGGTAGTCGCAGACGCCTTTCATGGTAACCGCAGACGCCTTTCATGGTAACCGCAGACGCCTTCGCGTTGCAGTGATGCGTGAAGATACCTATGATGCGGCATCCGATGCAAAATTCCTGAAGCGATCCGCTTGTCTGGCTACGGCTTTCGATCGCCTTCCATCCCGCCGAATACCGTTGTCGCGAGGCATCATGCTGCTCGGTGTGAGGCGATGGCATGCTTAAAGGCTTCACGTGAATAGTAACGCTCCTTCCGCAGTGCATGTCTCTTCCGACACTTCTCGTCACGCCGCCCCCCGTCACTCGCCTGCCGAGATCGACGTCAGGCCGGTCAAAGGGCGCCGGGATCTGGCTACCTTCGTGCGTTTGCCGGGCGACCTGCTGCGGGATGATCCGCAATGGGTTGAACCGCTGCACCTGGAGCGACGCCTGCATCTGACCAAGAACCCGGCCTTCGACCATGTCACCTGGCAGGGATTCATCGCCTGGTCTGGCGATAGACCGGTAGGGCGGATCAGTGCCCAGACTGACAGCCTCCACCGCCAGTATCACGGCGCTGATAGCGGCCATTTCGGCATGCTCGACGCCATTGACGACCCCAATGTGTTCGCGGCGCTATTCACCGCTGCGGAGGCCTGGCTGCACGAGCGTGGCGCACGGCACATAACCGGCCCCTACAACTTGACCATCAACGAGGAGTGCGGGTTGCTGATCGACGGTTTCGAGTGGCCGCCTTCGATGATGATGGGGCATGCCGGGCGCTACTATGCCTCCCACGTCGAGGCGCAGGGCTATACGCCCGCCAAGGATCTGCTCGCCTACTGGATGTCGACGCATGGGGTGAATTTTACGCCAGCGATGCGGCGCATGGTCGATCGCTGGCGCGACCGAATTCACCTACGCCCCCTGCGTCGCGACCGCTTCGACGAAGAGCTCGACATTCTACGCGACATTTTCAACGACGCCTGGGCTAAGAACTGGGGATTCGTGCCCTTCACCGACGCCGAATTCCACGAGTTGGGCACTAGCCTGAAGATGCTGGTGCCGCCGGAGTTGATTCAGATCGCCGAAATCGACGCCAAGCCTGTCGCCTTCATTGTCGGCTTGCCCAACCTCAACGAGGCGATCGCACCACTGCACGGACGCTTGTGGCCGATGGGTTGGCTGCGTCTGCTATGGCGACTCAAGGTGCGCAGGCCAAAGACCGGGCGCGTGCCGCTGATGGGGGTGCGCGGTGAATACCAGTTCAGTCGCCTCGGGCCGACGCTTGCCCTGGTGCTGATCGAGTCGATCCAGGCGTCGCTCATCCGCCATGGCATCGAAGCCGTGGAAATGTCCTGGATACTCGAGGACAACGCCGGCATGCGAAATATCCTCGAGCATATCGGAACCGACCTCTACAAACGTTACCGTCTCTATGAAAAGCATCTCTGAAGGGCAGATTGGCGCCGTGGTGCTGGCGGCGGATCGCGGCGCCGACGACCCGGTTGCGCGGGAGGCCGGCGTCGCTTGCAAGGCGTTGACCCCGGTCGCCGGCGTACCGATGCTACGCCGCGTATTCGGCGCACTCGACGGCAGTACACGTATCGCGCGTATCTGCCTAGCCGGACCGTCGGCGGCGATCATCGAACACGCCCCGGTGCTTGGCGAGCTGCTTGACCGCGACGATGTGAACTGGGTGGAAAATGCCGCGACGCCCAGCGCCAGCGTCGGCGCCGCCCTGCGGTCGCTGCCCGATGATATGCCGGTCATGGTGACCACCGCCGATCATGCCCTGTTGACGCCGACCCTTGTCACTGCGTTTGTCGATCGCGCCTTGGCCAGCGACGGCGATTTCGTGGTGGGCGTGGCACGCCTGGAGACTGTAACGAGGCGCTTTCCCGGTACGCGACGCACGGCGATACGGCTGTCCGACGGTCCCTACTGCGGTTGCAACCTGTTTGTCTTCACCACGCCGCAAGGCCGCGCGCTCGCCGACTTCTGGCGCCAGGTCGAGCAGCAACGCAAGCGGCCCTGGCGGGTCATCGGCGGAGCGCTGGGCTGGGGGGCGGTGCTGCGTTACCTGCTCGGACGTCTGACGCTCGAGCAGGCCCTGGACAGGCTATCCCGCCGGCTCGGCATACGCATCCGGGCCGTAGTGCTGGATCACGCCGAGGCGGCCGTCGACGTGGACACGCCTGCCGACCGGCAACTGGTCGAAGCGATTCTCGCCGGCGAACGCTGACCGGCTAGGAGCCTGGCAGCGCTCGCAAAAGCCGACGGGTCCGAGAAGGAGAGAAGACGTTCAGCCGCGCGCGGCCTCCACCGCCGCGTCACGGGTCTGCCAGCGAGTCACCAGATCGCGCGCCTGCTCGAGATCCTTGGGAAAGTCGAGTTCCGCCCAGCGCAACCCCTCGATGGACTGGACGAAAATGTTGCCGCTTGCCGCGAGTTCGTCAATCACGCTCAGATACCAGCGCTTGAGCGCCTCAGGGTCGTGCATGATGCGTTCCAGCGTGTCGCGGAACAGCGCCGCGCCTGCGCCGCGGAAAGTCATCATGCCGATCGACTCGCCGTTCACCGTATCGAGGTCGAGCGTCTTGCCGACCCGCACCAGGCGATCGCCGTGCAGACTGACCTTCATGTCGTCGGCGTCATAGCGTGCCTTGCGATCGATGGCCAGGGTGACCGGCTGCTGCGGCGCCTCCAACAAGCGTTCCACCACCGGCAGGTCGAACAGGGTATCGCCATTGAGCAGCAAAAAATCTTCCCGCATCGCCTCGCGCGCCATCCAGCAGCTAGCCAGGTTATCGGCAACTTCATAGAAGGGGTTGAAGACGATATCGACCAGATCGTCTGCATAGCGATCACGCAGGCATTGCCTCACATATTCGATGCCATAGCCGAGTACAACAGTGATCCGCTCGAAACCGGCGGCGAGCAGGTGATCGATCTGATGTTCGATGACGGTCTTAGCGCCAAGGCGAATGAGGCACTTGGGACGATGTTCGGTGTAAGGCAATAGACGTTTGCCCTGGCCGGCGCTGAGAAGGATGGCTCGGCGTGGCCGCGAAGGATTCGATTGCTGCATGGTGGGTCGATGTCTCGTCTGTATGGTGGTGTGCATGATGTGATGGTGTACATGAAGACCAGGGAGGCGGGCGCAGGCTCCATGGTACTGAGAGCCGAGTGTCTGAGAGCCGAGCATTACCTGCCTTTCGTTACGGCACTCGACTTTAGCAATTTTACCCTGCTCATTCACTTTTGAATGTATCATCTTGACCTGAACAAAGGCTTATCCGGTGGATGCAGTTTCTGAATGCAACGCGGTTATTGAGTCGAATCCCGTTTCAACCCGGCCTGCCGCTATCCGAATTCTTGGCGCATTACGGGACTGAAGCCCAGTGCCAAGTCGCGCTCGAACAGACGTGCAAGCGCCCGGCTTCACTCAGGGAGCGGTGCGTGGCCGTCAGGGTCCAGCGATCCACCTGGCGCGCGATGCGGAACAGCGTGTACCCGGCCGCCTTCGTCACGTCGTCGTTCGGCAGCAGCGAGGCCGAGGGCGCGCCGAACACCGCTGCCTGCCCGTGCGGCGTGGGCAGGCAGGCGTCCATGCGGCAATGGGCGTGACCGTGCAGGACTAGCTCGACGCCGACGCGTGCCAGCACGCGACGCAGCGCCGGCGCATCGGTGAGGCGTTTGCGCCAGTTCACGGCGTTGCGCTGTAACGGATGATGGATCAACAGGATACGAAAGCGACCCTCGCGCCCCGCCCGGTGCAGACAGCGCTCCAGGCGCACGAGCTGTGCATCACCAAGCGCGCCGGTAGCCAAAGGCCAGTGCGTGGGTATCGCCGTAGAGACGCCGATCAACGCGACCGGTCCACGATAGCGAACGAAGGGGAAGCGCGGCACAAGCGGTGCATCACTCGGTGCCGTTGCGTCGCCCATCGTTTCACGCATTTCATCATGCATGTAGTCACGCCACAGCCCGACGGTGCCGGCCCATGGCGCCGGTGCATAGGCGTCATGATTGCCGGGGACGACGGAGACGTCATGCGGTGCGCCCAGCGCTTGTAGCCACGTCAGCGCCTGACGACATTCGGCAGGCGTGCCAAGATGCGTCAGGTCGCCGGTCACGGCAATGTGGTCGGGCGCCGCACCGCGCAGGTCGTCGACAAGCGTCGCCAGCACCTCCGCCCGATGCACGTGCCGGCGCTTGCGTCGCCAAGCCCAGTATCCTAAGGCACGCTTGTTGAACAACTCTTTCCATGGCGGCATGTCGAAAGAGGTCAGATGGGGGTCGGAGAGATGCGCCAGGCACAGCGACATATCTTGCCCAGCGAAAATCGGGGGTGCCTTCGTCGTCATCGGCATAATATAATCGCAGGATTTTGAAAGGAAAAGGATCATTGGTGGCATGATGACGATACGCGTATATTTCGAAGAGGATTCGCCTGTCCAGTTATGGGGTCTGACGCCTCGTCAGCGGCTGGTGAAATCGCTGGCACCGCTGTCCAACGTGATCCTCGCGGATGACGCCACGTCCCCCGGGTCCGGCAGCGATCAGCCCGGCACCGATATCCTCGTTCTGCGCGCCGACTACATTTACGATCAACGCGTGCTGAATGGCCTGCTGGATAGCCAAACCGGGCAACTCGCGCTCACTGACCCCAGCGATGACAGCGTAGTCGCCGTACGGGCATGCGCCGATCAGTGGCCGCCGAATACGCGCCCCTCCCTGGCCAATGGGCCATTGTCGGCGTTGAAACGCTTGGCGCCTCCCGCCGTGGCCAGCAGCGAGCAGTCGAAACTGCGCAAGTTCGATACGCCCTGGGTGGCCCGGGTGTCGGCGTCGGCACGCCGACGTCTCGAAAACGCCCTGTTCAGTGCCGCCTACAAGGGCGTGACCGATCTCGTCACCAAATGGGCCTGGCCGCTGCCGGCACGCGCCGTCACCCGGCTATGCGTGCGCTGGGGGCTGCGGCCCAATCACGTGACGTCGCTGAGCTACGTGCTGGCGATCTTGGCCGGGGTGCTGTTCGGGTACGGCGAGTTCGGCGCCGGCCTGCTCGCCGGCTGGATCATGACCTTCCTCGATACGGTGGACGGCAAGCTGGCCCGCGTGACGTTGACGTCGAGCCGCTTCGGCAACGTTTTCGATCACGCCTTGGACCTGGTCCACCCGCCGTTGTGGTACATCGCCTGGGGCGTTGGCCTGGCCGCCGGCACCGCGGATGTGACGATGCTGTTGTGGCTGACCGTGATCGGCTATGTCGGCGGACGCTTGTGCGAGGGAGGGTTCAAGTTCGCGGCGCCATTCTCGATGTTCACCTGGCGCCCCTTCGACTCGGTCAACCGCCTGGTCACCGCGCGCCGCAACCCCAATCTGATCCTGTTGACGCTGGCCTGGTGGGCAGGCTTGCCCTATATCGGCCTGGTCCTGGTCACGCTCTGGACACTGCTCTCGACACTGGTCCTGGCGGTGCGCCTCGCGCAAGGGCTGCTGGCCCGCGCCAAGGGCGAGCCGCCTCGGGCCTGGCTATACAGCGACGACCCGCGCGCCGGACGCCATCCGCTGATGGTACGCTGGTTCACCTTTCCCGCCATCCGCTCGGGCGGGTAGGGTACCTCCGATGCTTCATCCCGCTGATCTCCCGCGCCGGGTTGGCGTATTGTGCAATCCGCACAGCGGGCGCAACCGCCGCCATCTGGAGGCGATCCGCCGCATTGCCGAGCAGCAGGCGGCGTTGTTCGTCTATCACGAGGCCACGACGCCGGAGGCGATTGTCGAGACGTTGCGTGCGTTTCATGCCGAACGTGTCGAACTGATAGCGGTGGTGGGGGGTGACGGCACGCTGCAGGCGGCCCTGACCGGCCTGCTGCGCGACCTGGCACTACCGGCCGAGACCTTGCCGAAGCTGCTGGTAATTGGCGGTGGCACGACCAACATGAGCGCCGCCGATCTCGGCACGCGCTGCCAGCCGCCTGTCGCGCTGACCAGGCTGGCGGCTTGGCTCGAACGCAGGGGCCCGGCGCCGCACTGCTGTTCCCGCCCCCTCGTGCGCCTGGCGCTGGGGCGCCCGGAGGCGGTGCAGTATGGCCTGTTCTTCGGTAGCGGCGCGATCCAGACCGGCGTCGACTACTTCAACAGCCGGGTACGTTGCGGTCCGGTAGCGGGCGCTTGGGGGCCACGCCTGGCCTTCCTGCGGGTGATGGTGTCGATGCTGCGTGGCCGGCCCCATCCGCTGCTGCCTGCTGCGTCGTGCCGGCTGGTGCTGGATCGCGACGAGGTGCTGGAAGGCCGTTACCTGCTGGTACTGGTATCGACCCTCGAGCGGCTGCTGCTGGGCTCGCGACCGTTCTGGGGAGAACAGTCCGCGCCGCTGCATTTTACCGCGGTACGCTACCCACCGCGCGCCCTGTGGCGGCGCTTGCCGGCCATTCTGCGCGGGCGTGGCGGCCGCGCCGTACGCGACGGGGAAGGCTATGTCAGCCGCAACCTGACGTCGCTGCGTCTGGAGCTCGATGCCGGCGGCATCCTCGACGGTGAACGCTTCCGCGCCGAACCTGGCGAGGCCATCGAGCTGTCGGCGACGCTGGCGATCGATTTTCTCGTCTTCCCATGATTTTCTCGTCCATCCTCCGAGGCCCCATGCGTACCCTCCATTTATCTCCGCCCGCGGCGCTGGTCGCTCAGGTGGCCGAACAGGCCGCCCGTCCGCAGCCCGAGGGGGTGGCACCGCTGGTGGCCCGCGTGCAGGAGCGTTTCGGTCAGGCTACCTGCGCGGTGCTCTTCTACGGCTCCTGCCTGCGTAGCCACGATCCGGGTGATGGCGTGGTCGATCTCTATGCGCTGGTCGACCGCTACGCCGCCGTCTACGATCGCCGTCTGCTGCGGCTGGTCAACGCCTGGCTGCCACCTAACGTGTTCTATCTCGAGACACAGGATGCCCAGGGGCGGCGTCTGCGCGCCAAGTGCGCGGTCATCACCCTCGATGACTTCGCACAGGGGGCGACACGCTGGTTCGAAAGCTATCTGTGGGGGCGCTTCGCCCAGCCCTGTCGCCTGGCCTATTGCCGCGATGAAGCCACCCGGATGCGGGTGAACGACGCCTTGGCCGGGGCAGTGCTCGCGTTGTGGCATGCTGCGCTGCCCTGTCTGCCGGACACCTTCGAGGCCGCCGAGGGCTGGCAGCGGGCCCTCGCGCTGAGTTACGGTGTCGAGCTGCGACCCGAAGGCGCATCGCGCCCGGCCTCGCTGCTGGCTGGACAGGAGGCGGAATACCGCGGGCGGCTGGCAGCGGCGGCCGAGGCGCTGCCTGGGCTGTCGGCGACCGGCAACGACCACTATCGCAATGTACTGGAAGCGGCACAGCGCCGCCGGGGACGACGCGTCTGGCGCTGGCGACGCCGACAGGGACATATCCTGCACATCGCCAGACTGATGAAGGCGGTTCTGACCTTTGAAAACGGTGTCGATTACATAGCCTGGAAGCTGGAACGCCACAGTGGCCGGCAAATTTCCGTCAATGACCGCTTGCGCCGCTATCCGTTGCTGTTCGGCTGGCCGCTACTGTGGCGGTTGCTGCGCGAGCGTGTGCTGCGCTGATATACGAGGAGACGAGCATCATGAAAGAGTCCTCACCCCCTCCAACTGAAGCAGGGCCTCCTGCCAAGCGCAGGAAGCCCTGGTACATCAAGACCGGGCGCAGGTTGCTGGTCTCGGTAGATCGCTTTATCGCCCGTCATTCCCGGGTAGGCGATCCCACCTTCTTCGATCCTGCCGAGTTTGCCTGGGTCAGTCCGCTGGAAGCCGAATGGCAGGCCATTCGTACGGAACTCGATGACATCCTGCGCGAGCGTGATGCGCTGCCAAATTTCCAGGACATTTCGCAGGACCAGGCACGCATCAGCCAGGATGATCGCTGGAAGACCTTCTTCTTCTACGGCTACGGTTATCGCATGGATGACAACTGCGCGCGTTGTCCCCAAACGACCCGCCTGATCGAAAGCGTGCCGGGAATGACGACCGCGTTCTTCTCGATCCTCGCACCCGGCAAGCACATCCCGCCGCATCGCGGCCCCTACAAGGGCGTGATGCGTTACCATCTGGGGCTGCGGGTACCGGAACCGCGCGAGCGTTGCCGCATCCGCGTCGGCGACGACACCGGCTACTGGCGGGAAGGCGGCAGTCTGCTGTTCGACGATACCTACGAGCACGAGGTGTGGAACGACACCGACGGCGTCAGGGTGGTGCTGTTTCTGGATGTCATGCGGCCTATGCGCTTCCCGGGCGCACTGGTCAACCGCTTGGTCTTCAATCTGATTCGCTTGTCGCCCTACGTGCAGCGCGCGCGCAGGAACCAGCAGCGCTGGTCGCAGCGCTAGCCTATGCCATGCTTGACGGTACCTGGGAGGGTATCGGCCGGACTGCGCTTTATCGACCGTCTTGACGAATTGATCGCTCTTGGCGAGATCTGGCCCGCCGGGCTTTGAGATTCCTTTGGCTATATCATGATGGCTGCCATGATCTGCGGTGTGCTGGTGCCAGTTGCCGTGCTGGTGCCAGTTGCCGTGCTGGTGCCAGTTGCCGTGCTGGTGCCAGTTGCCGTGCTGGTGCCAGTTGCCGTGCTGGTGCCAGTTGCCGTGCTGGTGCCAGTTGCCGTGCGGGTGCCGGGGGATGCGTCACGGATCTCCTGAACGATGGCGAAGTCGACCATGTTTTTTTCGCGGTTCGGTCTTGCGATTCATTATGAGAATAATTTACATTTCACTTCGTAATGCCAAGCGAGGTGTTTATGTACGTCTGTCTCTGTGTAGGGGTCACCGACCGCGATATCGAAAACGCCGTTTCCGACGGCGCCCGCAGCTGGCGCGAAGTCCGCGAGGCGACCGGCTGTGCCGGCCAGTGCGGCAAATGCGCCTGTACCGGCAAGGGCATCATGCGCGAGGCGATCAGCCAGGAACTGACGATGGATCCGGATCTCGCCTACGCGGTATAAGCTGGATTACGAGTGCTTACTTATGCTGGCTTCGGGCTAAATAATTGTGAACGCCGAGCGTTGGTCGATATTCGTCTTTGCAGCTCGCAGCTCGCAGCTCGCAGCTCGCAGCTCGCAGCTCGCAGCTCGCAGCTCGCAGCTCGCAGCTCGCAGCTCGCAGCTCGCAGCTCGCAGCTCGCAGCTCGCAGCTCGCAGCTCGTAGCTCGTAGCTCGTAACTCTCAGACGCAAGTCGTTATCAGCCGCGTTTTCATCTGCCAACGGATTGCAGATGAGATATTGTCGTAACCCACTGTAATAGTTGTCATTTCTTCTCTTCATGAGTAATACTGACGCTACCGGATCGACGCTGCCGATTGTGGTAGCGTGGTCCAGACGGGAGAGCGTGGCCGCAACGTGCCTCCCCATCGCCAGAGACCAATCACTCGATGCGAATCGCTCGAGGCAATGAGGAGAATACGACAATGAAAGGCGACGCCAAGGTCATTTCCTATCTCAACACCGTGCTCGGCAACGAGCTGGTCGCGATCAACCAGTACTTTCTGCACAGCAAGATGTACAAGGACTGGGGCTTGAGCGTGCTGGCCAAGTGGGAGTACGAAGAGTCCATCGAAGAGATGCAGCACGCCGACAGGCTGATCGAGCGCATCCTGTTCCTGGAAGGCATTCCCAACCTGCAGGACCTGGGCAAGCTGAACATCGGCGAGAACTGTCAGGAGATGCTCGAGAGCGATCTCAAGATCGAGCACAAGGCTCGTGCCGACCTGCAGGAAGCGATTCCCTATTGCGAATCCGTCCGCGATTACGTCAGCCGCGATCTGTTCATCAAGATCCTCGACGACGAAGAAGAGCACATCGACAAGCTCGAAGCGGAACTGGGCCTGATCGACAAGGTCGGCATCCAGAACTATCTGCAGAAGCACATGTTCACGACGGACAAGGAGTGAGGCGCGACGCCTGATCAGGCACGCACTTTACGCATACGCAAAAGCCCCGATGTCACCGACATCGGGGCTTTTTTGCTGTGGACCGCCGATTTTTCCGGCTCAGCCCAGCTCGTTGACCAGCAGTGCCTCGACGGCCTCGATGCGCTGGGTCAGCGTCTCGTCGTCGGCCGCGAGCACCGTGATGTGACCGATCTTGCGGCCGGGGCGGGGCGCCTTGCCGTAATCGTGCCAGCGGGTGCCGGGCAGAGCGAGCACGGCGTCGCGCTCGGGGAAGGCGCCGATCACGTTGAGCATCGCACACGGCGCCAGGCGTGCGGTCTCGCCCAGTGGCAGCCCGGCGATCGCGCGGACGTGGTTCTCGAACTGGCTGGTCACCGCGCCTTCGATGCTCCAGTGGCCGGAGTTATGCACTCGCGGGGCGATCTCGTTGGCGAGCAGCCCCGCCGCGGTGACGAAGAACTCGAACGCCATCACGCCGACATAGTCGAGCTCGTTCATCACCCGGCTGGCGTAGTCTTCCGCCTGCGCCTGCAGCGGATGGGAAACCTGCGGCACCGAGCAGTGCAGGATGCCCTGGCGATGCTCGTTGCGCACCACCGGCCAGTGGCGGATCTCGCCGTCACGGCCGCGCACGGCGATCACCGAGATCTCGTGATCGAAATCGATGAAGCCCTCGAGAATCAGCGGCACGCCGCCCAGCTCGTCGAACGTCCCGGCGACATCTTCCGGCGCGCGCAGCACCTTCTGGCCCTTGCCGTCATAGCCCATGGTGCGGGTCTTGATCACCACCGGCAGCCCGATCTCGTCCACTGCGGTGTCGATGTCGGCCTGGCTGTCGATCCGGGCGATCGGCGGCACGTCGATATCCAGCGAGCGGAACAGCGACTTCTCGAGCCAGCGGTCCCGCGCCGTCGCCAGCGCCGAGGCGGGCGGATAGGCCGGGCGTTGCTCGGCCAGGCGCTCGACGGCTTCGGCCGGCACGTTCTCGAATTCGAAAGTGATCGCGTCGCAGGTCGCGGTCAGCGTGCTCAGCGCCTGGGCATCCTGCCAGTCGGCCTGCAGGTGCTCTCCATGCGCAGCAGCACACGGCTCGGCGCCGGGATCGAGAAAGGTGAAACGCAGATCCAGCGGTGCGCCCGCCTGGGCAAGCATGCGCCCCAGTTGGCCGCCACCGACGATTCCGATACGCATAGTCACTCCTGGTCTTCGGGTCGAGGGTCGGGATTGTCGAGCACCTGCTGCGTCTGCTCGGCGCGGAAGGCTTCCAACGCCTCGCGGATGCGCTCGTCGTGGTTGGCCAGCATGGCGGCGGCGAGCAGGGCGGCGTTGATCGCGCCGGCACGGCCGATCGCCAGCGTCGCGGTGGGAATGCCGGCCGGCATCTGCACGATGGAAAGCAGCGAATCGACCCCGGAAAGGGTGCTCGACTTCACCGGCACGCCGAGCACCGGCAGCCGCGTCTTGGCGGCGCACATGCCCGGCAGATGGGCGGCGCCGCCGGCACCGGCGATGATCACTTCCAGGCCCCGGTCGGCGGCGGTTTCGGCGTACTCGAACAGCAGATCCGGCGTGCGGTGGGCGGAGACCACCCTGGTTTCATGCTCGATACCCAGCTTTTCCAGGGTCTCGACGGTATGGCAGAGAGTCGACCAGTCCGACTTCGAGCCCATGATCACGCCGACGCGTACGCTCATGCTTCCTCCCGTGGGAAATGGTTCGCCGATCCTTTATAGGGGGTTATCGGACCGTCATTTGGAAAGCAGCGAATTGTACGGGAATCCGGTTAATCGATCAGCCGTTAATCTTTTAGCCGACATTGACTGCAGATCTTTCCCGCGAGAACCGCCATCCGCCGGCAGCGTTCAGCGGAACGCCTTTTCCAGGGCAAACCGGGCCACCGGCTCGTCGCTGACGCTGACCTGCTCGCAGAACATGGCGAGCGGGCGCACCCACAAGCCGTAGTCGCCGTAGAGCGCCCGATAGACCACCAGCCACTCCTCGGTTTCGCTGTGCTGGGCCACGTCCAGCACCTCGTAGAGCTGACCCTTGTAGTGGCGATAGATGCCCGGCACGGGCTTGTGCTGTTCACTCATGAGGAAGTCTCCCGGGTAGCGGCCGGCGTTGTCGTTGATGTTATCGGCGTCGTCGTCTTTGACGTCGTTGTCGTTGACGTCGTCGCCGAGGTGGCGGCCGATGTCGGTGACTCGTCTGCCGCGCGTCTGGCTTTATCGGCGAGCCGGGTCAGCACACGGCCGGCCGCGACGAAACCGAAGGTGCCGGTGACCACGCTCACCGCACCGAAACCGGCAGCGCAGTCGAGCCGCGTGGCCTGGCCCGGTGCCGGCTTCTGCAGGCAGACCTCGCCATCGTCGCCGGGGTAGACCAGTTGCTCGTCGGAGTAGACGCACTCGACGCCGAAGCGGCGTTTGGGATTGCGCGAGAAGCCGTGATCCCGGCGCAGCTTCGAGCGCACCTTGGCCAGCAGCGGATCGTGCTCGGTGCGGCTGAGATCGGCCACGCGCACGCGGGTCGGATCGCTCTGGCCGCCGGCGCCGCCGGTTACCGTGATCGGCAGCTTGCGCCGGTTGCAGTAGTGGATCAGTGCCGCCTTGGCGCCGACGTGGTCGATGGCGTCGATCACGTGATCGGCATCGGCCGGAATCCGCTCGGCCAGATTGGTCGGCGTGATGAAGGCCGCATCGGCGTGAATCTCGATACCCGGCCAGATGGCGCGGCAGCGCTCCGCCAGCACCTCGACCTTGGGCCTGCCGATCTGGCCGTCCAGCGCGTGGAGTTGGCGATTGACGTTGGAAACGCAGACATCGTCCAGGTCGATCAGGGTCAGCTTGCCGATCCCGGAGCGCGCCAGCGCCTCGGCGCTCCAGCTGCCGACGCCGCCCACGCCGATCACCACGACGTGCGCGCGGCGGAACGCATTGGCTGCGCGGGTGCCGTAGAGACGCCGGATACCGCCAAAGCGGAAATCGTAGTCGTCGCTGCCGGCGTCAACGCTGCCAGCGCCGGGAGAGCTGTCGTGGATCATGGAATCCTCGCTCATGGAGTTTCGATCACCGATTTTCGATCACCGGTTTTCGGTCAAGGAATAGCGTCGACCGATTCGGATTCGGCCCTGGCCGCGCTCGTGGCGGGCGTCATCCAGTGGGCGCCATTCTGCGTCAGATGCCTCTGCCAGCCGAACCGGGCCAGCAGGGCGGAAAAGTGATCGTCGGACGCCGCTTCCAGTCTTAGCTGGCGGCCCTCGAACGGGTGGCGAAATTCCAGCGCCACCGCCGACAGCAGCAGGTGCGGGCAGTCCAGATGATCGCGGAAGTAGCGATTGTGAACGCCCTTGCCGTGCTTGGCATCACCGATGATCGGGTGGCCGCAGCGCGCCAGATGACGCCGGATCTGATGGCGCCGGCCCGTCTCCGGCCGTGCTTCCATCAGCGAATAGCGCGACTGCGGATAGCGATCGATCTCCACCGGAATCTCCGCCGTCGCCAGCCGCCGGAAGTGGGTCAGCGCCGGGTGCGCGGGCATCTCCGCCTTGGGCCGGATGCCATCTTCCTCGCGCAGGGGCGCATCGACACTCACCGTCTCCGGCCCCCAGCCGCGAACCACGGCCAGATAGCGCTTGCTCACCCGATGCTCGGTGAACGCCCGCGTCAGCGCGGCGGCGGCGTCGCTGTCCAGCGCGAACAGCAGCACGCCGCCGGTGGGGCGGTCCAGGCGATGCACCGGAAAGACATGCTGGCCGATCTGGTCGCGCAGCGTCTGCATCACGAACCGGGTTTCCCCGCGGGCCAGCGCCGTACGATGCACCAGCATGCCGGGCGGCTTAGCGACGGCTATCAGGCGCGCATCGCGATAGATCACCGGCAGCGGCCCAAGGCGCTCGGTTGGGGTAAGCGGCACGGTCATGGCACTGGCCTGGGTAAAAGAACAGGGCGCTATTGTCGGGGCTGGCGAAGGCGATCTCAAGGGGCTGACCGAGTGCCCGGATGTCCGACGCATGCTAGCCTCGGAAACAGTGAAGCAGCGAACATCAGGAAGCCTGTCGCCATGAGTGATACCCGTTCCCCGCATCTGGTGGTGCTGACCGGCGCCGGCATCAGCGCCGAAAGCGGCCTCAAGACCTTTCGCGATGGCGATGGCCTGTGGGAAAACCACCGCCTCGAGGATGTCGCCACCCCGGAAGCCTGGGCGCGCGACCCCGAAACCGTGCTGCGCTTCTACGACGAGCGCCGCGAGCAGACCCGCCGGGCACGGCCTAACGCCGCGCATCTGGCGCTGGCCGAACTCGAGGCCGCCGGGTTTCGGGTCAGCGTGGTCACCCAGAACATCGACGACCTGCACGAACGCGCCGGCTCGCGTCACGTGCTGCATCTGCATGGCGAGATCCTGCTGGCGCGTTCCTCGGTCGATGCCAACCTGCGCTACCCGTTGAGCGATCCCGCGACCGGGGGCCGGATTGCCCTGGGCGATCTGTGCGACAAGGGCAGCCAGCTGCGCCCGGACGTGGTCTGGTTCGGCGAAGCCGTGCCGCGCTATGCCGAGGCGTGCGATATCGTCGCCGGGGCCGACGCGCTGCTGGTCGTCGGCACCTCGCTGGCGGTGATGCCTGCTGCCTTGCTGCTGGATCAGGCGCCGTTCGAGGCGCCGTGCTGGCTGGTCGACCCGCACGCCCGCGATCTGGCGCCGCCGGGCGTCAGCCCGATTGCCGAACCGGCCAGCCGTGGCGTGCCGGATCTGGTGGCGCGCTGGCGGGAGCAGGGCGGCTTCGCCGACTGATTTTCCCGTCTGGCTTTTCCGCCCGGATTTTCGCTCCGATGCGCTTCCTGCCTTTTTGCCTATTTAGTCGCGGCACGCGCTGCGGCAAAATAGCGCGCCCGGTCGATGCCGGATCCGCTGCCGTTTCCGGATCGACCCCAACAGAGCCGCTCGAGCGGCCCCGGTTCGCCAATCGGTGAGCCAAACTATCGCTAGGACACATCATCATGTTTGAACGCATCAACCGGTTGTTCCCGGTCTGGGCCGTCTTGCTGGCCGTTATCGCCGCCTTCGCACCGGAGCTCTTCGTCGGGCTGAAGGGGGATATCAAGACACTGCTCGTGGTGATCATGTTCGCCATGGGCCTGACATTGACCCGCGAAGACTTCGCCCGCGTGATCAAGGCGCCCAAGCCGATCGCCGTCGGTGTCATCCTGCAGTTTCTGATCATGCCGGTCGCCGCGCTGCTGGTTTCGCGCGTGCTGGGGCTGAGCCCGGAGCTGACCACCGGGATGATCCTGGTCGGCGCCACGGCGGGCGGCACCTCTTCCAACGTCATGACCTGGCTTGCCGGCGGCCACGTCGCGCTGTCGGTCTCGATGACCATGGTTTCCACCGTGATCTCGGTCGTCGCCACGCCGTTCATCACCTGGCTGCTGGTCGGCCAGAGCATCGACGTGCCGGTTCTCGGCATGCTGATGAGCATCGCGCAGCTGGTCATCGCGCCGATCGCGCTGGGGGTCATCGTCCATCATCTGCTGGGCGCGCGCATCCGCAAGATCGAACCGGCACTGGCGACGCTCGCCATGGCTGCCATCGTGCTGATCATCGCCATCGTGGTCGCGCTCAACGCCGGCAACCTGGCAACGCTGGGGCCGATCGTGGCGATCGCCGTCATCGCCCACAACGGTATCGGCCTTGCCGCCGGCTACTGGCTGAGCCGAGCGCTGGGCTTCGATATTCGCACCGCGCGCACCATCGCCTTCGAAGTTGGCCTGCAGAATTCCGGCCTGGCGGTCACGCTCGCCAACCAGTTCTTCACTGCCGGCGCCGCGCTGCCGGGTGCGCTGTTCTCGGTCTGGCACAACGTCTCCGGCTCCGTGCTGGCGGGTTACTGGAAACAGCGCGGCATCGCTGAGCGTGGCGCCACATCGGAAACGAGCGAAAGCATCAGCCGCTGAGATTGCTACAGATATTGTCTTAATTCCGGGGCTAGGAAAGCGGGGCGGAGTGCTAGAATGCGCGCGCCCCGCTTTTTCGTAGGCCGGAGAGGGCCGATCCATGCGTGATGATGCCGAACTGACGACCAGAGCCTGGTCGCCGAGCGAGACCGAATTTCCGAATGCTGACGCCCGGCGCGACATGGCCGGCGGAGACGCGACCCCGCCGCGCCGTGAATTCAAGGCGCGGGGCAGCTTCGTCGAACGCTGCGACGGGTGCCGCCTGCCGGTGCTCAACTGCCTCTGCCCGTACCGTGTGACGGCGACGAGCGACGCCCGAGTCTGGCTGCTGACGCACCCCTACGAGCACAACAAGCCCACCAATACCGGGCGCCTGATCGCCGATGTGCTGCCGCAGACCCAGACCTTCACCTGGTATCGCACCGCGCCGGAGGCCCGCCTGCTCGAACTGCTGGCGGATCGACGCTACGTGCCGTTCGTGGTCTTCCCCGACGACCAGCCGGACTATCAGCATCGCGTGGTCGACGAGCGTGCCGTGGTCGTCGCCAAGCAGGATGGCTTTATTCCTGTCTTCATTCTGATCGACGGCACCTGGCGTCAGGCGCGGCGGATCTTCCGCAAGAGCCCGTACCTGGAAAACCTGCCGGTGCTGCCGCTCCACACGGACCGGCTGACGCGCTACCGGCTGCGCAAGCCGGCCTCCGCCTCGCATCTCTGTACCGCCGAGGTCGCGGCCGAGCTGCTGCGCAATACCGGCGACGTCTCCGCCGCCAACGTGCTCGACGACTACTTCGACGCCTTCAACGAGAGCTACGCCGCGAGCCGCTTCTATCACAAGATCGAGAAGCCCAACGCCGCCATGCAGCGCCTGCTCGAACGTCGCGCCTTCGGTACCGCTTTCTCCTGAAGCCGGATACCGTTCCTATCTCCTGATACGCCTCGTCATCGGCGGGGCGTTCCATCGCATTCTCTTGCCTCGAGATCACACGAGCGATCGGTCGGTTGATAAAATGTTATGATATAACGTATTGTTTCTGTCGCCGATCAGTTCTCGGTCACGAAAAAAGAGGGAGCCAAATTCATGAAATTATTGTCAGCGCGTAGCGCGGGTGTGGTGTTCGTCGGTTTGTTGACGATGGGGAGCTATTCGGCCGCCATGGCGGCTGGTCACGAACACGATCATGAGCATGACGATCATGGCCACGATCACGAACATGCCCACGGTCATGATCATGACGAGGATATCCATGCCGGCTACTTCGACAACGATCAGGTCGAGGATCGTCAGCTTTCCGATTGGGAGGGGGACTGGCAATCCGTCTACCCCTATCTGCAGGACGGCACCCTCGACGCCGTATTCGCCCACAAGGTCGAACACGGCGACAAGACCGCAGAGGAATACAAGACCTACTACGAAGAGGGCTATCGAACCGGCGTGAACCGCATCGTGATCGACGGCGACCAGGTCACGTTCCACGAAGGTAACGAAGCGCACGCCGGCGAATACGCCTACGACGGCTACGAGATACTCACCTACGACGCCGGCAACCGTGGCGTCCGCTATATCTTCGAGCGCAAGGGCGGGGATGAAGACGCCCCGCAGTACTTTCAGTTCAGCGACCACGCCATTTCGCCCACCGATGCGGATCACTACCACATCTACATGGGTGATGACCGCGACGCGCTGCTTGAAGAAGTCGTCAACTGGCCGACCTACTACCCCTCCGATCTGAGCGGCGAAGAGGTCGCCGAGGAGATGATGGCGCACTGATACGTCAGAGGCCTTCGATGCACTCGCATCGAAGGCCTGTGTAATGTTATCGTCTGCGCCGTGCGCCCGAGTGGCTCAATTGGATAGAGCAACGGCCTTCGAAGCCGTGGGTTGCAGGTTCGAGTCCTGCCTCGGGCGCCAGTCCCTCGCTCCCGCGTTGACGACTTTTCTCGCGAGCTGCTGATATGCAGCGGTATTCGAGACACTCTCTTCCCCGCCGTTCCTCGTTGTTCCTGATCTATCCGGATGCCTATGGCATAGCGTCTGGCATATCGCCTGTTCGAATTCGGTCGCTATACTTGCATATCGCCAACTGCTCGATGCCCGACTCTCCTCCTGCTTTGCCCAGTGGCCCGCGTTAACGGGCGGCCGGGGAAATTGCCAGACCGGGAAGGCCGTCGCACACTCTCACGATCCCTTCTTGAGTCTGGTGGCCGTGTGAGTGTCGAGACGATTGTCATCATCGCCTGTGCCTATTTCGTGGCCGCCTTCGTCAAAGGGGCGACGGGCCTCGGGTTCTCGACTTCCGCGCTGCCCATCCTCGCGCTTGGCCTGGGCCTGAAATCCGCCATGCCGCTGGTCATCATTCCCTCGCTGGTCAGCAATGCCATCGTCATGAGGCAGGCGGGACACTTCGGCGAGACGATCCGGCGCTTCTGGCCCATGTTCCTCGCCACCATTCCCGGCTTGATGCTGGGCCTCGCCGTGCTGGACCTTATCGACAGCCTGATTGCCGGGGCGGTACTGGGCGTGGTCCTGATCGGCTACGGGGCTTTCACGCTGTTTCGCCCAGGGCGGCCGATGCCGGATGCCCTGGGCCGGAAGCTCGCGCCGGTCTCGGGCTTTCTCACGGGGCTGGTCAATGGCATGACCGGATCGCAAGTGATGCCGGTGCTGCCGTTCCTGCTCGCGCTCCGGCTCGATCCCAAGCGTTTCATCCAGGCGATCAACATCTCCTTCAGCCTGTCGAGCGTCATCATGGCGGTGGGCCTGGCGAAGCTGGGCCTCATGACGGCCGAGTCGATCTGGATCTCGCTGCTGGGGCTGATACCCGTCTATGCCGGCACCAGGATCGGCGGCATCGTGCGCCAGCGGATGGACGCCGCCACGTTCCGCCAAGTGGTCCTGGTGATGCTGATCGTCTTCGGCGTGGTGCTGGTCAGCAAGACCGCCCTGGCCTAGCGCTTGGCTCTAGAAGGGCCGACATCGACTCGATAGCCCCCCGATGGCCATAGGCTCCCCATCTGCGCGCAGGGAAGCGTCTATCCCATTCCCGCTACGATCGACGCTATCGGCCAAGCCGGGGTAGGGCGGGAAGCGCTCAAGCATGGCCATCCGTAAGCCGATAGGGGAAGAAAGGTTCCCGAGTCGTTCCGCCTGCGGACAAAATGAGTTGGTTTTGTTGCAGCGTTGCAGACGGTGGCGTTTTTGGAAGAATAAAGTTGAAGAATGTATTATCAAATATAGGCCGTAGAGCTTAAAGCTTCAAAGTGAATTTCATTAAGGTCTGTTGGCTTTTTATGAATATCAGAGCATTGTTTTTGGGAAGTTCGATGGGACAGTGCGGTTTGCAATAATTAATTCAAAGTTAATGAGGTTTTTATGATAGTTGGAGTGGTTTTGAGGTGGTATAAAACATATAGAGGCATAAATTACATTCCTGTTACTGATGCAGGTTCTTTTTGCGGGCTGGTGGGGAATAACGGAGTAGGTAAAAGCTCTGTGCTTGAAGCGTTGGATACTTACTTTAATGGAAGGCCTTGGAATTTTCACACTTCTACTAAGAAAAGTGGTCTTGAAAATTCAGAGCCACAAATTGTGCCGGTATTTTTAATAGAGAAGGAGTTGTTAAAGCCAAACTTGATTCCGTTGGCTGAGGAGCTTCACCAAGTTGCCATGAAAATTAGTGAGGCAAACGCCAATTCATCACATAAAGTTAATGTAAAAAGATTTGTCGATCATAGGGAACGCATCAAGATGCGGGCAGAACTCGATGGAAAATTTCTTTTACCGTTGGGTATTAATCATAATGGTTCAGTAGCGCTTTCATTTTTTAATAGCCCTGAGCTTGTAGAAGCTGCTAAAAATAGCCTTCCCGAGTTAGAGTTTAGTTTGACAATGGAGGAGTTGAATAAATATGCTCCGCTTTTGTCTGAGCTAAAGTCTCTTGTTGAGTATATTTACATACCAAAAGAAATTGATTCTGAGGCTTTTACAAAGCTTGAGACGAAAGAAATACAAGTATTGATGGGGGAAACGCTTGCTCAAATTCTAAATAGTCGTGTTGCACAGTCGCAGATACAGGCTATAAATAATAGTTTGAATGATTTTATTCAAGATCTTTCCGATGAACTTGAGCATTACTCCTACCGCACGCCCACGGACAGGCAACAAAATCTCAAAAGGAGTGATGTTAATAACTTGATAGTCCAAGCTTTTTTTAATATCAGGAAGTTGCACAAAAAGCAAGGCGATCACTGGTTGGAAATTAGCTCATTGAGCTCGGGTGAAAAACAAAAAGCTATAGTGGATGTGGCTCACAGTTTGCTAGCAAAACATAGGGATAAAGGCGGGAATCTTGTTATAGCGATCGATGAGCCGGAAGCTTCTCTACATATGTCGGCTTGTTTTGATCAATTTAACGCCCTTTATGATATCAGTAGACAATGTATGCAAGTGTTTTTTGCTTCTCATTGGTATGGCTTTCTTCCTATTGTTGAAAATGGTAGCACTACTGTCATTTCAAAGAGAGAAAACGGACATGTTTTTGACCAAATCAATCTATCCAGTTATAGAGAGCAAGTAAAGAAGTTGGCAAAGGTGTCAAAAGGGAAACTTCCTTATGACATTAGGCTGAAAAGCTTGAATGATTTTGTTCAGTCTATTATTTCCAGTGTTATTGGGGAGAGACCTTTTACTTGGATTATTTGTGAGGGTAGCACAGAAAGGCTCTATTTGTCTGCCTATTTGCAGGACTTAATGAAGGATAGGCGTATAAGGATAGTTCCAGTAGGTGGGGCTAATGAGATTAAAAAGGTTTACAACTACCTTCTGCCATTATATGAAGAGTTCAGGGATGAAGTGTCTGGTCGGATAATTTTATTGTCCGATACAGATGCGGAACTTGTGAGCTATAAAGTTCACAATTATGATTCTTTAATTTGTAAAAGGTTTGTAAATATTAGAAGTGAAGGTGTGACGAAGCTGGTAAATATAGATTCGAACCCTGTTTCCCCTGCTACAGAAATCGAAGATTGTTTGAATGGCGGTCTTTTTTTGGCAACTCTAAAGTTGTTCAAAGATGAGTATCCTGATGATTTAGATTTTCTAGATGTCGTTGAGGTTTTGTCGGAGAGTGAAGTTGTTAATTTTTCACTTGATTTAAAGGATAGTCAGAGGGATAAGCTCGGCGAATTCTTTAAGGAAACGCTGAACAATTCGGTTCTGGTCGGCTGAACCGTTCAGTCTGGCCAGATCATCGCCTCAGCGGTTATTACCTGACCACGTCAAGTGGCCTGTTTTCCCTGGTAGCCGGGTTTTCCGGCTACC